>NZ_JACJPL010000018.1:0-300000 GCF_014696065.1 Leptolyngbya sp. FACHB-261 | reverse complement strand
GACAGAGGCACGACGGCTAGCGGTGGAGCTGTTCGACGAAGTGAAATTGCCGACGCCAGAAGCTATTCTCGACCGCTACCCGCATGAACTGTCCGGTGGGCAACTGCAGCGGGTCATGATCGCGATGGCAATCTCCTGCAACCCAGATATCCTAATTGCCGATGAGCCAACCACAGCACTAGATGTGACTGTTCAAGCGACGATCTTGGACCTGCTGCGGGAACTGCGCGATCGTCGGGGGATGTCGATTCTGTTCATTACTCACGACTTGGGTGTGATTGCCGAAATCGCTGACTCTGTAGCGGTGATGTATCAGGGCAAGGTGGTTGAGTATGGCAGCGTGTTGGACATCTTCTCTAAGCCCCAACATCCCTACACGCGGGGCTTGCTCACCTGCCGTCCGCGGCTGGATAAACGCTTGAGGTATTTGCCAACGGTATCGGATTTCATGCAGGAAAGTGTCGATGCCACGGGCGCAGTTCTGCTCAGCGAACGGGCTCTGGATGATGCTAGATCTGAACGTCTCAACACTGAAGTCAGCACCGCTGAGCTGCGTGAGCGCAACAACCAACTTCAATCTCAAGAGCCTCTACTCAAGGTCGAAGATCTCAAGGTATTCTTTCCCGTGCGCGGCGTTTTTGGCCAAACCCAGCGCTACGTTATGGCAGTGAACGACGTCTCGTTTGAGGTTTATCGAGGCGAAACCTTGGGCCTGGTAGGTGAGTCGGGCTGTGGCAAGACGACGCTGGGACGAGCTTTGCTACGTCTAGTGAAACCAACGGGCGGGCGAGTCTTGTTTGAAGGCACGGATGTGCTCAGTTTGGGTAAATCGGCGTTGCGTCAGCTGCGTCGAGATATGCAGATTATCTTCCAGGATCCCTTTGGTTCACTCGATCCGCGCATGAGCGTTGGCGATGCAATCATGGAGCCTTTGCGCCTGCACAAAAACGACGAGGGCGTGAAGATGGGTGGCCGAGCCTGTCGGGAGCGGGCTGGTTATCTGCTAGAACGAGTTGGCCTCAGCCCAGAATCCATGAATCGCTTTCCCCACGAGTTCTCGGGTGGTCAGCGGCAGCGGATTTGCATTGCTCGGGCTTTGGCTCTCAACCCTAAGTTCATCATCTGTGATGAGTCTGTATCAGCCTTAGATGTCTCTGTACAGGCTCAAGTTCTCAACCTGCTCAAGGAACTACAAGAAGAGTTCGGTTTGACTTACATCTTCATTTCCCATGACCTCAGTGTGGTCAAGTTCATGAGCGACCGCATCATCGTGATGAACAAGGGCAAAATCGAAGAGATCGGTCCTGCTGAAGAGATTTATCAATCGCCGCAACAGGACTACACCCGAGCGCTGATCAATTCAATTCCTTTGGGCAACTTGGAAGACATTCGCTCTCGCCAAACTAAACGGGGTCTGCTAGTTGAGTAGGTTGAAGAACCAATTGGATAAGAACCATTGAATAAGAGCCAATAAGTAAGGGCAGGGATCAATCCCTGCCCTTACTTATTGGTTTACGCGCTTTTACGAAATTTTGGGCCTAGGAACGAGGCGCTGAGGCACCCGTGCCGCTAACAGCTGGACCTGCAGTGACAACCACTAGGTTGTCGGGGCTCAGCAACTCTTTGGCAGTCTGGTTCACCTGCTGTAGAGTTACGGCTTCGATTTGGCTAGGGAATTGGCGAATTTCTTCCCGCCCTAAGCCGTAGACTGCGTTCATCAAAATCGTATTTGCCACGCTATCAGGGTCTGCTAAGCCAACCGGATAGCTGTTGGTGATTGACCGTTTAGCCGCTGCCAGTTCATTGGAGGTGACACCCTGGTCACGCAGTTGCTTCAGTAGCCTGAGGGTGCTGTCAACAGCCCGTTGTGCGTCTTCAGGGGCAGTCTGCATCTGAATCAGGAAGGGACCAGCATTAATTCCAGCCTGAAAATAGCTGTAGATGCCGTAGGTCAGGCCCTGACGGTCGCGAATTTCGGTTCCTAAGCGGCTCGCCAAGGTATTGCCCCCCAGAATCTCGTTGAGCACTAGGGCTGCATAGAAGCGAGGGTCTTTGCGGTCGATGGCGCTGTAGCCGAGATAGGTGATCGACTGCGCCTTACCCGGCAGGACTGGATTGAGCCGAACCACCGCTTTGGGCAATGGTACAGGGGGAAACTCCAGTGCCGGAGGCTTACCACTCGCCTGCCAGGAGCCGAACTCGCGCTCAAGCAGGGCACGGGCTTGGCTAGGCTCAAAGTCCCCCAGCAGAGTAAGCACCGTGGTATCAGGGCGGTAGTGTGCCCGGTAGAAATTTACTAAGTCTGACCGGTCAATCCCTTTAAGGCTCGCCTCACTAGGGAAGGCATAGAACGGGTGGTTGTTTGGATAGACGGCCTGTTGGAAAGCACGACGGCCCAAACGAGCAGGGTTATCTAATTCAACTTTCAGCGCCGTTAATGCCCGTTGGCGGCTCAGTTCCAATTCTTGAGCCGGAAAAGTAGCTTGTTGTAATACAGACGCTAAGGTTTGGGTCACAGTGGTCAGATCGGCAGCTAAAGCATTACTGCTGATTATGACTCCCTCCCGATTTGCACTGAAACCTAAGCTGGCCCCCCGGTCCTCTAGGGTCTTCGCGAGAGTCAGCGCATCTTTGCCTTGGGCACCATTCATCAGGTTCTCAGCAGTTAGGCTGGCGAGCCCAGCTTTGGCAGTCGTGTCGAACTCACTCCCAGCCTGAACATAGCCACTCAAAGTGACCGTCGGTGTACTGCGGTCGGGTAGCAGCAGTACGCGCAGACCATTGGGCAGGCTAACAGTTTCAGGCAGAGCTTGGGGCGTGCGCGTATCCGTTGAGTCGCTGGGTGGCAGATATTTGGCGACTTCGCTGGGATCAACAGGGGGCCCCAAGTTGAATTGTTCGGCTGTTTGGGTTGAGCCTGTTGCTGCCGTCCCAACACGCCCGTCCACTTGCGTGGGTTCGAAGAAGCCAATAGTGCGGCTCTGAGGGCTGAAGTAGGTGCGGGCGACTCGCTGGACATCGGCAGCACGGACTTGCTCGACTGCGGCTAGAAAGTGGTCTCGATAGCGGTAGTCGCCTGCACTGGTCTGGTCATCGCCCAGCTGAAACGCCTGACTGGTGATGTCACGGCTTTGCAGGGTGATGGCTGCTTGCAGTTGAGTCTTAGCGCGCTTCAACTCCTCCTCAGTCACTGTCCGATCGCGTAGCGCCGTCAGGGTTTGCTGGAGCACCTGGTCGATTTTGCTGAGATTTTGACCAGGGGCAGCAGTGGCATTCAGCTCGTACCAACCGGATTCAATTAAGGTTGCGGCATAACCACTGACATCACTGGCTAAGCCTGATTCAACCAAAGCTTGATAGAGACGGGAACTGCGCCCACCGGTGAGGACGTAATCCAGTACGTTTAGAGCTGCCACGTCGGGGTGGTTGACGTTGGGCAGCGGGTAGACTGCCTTCAACAGGGCAGCACTGCCCGGTTCCCGCAGGACCAATGGGGCCTTAGCTGCTTGGCTGGATGGAGAAGCAGCCTGGGCTGCTGGCGCTTGTGCTGTAGTGCCAAGCTTAGGGACTTTACCAAAAGCCTTCTGCACTGCGGCTAGAACTGGCTCGGTTTGAAAATCACCCGTAATCACCAAGGTGGCATTACTGGGACTGTAGTAGGTGCGGTAATACTGGCGAACTTGCTCTACTGTAAATTTCTCAACATCCGCTTTAGTGCCACCGACCGGGAGGCCATAAGCTCGTTGGGGAAAAGCAGCTCGCATCACCGCACGGTTAAGTCGGTAGTTAGGGCTATTCTCGTAACCCTGTAGCTCTGAAATTACCACTCGCTTCTCGCTGGTCAATGACTCAGGATTGATCAGCGAGTTTTCCATCCGGTCAGCTTCTAGCGTGAGCAACGCATCGAGTTTGTCTCGTTCGACGGTGCCAAAATAAGCTGTCTCGTCATAGCTGGTGAAAGCATTAGAGGCGCTGCCTAGAGCACTAAATAGACGTCCAAATTGGATAGGACGTTGGGTTGTTCCTTTGAATAGCAAATGCTCAAGTTGGTGAGAAATGCCGCTCAGTCCAGCGGTTTCGTTACGAGAACCAACGCGATACCAAACCTGCACGCTAACTACAGGTGAGGTATGAATTTCCTTGGTCAGAACAGTTAGGCCATTAGCCAAAACTGTCTTACGTACGTTCTCTGTAGTTGACAGTGATTGTGCATTCGGGGGTGCACCTGGAGTCGCTGCTACAGCGATTGGTGAGGGCGCTGCAGACGCAGCTAACTGAGCAGAATGATTAGGGCCACCAAAGTAAAATACAGCACTCAAACAGAGGCCGAAAAATAGACCTGGAAGGCCATAGCGACGTAGGTTACCTAAAAGAGACATAAAGCTTTTGTGAGAGAGCGAAACGAGCCAGTCTTAGAGTTTTCCTGCTCCACTCTAGCGGTTTCACTCCAGTTCTCCCACGCGCTCCAGTTCTCGCATTAAGTTCTCTCATGAGGTAGAGCACAGGCCCTCTATAGATCTGAGAATTTAAGAGCAACCTGAAGAAAATCTCTGATATTACTACTGATATAAACTATGTTGGGCATGAATCAAATTAAGACAGCGGCGCTGCTGGGGCTTCTCAGCGGCTTGTTGGTTCTGGGTGGATACTTGTTAGTTGGCGATGAGCAGGGTCTGTACATCGGCTTAGCGCTTGCTGCAATCACCAGCTTCGGCTCTTGGTTCTACTCCGACCAAGCTGCTCTTGCCGCCTACCGCGCCCAACCTTTACAGCGGCATGAGGCACCGGAACTGTTTGACATGATCGCTTCGCTCAGCGAACGGGCGGAGATTCCCATGCCTAAGGTGTTCATTGTGCCGACTCAGTCGCCTAATGCTTTCGCGACCGGTCGTGACCCTGAACATGCTGCTGTAGCAGTGACTCAGGGCATTCTCGAGGCGCTCTCCCCAGAGGAACTCGAAGGGGTACTGGCCCATGAACTCACGCATATTCGCAACCGAGATACGTTGACGCAAGCAGTTGCAGGCACCCTGGCTGGGGCTGTCACTTTTCTGGGCCGAATCCTCACCTTTGGTGCCCTGTACGGCCCAGTCACTCGTGATGATCGTCGAGGCGGTAACCCTCTAGGTCTGCTGTTTCTGGTCATTTTGGCTCCCCTGGCCGCTGGTTTGCTCCAATTTGCAGTTTCCCGCACCCGTGAGTACGCGGCTGATCTCGGTTCAGCTCAACTCACGGGTAATCCCTTGGCCCTGGTTAGCGCTTTGCAAAAACTAGAAGAGATGGGCCATCAGATTCCCATGAATGGCAACCCAGCCATGTCACCCTTATTGATTGTGAATCCACTCTCGACCAAAGGCTTGCAGACCCTATTCCGTACCCACCCAGCGACTGAGGATCGGATTCGTCGTCTGCGGGAACTGGCTCAGCAACGTCAAGCAACTCCCGTTGCTGCCTAGAGGCTCTAATTTTTAGGCCTAAACGGCTAATAGTTTGAAGGTTGCCTTTGCAAACTGGTATCAACAACCAGAGTAAGGGCAGCTTTCTAGTTTGCAAGGGCAGACAGGTTTCTAACGCTTGCCCCCTGTGAAGGTAACTCCTTGGATGAAATATCGATTAAAAAACGCATAGAGTGCCAATGCCGGTAAGGTAAAAACCATCGACGCGGCCATAATATAGTTCCAGTAACTGATGTATTGACCTTTGAAGGTATTGAGCCCCAGAGGCAGAGTGAACATCTCTGGCTCAAATAGAATCACCAAAGGCAGCAAGAAATTATTCCAGCTTCCCATGAAAACAAAAATGGCTTGAGCTGCCAGAGCTGGCTTGGCTAATGGCAAAACAATGCGAAAGAAAATGCCAAACCCGGTAAGGCCATCTAGCTTTGCTGCTTCCTCTAGTTCCTTTGGGAAATTTACAAAGAACTGCCGCATCATAAAAATGAAGGTGGCATTGACCATCCCTGGCACAATCATGCCTTGATAGGAATTCAACCATCCCAAGGCTTTGAGAATCAAGAAAGTTGGGATCAGAGTAATTTGGGGTGGAACTGTTAAGACAGATAGAATTAGAAAGAACCAGAAGCGATTACCCGGAAAGCGAAGGCGGGCCAAAGCATAGCCTGCCATAGAATTAAAGAGCAGATTAAAAACTGTGACACCAACAGCAATAAACAGACTGTTGAACAGCCAACGCAAAAATAGAGGCTCTTGAATAAAAACGCGTTTGTAGTTATCCAGCGTGAATTGCTTGGGAATGAAATTGATTCCCCCCGCTAGAATCTCAGTCAATGGCTTGAAAGAAGCAGATAAAGACCATAGGAATGGGACCGCCGTAATGACTGCGTACAAGACCAAGAAACCGTATAAAATTCCCTGTTGCCCAGAGAAAGAATGGGATTGTTCGCTTTGCCGTTTAGACAAGTTTTTCTCCCTTAAATAGGCCCCGTTGAACAATAGTCAAGGCAATGATTAGAGCAGCCAACATAAAAGCAATGGCAGCAGCGTAACCTAAGTTCAGGCTTCTAAAAACATATTGATAAATCAGAAGCACAATCGTCAGAGTTGAGTTGTTAGGACCACCGGAGCCACCTGAAAAGATATAAGACTGATCGAAGAGTTGGAAGGTGCCGATAATGCCAACGGTGGCAACAAAAAAAGTGACAGGTTTAAGTAAGGGAAGTGTGATGTGAACTAACTTTTGCCAGTCGTTAGCGCCATCTAGAGTAGCAGCCTCATAAACTGACTCTGGGATATCTTGAAGTGCCGCCAGATAGATCACCATGTAGAAAGGCGCGGTTGACCAGATATTCATCAACATAATCGCCTTGAGGGCAATGTCCGGATCGCCAATCCAATTGTATGTAGGTAGACCAACCAAGGCGAGAACATCATTCAACAGGCCATTGGTGTTATAGATCCACATGAAAATCAAAGTTAGAACTGCCGACGAGGTAATGGTGGGCAGAAAATAGATAATACGAAACCAGGTTTGTCCTCTAATACCTGAGTTGAGAGTAACTGCGAGTAATAGAGCGAGAACAGTCTGCGCTGGAACCACAATCGCCACGTATTGAACTGTATTCTTTAAGGCAATCCAAATGCGCGGGTCGCCAAACATGCGTGCGAAATTGCGCAGGCCGACAAATTGATAGTCGATCTCGCCTAGAAGTTGAACCTTTTGAACAGAGAGAAATACAGCGTATAGAATTGGCAACACAACAAAAGTGCTCAGAACCAAAATGGCAGGCGCCATGAAGAGATAACCAGTGCCTATTTCTCTGAAATTTTGTTGCTGCTTTTGTGGTCTGGGCATGATCAATCCCTCAGCTATTGTGATGCTTGAATCTCCTGGTTAGCAGTGGTTTGGGCTTCGACCATGGCCTGCTGTAGAGGTTGTTGGCCGAGCATCGCGCTTACAAACTGATTGTCAAAGCTATTCATGATGGTGGGTAGAGTTTCGCCTGCCTGCCAAGGGGTCGCGTAGCTCACGCCTGAGACAAAAGCAGCTCGTAGAGGGTCTCGGTTGTACCCTAGCTCAGTCGCAACTGACTGACGTGCTGGCAAGGCAAAGCCTTTACTGGTCCAGGTTTTCATACCTTTCTTGCCAGTGAGATAGGAGATTAGGGTCCAGGCCGCAGCCTTGTGTTGGCTCTGCTGGTTCATTACATAAGCAACTGTGAATAGCATCGTGCCTGGTTTGTTATTGACCGTTGGCACCTCGGCTGTCCCGAACTCTAATTCTGGAAAATTCTCCTGCAAGTAAGGAATAGCCCAATTGCCCTCAAGGACCATCGCTACCTTGCCCTGCCCGAACATTTCACTGCCTGAGTTGGCACCTACATCAGATTTTTGGGCAGAGGTACGATCTTTTTGATACTGGTCGACTACCAGTTGCAGTCCTTTGAGGGCCTCGGGACTAGCGAAAGCAGCGTAGTTTTGGGAGTCTACCAATTCACCACCAAATGCCTTAATCATAAAAGCCTGACGCGCTAATTCTGGAGCAACGCCAAAGCCATATTGATCAGTCCTGCCATCCTTGTTTTGGTCAAGGGTTAACTTTTTTGATGCTTCTGAAAACTCACGCCAAGTGCGAGGTGGACGGGTGATTCCGGCGGCGGCAAATGCCTTTTTGTTATAGAACAGAACAAGGGTCGAAAAATCTTTGGGCAAGC
The DNA here is from genome assembly GCF_014696065.1 of Leptolyngbya sp. FACHB-261. Taxonomy (NCBI): domain Bacteria; kingdom Bacillati; phylum Cyanobacteriota; class Cyanophyceae; order Leptolyngbyales; family Leptolyngbyaceae; genus Leptolyngbya; species Leptolyngbya sp. FACHB-261. The sequence goes on along the minus strand of NZ_JACJPL010000018.1, from coordinate 291,830 downwards.
CATAGATCTTGCCTTGGTACTTGAAAGCGTTCAGTAGGGGTTGCTCAAAATCAGCTAGATTAAAATCGGGTGTAATGTAGCGATCCAGAGGTTCCAAAACGTTCTTGCTCATTAGGAAAGGAGCTTCCAGCACATCTAAGTAGAAGACATCAGGAGCTGCATCGCCAATCAAACGAGTTTTGATCACATCCATGTACTGGTCAGAGATAACCTCAAACTTGACTTTGATTCCTGGATGTTTAGCTTCAAAATCTTGTAAAACTTGTCTCAATAGCTCCTGTTCACTAGGGCTGGCCCCCCAGCCACTGAGCTTGAGCGTGACCGGTTTTTCTTCTGCAGGTATTTCTGCTACTGCCCTAGGTACAGTCTGTCTAGACTGGCAGCCCGGCAAAAATGCCACAAGACTCAGCATGAGTAGAGCCGCGCTAAATAGTTCTCTATTCATCAACCGCCTGCAGATAGTAACCATTTGTAAGTTTCACTTTCGGTATTCAAACTTTTGGTTGCTAAAGAGTCCGACAGGTCAAACTTGTAGGCTCTAGCTTAGTTGTCTTTGGTGCGTTCGCCGCAGTGACTTGGTAGCTTAGTGCCTCCAGTATTGAGAGGGAAATTCCTACCCTTATTGCTCAGTCCCAAGTTCTAATCTCAGCTCAGCCATTGCTAAATGCTAAGCTGATCTTTACTCTGTTTTCGCTGACACCCGCTTGAAATCTCTGCTAATTACGGCCACAGATACTGGTGCAGGTAAAACGGTCCTGACCACTGCTCTAGCTGCTTACTGGCAAACCTACGCTGCGCCAGAGAAACTAGGTGTATTCAAGCCCTTTCAGTCAGGGCCAGGCGATTGCGAGCACTATCAGCAAGTGTTAGGTCTGAGTGAGGACCGCGACACGATTACCCCTCAATATTTTGCAGCACCCCTAGCCCCCCCGCTGGCTGCGGAACAAGAAGGCCGTTCAGTTGATCTAGCTGCTGTTTGGCGAGCCTTTACAGCTCTACAAACTCGCAAGCAAAAGGTTTTGGTAGAAGGAGTGGGTGGTCTGGGGTCGCCGATTACGCGTGAGCTAGTGGTTGCGGACTTGGCCCGCGACTGGCGGCTGCCGACCCTGTTGGTGGTTCCTGTCAAGCTGGGGGCGATTGGGCAGGCTGTGGCTAACGTCGCGCTTGCCCGCCACTACGGCGTGGATCTGCGCGGTATCGTGCTCAACTTGCCCCCCGATAGCCCAGAACCAGCTTTGGCAGAGTGGGCGCCGCCGGATCTCGTGAGTGGCATTACAGGCGTGCCGATTCTAGGAATCCTGCCTGCCCTTGCCGATCCCACCGATCGCACCAAACTGGTGCAGGCTGCTTCTGGCCTCGACCTGGAGCAATTGGGTTGGCATGGCTAGATCTGACCCCAATGCTGTCCTGCGCCGTTTGCCGTTAGTCGTCGGGGCTTTGGGAGGCAGTTTACTGCTACTCAACCGCTTGAATGCACCCCTGTTGACAGACTCTCAGGCTCGCTCTGATGCTCTGGGCATCTTACTCAGTGCCCTGCTAATTCTTACAGGTCTGTTGTGGCAGCAGGTGCAGCCGCGTTTGCCGGAGTCGGTGGTACTAGAGGGAACAGAGGGGTTCGAACTAACCGAAACGCTGCCGGAGTCTGTTCGGCTGGAGCTAGCCTGGACCTCCCGCACTTTACTCACCAACACAGTGACCCGCTCCGTAGTCGTGTGGTACGACGAACAAACGCTGTTGCGGCGAGGTGTACTCGGACCAACTGCCAGCGTGAAGCCCGGCCCCATCCTCAAACGAGCCCTAGAGACTCAAAAGCCGATTTATCTAGTTGCACTCAAGGTCTATCCAGGCCGAATTGAATTCAATTATCTGCCGCCCAATACCCAAGGGGTGATCGTGCAACCGCTGGGACCGCGCGGTGCCCTGATCCTCGGTGCCAACGCCCCGCGCAGCTATACTCGCCAAGACGAAGCCTGGGTAGCGGCAATCGCAGAGAAGCTTACCGTAGCGCTTGAGCTGGTTGAGACCGAGGCAGAAGGTACTGTTTCTGAGCCCGGAAGTTTGCCTGCTTGAGGGCGGCAATGGCTGCAGCTTCGTCCATCACTCGGAACTGAGGGCCTAAGCGAACGAAGCAGCGATTTTTTTGGCCCACTTGAGCGATCACCGGGATCCGCCCTGCTGGTAACTTGCGGCTGTCTTGCTCCTCACCGTCGCCTGTTTGTCCGGTGTGCTGGTTGAGAATTGTGCGCAGGCGGTGTAGCTCCTGAATGCTGTTGGCCTGCTGCGGCTCTAGCTCGACCGTTACCAGACAAACTTCCTCGACTGGCTCAGCGTCGTTGATGATCATCTGCATACGGTCGTCGCGACGGTCGAGCTTGGCCCAGATCATCAAGCGCTGGTCTTTCTGCAAAACTGCCCCCACACGCTCGAAGGCTTCTGGAAATACTACAGCCTCGCAGTGACCGCTGAGGTCTTCGAGTTGCACAATCGCCATGCGGCTGCCCTTTTTGGTGACGATGGGCTTGATCTCAGTGATTAGAGCAATCGCGCTGACAGTGCTGCCTTCACTCTGTTCTTCTAAATCACTCAAGTTCACCGGTGCCAGGATCTGAGCTGCTTTACAAACAGGCTTGAGTGGGTGATCAGAAATGTAGAAACCTAATAGTTCTTTTTCGAGTCGAAGCTTTTCAGTGGGGTCAAAATCCTCGACGGTTGGCAGATCTGGTAGGGGGGCAAACGAGGTAGTCGTGGCGCTGAGAAGATTGCCAAAGTCGAACAAGTTTCCTTGACCACTGGCTTTTTCTTCTGAGCGTTTGGCTGCCCATTTCAGCAGAGGCTCCAGATCGCTCATCAGTTGTCGGCGATTGGGGTGCAGGGTATCTAGTGCGCCCGATTGAATCAGTGCTTCTAAGGTCCGCTTGTTGACGGTGCGCGTGTCAACCCGTTCGCAAAGATCTGATAGAGAAGTGAAGGAACCACCGGTCTCCCGCGCCTCCAAAACGGCTTGAATGGCACCGCCTCCCACATTGCGCACTGCGGAGAGCCCAAACAAAATGCTGGTTTCTTGAGGTGTGAAATCAACGCCTGAACGGTTGACATCCGGCAGAAGCACCTCAATGCCCATGCTCAGGCAAGTCCCAATATATTTCTGCACCTTGTCTTGATCACCACTGATCGAAGACAAAAGGGCAGCCATATACTCAACTGGGTAATTAGCTTTGAGATAGGCCGTTTGATACGTGACGTAGCCGTAAGCAGTCGAATGGGATTTATTAAAACAGTATTCGGCGAATAAAACCATTTGGTCAAATAGCGCCTCGGCTACTTTCGATTTCACGCCGTTTTTAGCAGCCCCATCGATAAAAGTTTCGCGATGTTTTTGCATCTCTGAAACTTTCTTTTTACCCATTGCCCGTCGCAGTAAATCCGCTTGCCCCAGTGAATAGCCTGCCAAATCCTGAGCAACTTTCATGATTTGCTCCTGATAGACCAGGATGCCGTAAGTCTCATTCAGAATTGGCTTGAGACTCTCATGGACATACTCAATTGGCTTGCGACCGTGTTTACGGTCAATAAATTCTGGGATCAGCCCCGCATCCAATGGACCCGGTCGATAGAGGGCCAAGATTGAAGAAATGTCTTCCAAGTTGGAGGGTTTCAGGTCTCGAACCACCTGTTTCATCCCCGAGGATTCCAACTGGAAGATCCCTTCTAGCTTGCCCGTACCTAATAATTTGAAGGATGCCAGATCATCAAGAGGAATATGATCTGGGTCGAATTTTGGATCTTTCTCCTTGCGAATGAGGTCGACAGTGCGCTGAATCATGGTGAGGTTGCGCAGGCCCAAAAAGTCCATTTTGAGTAGACCAATGGCCTCGATATCTTCCATGAAATACTGCGTAATCACCGCACCTTCGTTATTGCGCTGCAATGGCACAATTTGGTCCAAAGGCTCCGAGGCAATCACCACGCCCGCAGCATGAACCCCAAAGGTTTTGTTGGTGCCCTCAATGCGCATGGCCATATCAATCCAATGGCGCGCCTGAGGGTCTTCATCATATTTTTTCTTGAATTCTGGGGCTGGCGTCTCGTCCGAGATCATCACCTTCAGCTTGGCCGGTTTGCCCCGTGCAACCGGAATTAGCTTGGCCATCCGATCTGATTCGCCATAGGGGATGTCCAGCACTCGCGCTACATCCTTAAGCACCGCCTTAGAGGTGAGGCGGTTGAAGGTAATGATCTGCGCAACGCGATCTTCACCGTATTTGTGAGTGACATATTCGATCATGTCATCCCGCCGCTCAATGCAGAAATCGGTGTCAATATCTGGCATTGACTTGCGTTCTGGATTGAGAAACCGCTCAAAGAGCAAGCCGTGGTGAACCGGGTCGATGTTGGTGATTTTGAGTGCGTAAGCGACTAAGGATCCGGCTGCACTGCCCCGGCCCGGACCGACTGGAATCGCATTATCGCGTGCATATTTGATGTAGTCCCAAACCACCAGAAAGTAGGTGGAGAACCCCATCTGCTGCATCATTGCCAGTTCGTAATCGAGGCGTTCTCGATACTCAAGGGGCACGTCTGTAGCGGCAGTGAGATTCAAGCGCTCCAGCATCCCCTGCCAGGTCACTTCCTCTAGATAAGTTTCAGCGGTATGACCTTTGGGTACTGGATAATCAGCGAGGCGAGGCTCGCCCAGAATCTTGTACTCCTCAACTTTCTCCGCTACTTCTAGGGTGGTGGCAAGGGCTTCTTGAATGACCTCGTCGGTTAGGTGATCGCGAAACAGTTGCGCCATTTCCTCGGCGCTTTTGAGATATTCAGTGCCGCTGTAGCGTAGACGTTTATCTTCGGCAATCAACTTGCCAGTTTGAATACATAGAAGCGCGTCATGAGCCTCAACGTCCTTGCAAGAAACAAAGTGTGAGTCATTCGTCGCAATGATTTTAATATCCAGTTCTCGCGCGATTTTGACAACTTCGACATTGACAATGCGATCTTCGCGAGAACCGTGATCTTGAATTTCTAGATAATAATCATCCTTAAAAACTTCCTTGTACCACAGCGCCACTTTACGTGCGATTTCAGGTCTGCCCTGCAAAATTGCCTGTGGGACTTCGCCTCCCAAACAAGCAGAGGTGACAATCAGCCCTTCCCGGTACTGCTCGAGCAAATCTTTGCTGATGCAAGGACGGGAGAAAATACCCTTGCCCTGCATTCCTTTGAGGTGGGAAACAGTAGTCAGTTTTACCAGGTTTTTATAACCCTGGGTGTTCTTGGCAAGGACAACTTGGTGGTAACGAGGACGGCGCTCCTGTTTCTCAATGTCGCCATTGATGACGTACATCTCGTTACCGATGATCGGCTTAATGGGAGCGCTGGCATTGCGACAGGTTTTGAGCAGCTCGATCGCACCATACATCACGCCGTGGTCTGTCAGCGACACGGCGGGCATCTTTAGCTCTACAGCTCGACTCACTAGGTCCGGTAGCTGGCTTGCTCCGTCTAGCAGGCTGTAGTCACTGTGGATGTGTAGGCCGACAAAGGACATAAAGACGCTAGATATAGGGATCGTTCACCCCATTAAGCGCTATTCCAGCGAGTCGTGCAAGTAGGGAAGAAGCATTTGGCACCGTATTCGCTAGCACTGCGTTTGGCACCGCACCGGGCACTGGACGCAGTCCCGCGACTGGTGCCGTTTGTGATGCTTCTAGTCTTTAAAGACTCCTACCAACACCGCTAATTAGCGGACGCCGAGCAGTTCTACGTCAAAAATCAGGGTCGCGTTAGGCGGAATAACGCCACCGGCACCCCGAGCGCCGTAGCCCAAATCGGGAGGAATGATCAGCTTGCGTTTGCCACCTACGTGCATTGTGGAAAGCCCTTCATCCCAACCTTTGATCACCATGCCGGTGCCAACCCGGAACTGGAAAGGCTGACCTCGGTCCACGGAGCTATCAAACTTGGTGCCATCTTCCAAGGTGCCCGTGTAATGAACAACAATGGTTTGGCCTGTGCGAGGCACAGTACCAGTGCCTACAACTTCGTCAATGTACTTAAGCCCAGAGGGAGTAGTCACGACCTCTGCGTTGGGCTGGTTCTGGGCGGGTTGGCTCATTGGGGCCTCGCTGGGTGATGGGCTGGGTGTGCTTGGGGCACTTTGGGCTATGACGGTTGGAGCTGCTGTCGCAGAGCTGAAGGGTGCATCTGCACGAACAGGGTTACGACTCTCTAAGAATTGAGCAGTCACAAGGACAGTAACAGCTAGGGCAACAACAGCCAAGCTGGCCAGTATTCCTTTCATGATTAGCTCCTCGCGAGCTGAAGTAAAACCTGTCTATCGTACCCTAGCTGTTAGCGCCAGAGGCGATCTTCTATCTGTCGCACCTGCCGCTCCAGGCGGTCGAGGCGTCCACGCAGCTCGTCCATCTCCGCCTGACGGGGCACACCCAGATCCTGCATCATATTACGCATCTGGCGTTGCATCTGGGTTTCAAAATTGCCCTGCTCGGACTTGACCTGTTGCATGAGGTCGTTGACGAAGCTCTGGGCTTGATCGGCATCCAAACGCCCATCTTTAACCCACTGGTCGGTGACCTCACGCAACTTCTCTGCCATCAAAGAGGTTGTGCCAACCCCCAGCATTAAAAGCTGTGTCAAAAGATTGTTATTACTCATAGCTGTTGGTGCGCGTTTACCTGGCTCACCTCTCTATTGTGGCGTATTCAATCTTTAAGGGTTGGCTTGAGGAGGTTAGCTTGAGGGATTGGCTTTGAAGGCCCAAGCTTAGCCCACCCAGCTGACGTCATTGTTTTTGTCGGTCAGAGGGTTAGAGGTTAGGGGTTTGCTAATCGAGGGGGTCTCTGTGGTACGACGGGAGCTAGGCCGGGGCAGGGGCTCGGTCGGTTCGCTAGGCTGGCTAGTTTTGAGAGCCTGACGTTCGGGCAGGACCACCTTCTTCATCAGGTACTCAATGGTCTGTTCCTTAACCCAGCCACGTTGGGCAACGATTTCCCCAAATCGCATGCCTGTGATCTTTTGATCATTGAGGACAACTTCAATTTGGGCTTGGGTGAGGAGACCTGCATCCAAAAGGTAGCTACCGATACGCTTAATGCCCCGGCTGAGCGGCAGCACTTCTACCCGGTAGCGATCGGACTTGTCACGCATGGCTTCTGAGGGGGCGATCAAATTTGACCCAGCATAGCCTACCCTTCACGCAAACTTCACCGGTATGAAGCAAACTTAAGAAGTATGATTGCTAACCTTGATTTTGTCGCTCGGCCAGTTGAGCAGGCGTGAGTTGCTCGTAAAGCTCGAAGGGCTGGTGGATCCAGGGATTGTCAGCCAGATAGTCTACATAGAAATCTGGTTGGATTACTGAGCATTGTTTGTACCAGAGGACAGCTGTGCGAACCTCCTTGACATAAAACCCGTAGTAGTGCTTCAGCCAATCTACCGCGCGAGCCAGGGTGATACCAGAATCTACGAGATCGTCGATCAAGAGAACTTCACTGCCCAAATTGGTTGTGGTCATGGCAAGGTCACGGGAGAAGGTGAGATTGCCACGAACTTGGTTGGCAGGACCACTATAAGAAGCTGCAGCCAAAATTGCCAAGGGAAGATCGTAAAGCCGTGCCAAAGTGTCACCGATGCGTAGCCCTCCCTTGGCAATACAGACAATTTGGTTAAACTGCCAGCCAGATAGATGGATTTGCACCGCAAGTTGCTCAATCTTCTGGTAATAGTCAGGCCAGGTAACGAAGATTTCGGGTTTGACAGCAGTCTCACTCACAGGGATGGGTCCTTAGATGTTCTGGATAGCAGATGCTCTGGATATCTTGGAGCAGCAGGTTGGTATGCACCATCACAAATTTACCGTTGGTTTGAAGTATCCGGGATAACGCTTCCTAGAGTTAGAAGTTGAGGCAAAGTGTTCAAATCTCGAACAAGCTACCGACCTCGAACCCAAATCCGTCTAACTAACCAGATTTCTGCAAGAACTGATTGGAAGGGTTAAGGTTCTGCAATACGTTCTGCAATACGCATAGAAAAACGTGTATCTGGAGCAATGGGCGCCCTTATGGATCAGGTCAAGGCAAGCGTAAAACGAGGACTAGTTTGGGTCTTAGTGATAGTCATCCTAGTCTCGGTCGGTACTCCGGCCCTGGCTGCTGGAGCTGGTGAGGTTCAATCATTCAATCCTTCAGAGCTGCTGCGCAACGCCTTGCAATGGATAGACAGTTTGGGCCCTTTGGGTATTATTGCCTTTATTGCAATCTACATTGTGGCTGCAGTTGCGTTCTTGCCTGGGTCAATTCTCACATTGGGATCTGGAGTTTTATTTGGAGTTGTAGCCGGTTCAGCCTATGCGTTATTAGGAGCCACATTGGGCGCTACTGTAGCCTTTTTAGTGGGACGCTATCTGGCTCGTAGCTGGGTTTTTCATAAGATCGAAGGCAACAGTAAATTCCAGGCGATTGATGCAGCAGTCAGCAAAGAGGGCTTCAAAATCGTATTGCTAACTCGTCTCTCACCCCTGTTTCCGTTCAATCTTTTAAATTATGCTTTTGGGGTCACAGGTGTCTCGTTACGAGACTATTTTCTAGGTTCAGTTGGCATGATTCCCGCGACGATTATGTACGTTTACCTGGGCTCATTAGCAGGCAATCTGGCGATGGTTGGCTCTGTGCAGCAAACAACCACGACAGCTCAATGGGTCCTACGAATTATTGGCTTTGTTGCTACAGTCGCAATAACCCTCTATGTCACGCGCATCGCACGCAAAGCTTTAGAGGAAACTGTCATTTGAGGTAAAAATGCCCATGTCTCGCTCTGCTGTCCAACCTGTGACCGTCTCGCCTATGGACGTGCACAATCAGACGCTAGTTGCTAATCTACATCCACCGGGTTGGGTCAATCCCAAGCCTGCAGAACGCTATGACTTGGTGGTGATTGGTGCGGGCACAGCGGGTTTAGTCACTGCGGCAGGTGCGGCTGGGCTCGGGGCTAAAGTTGCTCTGATTGAAAAGCACCTCTTGGGCGGTGACTGTTTAAATGTTGGCTGTGTACCCTCCAAATCCGTGATTCGCGCCTCTCGGGTTTACGCTGAGATCCGGGATGCGCAGCAGTTTGGTATTCGTGTCCCCCTAGCGGAAGTTGAGGTTGATTTCCCTACGGTAATGGCTCGAATGAGACGGCTACGGGCTAGTATTAGCCCCCATGATTCAGTTCAGCGGTTTCAGAAGCTAGGGGTTGATGTTTTTCTGGGTAAAGGTCATTTCTCCGGTGCTAATACCGTTGAAGTGGCGGGTGAAACGCTCCGCTTTAAAAAAGCAGTCATTGCAACAGGAGCACGGGCCGCTCACCCTGCCATCGAAGGGCTATCTAAGGCGGGATACCTCAATAATGAAACTGTATTTTCGCTCACAGAACGTCCCCAGCGCTTAGCCGTCATTGGTGGTGGGCCGATTGGTTGTGAGTTGGCTCAAGCTTTTCGACGTTTGGGCTGCCAGGTGGTGCTATTTCACCAGGGCTCACACATTCTAGATCGCGAAGATGCCGAGGCTGCTGGAATTGTACAAGAAGCTTTCTTTCGAGAAGGAATTCAGTTAGTGCTCTCCAGCCAAGTTGTTCAAGTGAGCAAAAACAATGGTGAAAAGCTCATCAAATATAAGGTCAAGGATCAAGAACAAACTATTGTCGTAGATGAAATTTTAGTGGGGGCAGGCCGTGCTCCTAATGTAGAGAGTCTCAATTTAGAAGCAGTCAATGTCAAGTACGACCAAAAGCGAGGCGTGCAGGTCAATGACTATTTGCAAACTACCAATCCTCGGATCTATGCAGCGGGTGATATTTGCATGGACTGGAAGTTTACTCATGCCGCCGATGCGGCAGCGCGCATTGTCATCAAGAACACGCTGTTTTCACCGCTGGGATTAGGGCGATCTAAGCTCAGTAGTCTTGTAATGCCCTGGGCCACCTACACCGATCCAGAAATTGCTCATGTTGGCCTTTATGAGCATGAAGCTCAGCAGCAAGGTATTGCTGTAAGCACAATCAAAATTCCTTTTAACACCGTTGATCGGGCGATTACGGATAGCGAAGAAGCAGGGTTTGTAAAAGTTCTACACAAGCAAGGCTCTGACCAAATTGTGGGGGCTACCATCGTGGCTCGCCATGCGGGTGAGCTGATCAGCGAGATTACCTTGGCGATGGTTAGTAAGCGGGGCTTAAATACGATTGCTGGCGTCATCCACCCCTACCCCACGCAGGCCGAGGCGATTAAAAAGGCTGCGGATGCTTACCGCCGAACGTTACTGACCCCACGTACCCAGCGCTTCTTGAAGCTGATTGCAAGGCTCTCTTGAGCTTGCCTTAACCTAGAGACCATTCCGGTGAGTCCATAGGGTAGACTAGTCAGCTACGGCTAGTCTGAATAATCCATGGTCAGAAAATCGTCTGAACTGCGAGTGCGCCTGGATGAGTATTACCGTCAGGTTAGGGCGATTATTCTTGCACGTCAGAATCCAATTACCGGCCTGCTGCCTGCTAGCACCGCGGTTACTGCCCATGGTGACTACACCGATGCTTGGGTTCGAGATAATGTCTACAGCATTCTGGCTGCTTGGGGCCTAGGGCTGGCCTATCGCAAGCTGGATGAGGATCAGGGGCGAACCTTTGAGCTAGAGCACAGCGTCGTTAAGCTGATGCGCGGCCTGCTGGTAGCCATGATGAAGCAGGCTCACAAAGTAGAGCGTTTCAAAGAAACGCAATCGCTGCTCGACGCCATGCATGCGAAATACGACACGCAAACCGGCGATACGGTCGTGGGCGATGACGAGTGGGGCCATTTGCAGTTAGATGCGACCTCGCTCTTTTTGTTGATGCTGGCTCAGATGACCGCTTCAGGTCTGGCCATTGTCTTCACGATTGATGAAGTGAACTTTGTTCAGAACCTGGTTTATTACATCGGTCGGGCCTATCGAACTCCCGACTACGGAATTTGGGAGCGGGGCAATAAGATCAACCACGGTCACGCCGAGCTGAATGCCAGCTCAGTGGGCATGGCTAAAGCAGCTTTAGAAGCAATTAATGGCTTGAATCTATTTGGGGCACGAGGCAGTCAGTCTTCAGTCATCCATGTGCAGCCGGATGAGATTGCTCGAGCTCGCATCACTCTAGAATCTCTACTGCCTCGGGAGTCTAATTCCAAAGAAGTTGATGCGGCTTTGTTGAGCATCATCAGCTATCCAGCCTTTGCAATTGAAGATGTGCAACTGGTCGAACGCACCCGGACCAAAATCGTTGAAAAACTGCAAGGGCGCTACGGGTGCAAGCGCTTTTTGCGAGATGGGCATCAGACAGTCTTAGAAGACACCCGACGCCTGCATTATGAACCGTTTGAGTTGCGCGAATTCGAGCATATCGAGTGTGAATGGCCGCTCTTTTTCACCTATCTAGTGCTGGATGGTCTATTCCGTCACAACCCCGAACAGGTGCAAGATTATCGGGATCGGCTGCAACCGCTGTTGGTCCAGCGCGATGGCTGGTCACTATTGCCTGAGCTCTACTATGTGCCTGCTGATCGAGTTGAGGCGGAGCGGGCCGTCCCCAACAGCCAAGTTCGCTTGCCCAACGAAAATGTGCCTCTGGTTTGGGCACAAAGCCTGTATTTATTGGGTGAATTGCTGGCTGAAGGCTTACTAGAAGTTGGGGATATTGATCCTCTAAATCGTCACCTGCGCATTGGTAAGTACCGTGATCTTTCTGTACAGATCGCCTTGCTGGCGGAGGATGAAGCGCTTCAAGACCGTCTAGAGGCCCACGGTATTGCAACGCAGACACCCAAACAACTCGAACCCATGCAGGTGCGGACTGCTCGAGATTTAGGGATAGTTTATACCCAAATCGGGCGTAACGACCGGCTCAGATTGACGGGCCGTTCTCTACGCCGCTCCCGTAGTTTGGCGACCTCTAGAGTTTTCCGGATTCGTGGCGAGACCATGGTGTTTCTGCCCTCGTTTCTAGACCAGCAGGAGTTTTATTTAACCCTCGATCATCATTTTTTGGTTGATCAACTCAAAAGTGAATTAGCCTACATCGAGCGCCATTGGGATCAATTAGGACGGCCCACGCTCACAATCTTGATTACGACAGCAATGCTAGAAGCCGGTAGCGAGGCATTGTTGAATTTGATGCAGGAATTGAAAGATGGCTTGTGCAATGGCGTGCGAGTCAGACTAGGCCCCATGCATCAATTGATGCTAACTGCAGGCACAGAGCGCATAGATTTTCTACACAATTTTGAGTTTCAGGCAGCGCCAGTTAAAGATGCAGCGACGGTTTGCAATTACCTGATTTTCCATGCTGAGAAAAACTGGCCGCTGAGTTACACGCAAGAGTTCTCCCTAGAATGCGAAACTAATATTGATTTGCTCCTGAGCAGTTTGCGTCGCTCTGAAAATCTCTATGAGCAAATCGAACTTCTGAATACTCTGTGCCGCTTGCAGGGTATGCAATTCGATACAGGATTTGGTCAGCCTACTCAGGTTGTTACAGTCGCCGACCTGTTGAACGAAATCTACAGTAAAGCTGCGAAACTGAAACTTTGGGCAATTGTGCGGCGTGCAGCTGGATTACTCAATAAAGTTGATATTGGTCTCTCGGATGCGGTTACTGATATTTTGGTTCGCCAAAAGCAGATTACTGTGGGCAAATCTTACAGTAAGGCATCGCTGATCACCCAGCCGATGCCACAGGCTGAGGTCATGGAGAGAATCCGTGAATTCTGCGGTGAGGACATCCGAGACCGTGTGCTGAGTCAAGAAATTCTGATCTATTTAGGCTTACTAATCAAAGCAGAACCCCAGTTATTCGATGGCCTACTGACTCTACGCGTGGGCTACTTTATTCTGCTGATTGTCAGTGAGCTGGCTCGTGAACTCAATGTTACTCAAGATGAGGCCTACGAGCGCCTAATGCAGCTCAGTCCCTTCGAGGTCAAGTTGCATCTGCGTCAAGCCTTGGCTGGCTACGAAGAACTCAATCGAGGGCTATTCCAACAGGAATCCTTACATCTAGTCAAAGGTGAACAGACTATCGAGTGGATTATCGAAACGGATAACCAGGATGTTGAGCAACAGTCCGGGAGTTGGTTGCGCAAGCGCCAACTACAGGGAACTGTCAATCGAGTGCCCCAAAATTTCTATCCCCGAGTTTGGCAGCTTTTCAAGCACTGTAAAGGTTTGATTATTGGCGACAAACTAGAGCGACGCAACCGACTGGATAGTGAGCCAATTCTGGCTGAGATGACCCCTGATGAGCAGAATTTCGCGCTGCGAGTCGAGCATCTGCTCAACAAAATTCAAGCGCCTGAATATCGCCAGCTCAATATAGAAACGCTTATGCAATTGGCAACCATGGTGGAGGCCAATCGTAATCTGCAAATTGAGGAATACATTGTTCTTGATGTGCTGATCGGTCATGCTGTGCGTTTGGCCTTCTTAGATCGCTTTCCAGAGCGTGCCGAACGCTATGACGAGTTCAAGGGTGAGGCCTGGCGCTCCTTCTATGACAGCTCCCCCTACCACTGTGCTAGCTACGTCGTGCAAGCTCTGCGCTTTCTCAGTCGGTTGGGCCAGGGGCAACTGGTCGATCAGGCAATGTCCTCCTGATTGCTTGAACGGGGGCTTAGCTCTTGGGCTAGCTGCTGGCAGATGCGAAAGGAGGCCTCTGTTTTGACGGCCTGCGGTTCCAGGTGGGTCGCACAGGCAGCGTAGCCCGCCTGTTGCAGGGCAGCGATCAATGCAGTGCGTGGTGGGACATCTCGTTTGCTGCGATGTCCTAGTTCCCGCAGGGTGTAGTAGTAGGGCGGCAAAGTTGCCTCAGCCTGCATAGTTTCTAGAAGCTGGACCCGCTGCGGCCATCGCCAGAGACGAGCAAGTTCAGCCATTCGTTGCACCAATACAGAGTCATGGAGGGGGCCTAACCACAAGGGACCACTCAAAGTAAGAGGTTGGTCTTCAGGGCATTTAGCGCGACTGAGGGCACGCCAGCTCACCTTTTCGTAATGGCCGCAGTGGTGACAGTAGCCGATGAAGGCATAGTGATTGCTGGGAAAAGGGGCTCCTGCTACCAGGCGCACCATTACGCGATAAATTTCGCCCGCGAAGAATGAGAAGACAGGCTGCACACTCAAGCCTCTCCGTCCGGCCTCCACCAGCAGGTTACCAATTAGCAGACGTAGCCCTTGCTCACGCGCCGCGGGGTGGACGCGGGCAATGGCCCCCATGCTTTGCAGACTGTAGTCGGTTTGCCGACCAGACAGAGTACGTCCATCAGTGCTGGTGAGATAAAGCAAGCCCCCTGGCTTAACGGCCCATAGGCTAGCGCCTAAATACGAAGCAGGATTGCCAAAGCCATCAACATCGACGAGGTCGTAATAATCCTCTGCTACGTGGCACTCAAAAAAGAGGCGAACGGCATCCTGGTGAGTGACGTGAACTTGATTGCTGGGCAGAGCTTGCAGGTTAGCCTGCAACAAAGGCTCTATGTCTGGATCTGCGTCATTGGCCCAGACCCAGCCCGCGCCAGCCTCTAGGCAATAGCGCAAGGCCCTGACGCCACAGCCAGTCATTGCATCGAGCACTCTCAGAGCGCCAGTATCTTGGCGATGTAAGGTGGCGCATAGGAGACCGAGGTCCCGAGCAGTTTGGCTCTGGGGATTGTAGAAGGCGTTGCCAACTTCAAATTGCGCTTTGCCCTCCGTAATCTGCATTAATGGGCTTTGGCTGCTAAGGTTTGCGGATCAACCGTGCGTAACTCGCCTTGATGCAGCGTCCAACAGCGATCGGCGATAGCCAATAGATCGGAGGCATCGTGCGTTACCACGAGCAACGTCCAATGTGCTTTGAGTCGCTGTAGCAGGGCGATGACCTGACGGCGGACGGACCAGTCTAGACCGGCTGTGGGTTCATCCAGCAGCAATAGATGGGGTTGCCGAATCAACTGGACAGCCAAGGCCAGACGGCGCTGCTGGCCGCCACTGAGGGCTTGAGGGGCCGTTTTCAAGTCCAGATGGCCGAGTCCCACTTCGTTGAGAGCCTCCTGGACCCGCTCATTGCTCAGTTCCGGGTGCCCGAGCTTTAACTCCTCCAGTAAAGTGCCCGTGCAGAAATGACGTTCTGGAAATTGAAAGACCAGTCCGCCTAGCTGTTGCAAATGGTCCGGGGTTAAAACCTGCTGCCGCCAGCGCAATTCGCCGCTTGTTGCCTCTGCTAAACCTGACAGAATCTCTAAAAGCGTACTTTTGCCGGAACCAGAAGGGCCAATGACCAAGCCCAGTTCTTGAGGAGCCAACTCTAGGTTGATACCTTTAAGAATTGCCGTATGTGTAGCAGGCGGGTGATAAACCAAATTTTGGATGTAGAGCATGGAACTCTCAAATTTCAAGCCTCGTCTTTCAGATACGGGCAACCTCTCATCTAGTCTAATTTCCGATAGGCTACAGTTCAGTCAGGCTCAGCTCAGAGGCTGAGTCCCGAAGCACTTTGATCTCTTGCAGACCGGCGCTTAGGCCCTCTAGATACACAGGGCGATGTTTGAGCAATCTCAGACTTTGATAGACCCCCACCCGATATACCTGATACATCAAGTCATGCTGTGAGGAGCAGACGCTATGAAACGAGCTAGCCAATCTCGACGAGCTTACACTTGGGCTACCGCTTTGACCGCTGCAACTGTGCTTTGGAGCAATGCTGCTTGGGCGGCCGATCCGTTCCGAACTGGAGCTGATGCCCGTTCCATCGGTCCCAATACGCAAGCTGCATTTGAAACAGTTTTCCGTCAGGGTAATTATCAGATCGCCAGTCGGCGCCTCGATCAAGCATTAGCGATCGAGCCCAACGAGCCGATGATCTACGGCATGAAAGCTGCCCTAGCTTACATCAACGGGGAACTGCCCCAGTTCTCTCGCTTTGCAACTCAAACTCGCGAAGTTGCTCAACGGCTGGTGGCCCGCGACCCTCTGCGCGGCCATCTCTACACGGGGGTCGGTTACTTCATGGAGGCGGGCTACATTATCACCAGCCAAGGTCTAGTCGTTGGTACACCGCAAGCTCTGCCCAAGCTCCAGCAGATGTTTAGTGAGATCGAGAAAGCTGAAAAAGTGAACGGCAATGATCCAGAACTGAACCTGATCAAGGGCTTCATGGACCTGATGATTGCCACTAACCTACCCTTCGCCAACATCAATGATGCTGTAGGGCGACTCCAGCGTTCAGCGCCTGCTTACTTATCGTGGCGTGGTGTGGCGGTGGGCTACCGGGACGAGAAACGCCTCAACGAAGCGCTAGATGCTGTGAACCGCGCCCTTCAAGTTGCTCCGGAGAATCCCGAGTTACACTACTTGAAGGCTCAGATCCTGGTCGAAAGTGACCGCTACAGAGATAGTCTAGTCTCTTTCCGAAGAGCCTTGGCCCTGCGCAGTCAGCTGCCTGCCCGCCTGACGCGGAGTATTGAGCGAGAAGCTCGTCGGGCGCAAGAGAAGCTAGACCAGCAGACCCCGGCTGTAGCCCCGACTCCGGCTGTAGCTCCAACTCCGGCTAGGGCAACGCCAGTGTCTCCCACCCTGCCTCGTTAATGCCCATGCGTGTTGAATTTCGTGAAATTGATCAGTTCGATGTCTGGATCTGGTTGCAATTTGCAGCAGTTCCCTCAGAGCGGGAAAAGCTCTACGTTGAACAGGTTTTGAACGCCTGGTTTTCGCTAGGGCAATTGGGTGGCTTCAATGCCAGCAACCTGCAAAGCCACGAGGCGGACCCAGATGTCAGCAACCTGCTCTACGACAGCGATAGCCTAGAAGGACCGCTCATGGCGCTGATGCACAACATGGGCGATATCGAATATGAAGGCGTCCTGGCCCGCTGCTGGTTCGACCTGGGCACGAGTGATTCCCTTGCCTTCGATGTGCTGGTCAACGCTCTGGCACAGTTCAGCCGTGAATACGTTGAGATCGAAGAGGTGCAGATCGGCGGTCAGCGGGAAGACTGGCCGCTGCCAGTCAATGGCAACCGCCCTGACTCCATCTATGAACGAGGTTGATCAATGTACCACTCCGGTCAAATCCGCGCGTTGGCCCTGGGCTTTATCCGTGACGGTAGCCGCTTATTCGTCTCTGAAGGCTACGATCCCACCAAGCAAGAGACCTTCTACCGCTCATTAGGAGGCGGCATTGAATTTGGTGAGTCCAGCGACTTAGCACTGCGGCGCGAGTTTCAAGAAGAGTTGAATGCAGAACTGACGAACATTCGCTACCTGGGCTGTTTAGAGAATATCTTCACTTACGACGGTCAAACAGGCCACGAACTGATTCAGCTCTACGAGTGCGAATTTATCGATGGCCACTTCTATCAACAGGAGCGGTTTGAGTTTACGGAAGGAGAGCATAAAAAAACAGCCCTTTGGATTGAGAAGGACCGTTTCAAAAATGGGGAATTGATTCTGTACCCTGACGGGATTCTTGCCTATCTGTAGCGGAAAAGTTGCTCCCCTTTTTCCTACTGGCAATCAATCAGTTTGAAGACTGGGTTGTAAGGCAAGACTTTAGCGGAACATGCTGCTGACTGAGCAATCCTCGTGAATCCGCCAGATCGTCTCACCCAAAATGTTGGCGGTGGAGAGTACCCTCAACTGTGGGAAGAGGCACCCCTCTGCAATGGGCATGGTGTTGGTAACGATCACTTCTTCGAACAAGCCACTCTTGAGGCGGTCGATTGCTGGCGGCGAGAAGACAGCGTGAGTTGCACAGGCATAAACTTGGCGTGCGCCCTCTTGCCGTAGGATCTTCGCGGCTTCACAGATGGTGCCAGCCGTGTCGATCATGTCATCGACCAAAACGGCAGTCTTGCCTGCGACTTCCCCGATCACGTTCATGACTTCAGCCACGTTATGCGCTTGGCGGCGTTTGTCCACAATCGCTAGAGGCGCATCGTTCAACTTCTTGGCGAAAGCCCTAGCCCTGGCGACACCGCCCACATCAGGGGAGACGACAACGAGGTCCTCAAGCGGCTTCCGCATCAGGTAATCCAGCAGCACTGGTGACGCGTAAACATGATCGAGAGGAATGTCAAAATAGCCCTGAATCTGCGCTGAGTGTAGATCCATGGCCAGAACTCGACTTGCCCCTGCCTCTACAATGAGGTTCGCCATCAGCTTCGCTGAAATCGACTCACGCCCAGCTGTTTTACGGTCGGCGCGAGCATAGCCATAGTAGGGAATGACTGCGGTGATCTGACGAGCTGAAGCGCGACGGCAAGCGTCGACCATAATCAACAGTTCCATCAAGTGATCATTCACTGGACGGCAAGTTGGCTGAATTAGGTAAACATCGCAGCCCCGAATTGATTCTTGAATTTGGACATAGAGTTCGCCGTCCGCAAAGCGTTTACGCACCATTGGTCCTAAGTCAATGCCTAGGTAACGGGCAACCTCTTGCGCAAGAGGAATATTTGCTGAACCAGCAAAAAGCCGGAGACGATTATCTTCCGCAAAAGGCGTTAGTGTCTGCTGAAGAGGCAGCGTCGCGGAACGGGTCACAGTAGTCTCCCGGGGTATGTTCATGGTGATCGTAACACTCTCGCTTTTGAGTCTTCCCAGAAGATAGACAAATTTCTAGGGCGACCCTGCAAACAACAAATGTGACTTTGACAAACCGGATCCGGTAACTTTAAAACTCTCTAAAATTCCTGTCAGCTAACTTAAAGCAATAGGAAAATCCTACGATCTACACTAACAGATCGCTTACAGGAGTGCTAAAGACTTCGCCATTGCTTCAAGTCTCTAGCGGGGTGGACGGCGCTTCTGTAGAAACTCAGGAATATCTAAGCCGCCACTATTGCTAGGCGCTGGTTTATGGGGATCAGGATTAGTCACAGGGGGCGTAATCGGTCGCCGACTGGTCGTGGGTGGGGAGCTGACAACTGCTCTAGGAGTCGAGGTTGCAATCTGAGTCGCGAAGCCAGTTGCAATGACCGTAATCCGCACTTCCCCCTGCAGTTTCTCGTCAATCACAGCACCAAAAATAATGTTGGCGTTAGGGTCTACAACCTCGTAGATAGTTTCTGCTGCGGCATTAACCTCGTGCAAGGTCAAGTCGCTACCACCCGTGATGTTAAAGACAACGCCGCTGGCTCCCTCAATTGAAGACTCTAAGAGGGGAGAAGAAATCGCAGTCATTGCCGCTTCGCGGGCCCGTGACTTACCGGAACCCATCCCAATTCCCATCAGAGCCGACCCAGCATCAGCCATCACCGCCCGCACATCGGCAAAATCGACGTTAACTAAGCCTGGGATCGTGATGATGTCAGAAATACCTTGCACACCCTGCCGCAGGATGTCATCTGCAACTCGGAAGGCTTCTTGAACGGGAGTTTGTTCTGAAATTACCGACAACAACTTGTCGTTGGGAATGATAATCAGGGTATCGACAGATCCTTGTAAGGCTTCAATGCCACCCTCTGCTTGGCTGGTCCGGCGACGCCCCTCGAAGGTGAAGGGACGGGTGACCACACCAACGGTCAGAGCTCCCATCTCTTTAGCGACCTCGGCCACAATGGGGGCTGCACCGGTTCCTGTACCGCCACCCATGCCAGCCGTGATAAATACGAGATCAGCTCCTTCTAGAGCCGCAGCGATCTCATCCCTAGACTCTTCAGCTGCTTTCTGACCAATGGCCGGATTACCACCAGCTCCCAAGCCTCGGGTTAGCTTCTGACCTAACTGCAAACGGCGAGGCGCCTCTGACCCCGCTAGGGCCTGGGCATCAGTATTGATAGCCCAGAAGTCAATCCCCATGACTGCGCTGGCGATCATTCGATTTACAGCGTTGCCCCCGCCACCACCAACCCCAATGACTTTGATGCGGGCTACGCTACTGGGCATAATGTTATCCAACTTGGATGCTCCCCCCTGCTGCAACTTAGGCTCCTGGGAATTGCTGAGATAGGTGCCAGAGCTGCTAGCTACATTACCTGCTTGGGAAAAAGCGTCACTTTCCATAGCCAGGGATGTTTGTGAGCTGTCTGAGGATGGATAACCAACCATCTCCTCCGCAGCCAGGGAGGCGGGATCCCTGGGTGCTAGCTCTGAACTTTGTTTGGACCCGTTACCTATCATCGCGGTTAGATTGTATACAAGTCTTTGAATGCCGGAGCCGCTTTCCCTGACCATTATTTTGGTCTTGGACGCGATTTTTGATCACTGTAGGCTGATCAGTTTGAAAAACCAATTCTAAGCGTTTCCGGCGCCACCGGCCAGCATTAGAAGATGACCTATCAGTTGCCGCTAACGCTCCGTTGCACTAGTTGCTGGTTCTGGTGCTTCTGCTTCCTCTGCACTCGGGTCAACCTCAGCTTGATCACCGGTGGTTGCAGTGGATTTATTCGCAACAGAGCGGTTCATAGTAATCGCAGGGGCGCGCGGGTTACGCAGGTCAATGTAGGTAATATCAGCGGCATTGAGATAAGTCGGCAGAGCCCGCATGCGATCTAAAGCTGTCAGCTGGGCTTGAAACTGGTCGGGATTGTAAGGACCGCAATGAATAGTTGCCAGACTGGTTTTGAGAATCAGATTATTCTCGTCCTGCCAATTGATCTCCGTAATGGGCACTGGGCTTTGCTGCACCTGTTGATATAACTCAGGCCAGCTAGACCGTAAGCTATCGTCAAGTCCTATAACTCGCAGGGGTGGAGCAGCGACCGCCTTAAGGGCAGGATAGGTAATCATCGACATCCAAGCCCCACTGTCATCAAGAAAGCCTGTTTCGCTGCCCTGAGTTGCGACAGCCACTGGACGCCGTTCCTCGACAGTAACTGCTAAGCCCGGTGGAAACAGCCGTCGAGCCACAGTTGCTGACTGAATCGGTGCCACGCTCTCTAGGTGTTGCGCTAAGTCCTGGGGTTGAAGGCGGATTAGAGATTGGGGGTAAGACAAAGGCAGCAGCGATTGAATGGCTTGATCAGAAAGAACCTCGTTGCCTTCAACCACGACCTGCTCAGGACTATCGAGCATCCAGATGGGCAGGGTCGTCACCCAAATTAGTCCCCCGGTCAGGCTACCTAGCATCAAGGTACGCCAGCTCGTCTCTAATAAACGGCGACGACGACGACGACGTAGCTCCCGCCGACGGCTCAGCAACTCTTCCTGGGATGGGGTTGAAAGGTATACGACCATCACTCCCCCTAGTACCGAGCTCGATACATGGAGCTAAGATTAGAGCCTCGTAACCATCGCCAATAAAATCTCCCCACGCTCGGCCCCCTCTCACTGTTAACTATTCCACTTGCTCAGAAGCATACACGCAGTCCCTACCCCATGTAACAAGACAAACAACCCCCACTAGCTCAACTAGTAACGATTACTAGCTAGCTAGTAGGGGAGGTCGAATGCTGATGCAGACTTCTGCAAGAATTTGCCTGCAAAAACTCGCTGTGACTAGCCAAACCTACCAGGGATCGCTGGCCCTTGCTCCTACATGAGAACCTTACATGAGAACAATGAGTAGCAGTTGATTGCTCTCACCCTCTGGAGACTCTAGCCAAACCCGTTTATCGCCTGGGTAGGCATCAAAGCTAATTTTCAAGGTTGCAGTTCGTTCACTGTCGCTGGTCGCTTCTCCTAACTCAGCAACAATACCCTTGGCCGGACGAACACTAATGGCAGTTGCTTGAGCTAGGTTATAGCCCTGGAAGATCAAGTTCAATTGATCACCCTGAAAGGCTTGGCCTGGCCAGCCGTCTTCTCTCAAAATAGGACGCGGCATTTAGGGGCCTTGCAAATCCGTAGAGGAAGGGCTGTTATTAAACTGCCGCTCTAGCTGCTGAATAATGTCTTCTCGCGTCTGCCATTGCACTTGGCCTGCTGCAGGCTCTTGGCTAGCTGGCTTGGAAGTGAGATCCGTCTGATGAAAGCCCTGTAAGGCTCGAACAAAAGTTGCCGCAGCACCAATAAGAACCAGAGCAGCGGCCAAAAAGCAGAGGAGAACTGCGAACGTCATGGCGGGAAAAAGTTGCAGTTGGGGGAACCTGGAGCATCATCAGCGTAGTTTAGACTACCGAATTTTTCAACTCAATCTCAGCAAATTGCCAAGGCCCTTCGGGTAGATGCGTTAGCAAGCTAAGACACAGCGCTCAAACAAGTGCGATAGGACAAGACTGAGGAGGGCAATATTGAGGAGCACCTGTGTATTCGTAGGTTTGTAACCGTATGAAAGCGGCTGAACTCCTAGTCCGGTCTCTGGAAAAAGAGGGAGTCCAATACATCTTTGGGCTGCCCGGCGAGGAAAATATGGCGGTGCTTGATGCTTTGATCGGTTCCACTATTCAGTTCATTCCTGTACGGCATGAGCAGGGTGGTGCTTTTATGGCAGATGTCTATGGTCGACTCACCGGCAAGGCCGGGGTTTGCATGTCTACCCTGGGCCCTGGCGCTACGAACCTGATGACTGGTGTTGCCGACGCCAATTTAGACAGTGCTCCGCTGGTCGCAATCACCGGCCAAGTCAGCACGAAAACGATGCACAAAGAGTCTCACCAGTATCTAGATCTGGTGTCGATGTTTCGCCCGGTTACTAAATGGAATACTCAGATCGCTCAACGCGACACGGTTGGCGAAGTGGTGCGCAAGGCATTCAAGCTGGCGGAGTCAGAGAAACCTGGGGCTACTCACATTGACTTGCCAGAAGATATCGCTGATCTGCCTGTGCGGGAAGGTCATGAAATCCCCCTCAATCCCCAATCGTTTTGTGATGCAGAAGCTGCTGATGTCTGTATTCGTCATGCGGCTAAACTGATTTCTCAAGCCCGCAACCCAATGATTTTGGCCGGCAACGGTGTGATTCGAGCCAAGGCTACTGCTGCGCTTATTCATTTTGCCGAAACCCTAAATATTCCAGTAACCAATACCTTTATGGGTAAAGGCGCAATTCCTTATACTCATCCTTTGTCTCTATGGACAGTTGGGCTACAGGCACGGGACTATATTGCCTTCGGATTCGATCAAAGCGATTTGATTATTGCAGTGGGCTATGACCTAATCGAGTATGGCCCTACAAAATGGAACCCTGAGCACAATTCTCAGGTGATTCATGTTTCGATGACGCCCTCAGAAGTTGACCGCGACTACATGCCTGAGGTTGAAGTTGTAGGAGCAATTGCAACCTCTCTGGAGCGCATTATTAGTTATGCAAACCGTAGTGAGCACGCTGCTCCTGCCGCTCTAAATTTGCGACCTCTTCTATGGGAGGACTACACTGCTGAAGCGAATGACACGAGTTTCCCCCTGAAGCCGCAGAAAGTTATTTACGACCTGCGCCAAGTTTTGCGCTCTCAAGACATTTTGATCTCTGATGTTGGAGCGCACAAAATGTGGATTGCCCGCCACTACCACGCCATTGAGCCAAATACTTGCCTCATCTCAAATGGCTTCGCCGCTATGGGGATTGCCTTACCCGGTGCCATTGCCGCCAAACTGGTCTATCCAGAACGCAAAGTAGTGGCAGTTACGGGTGATGGCGGCTTCATGATGAATATGCAGGAGCTAGAAACTGCTGTACGAGTGGGCACGGCTTTTGTCGTGCTGATTTTTAACGATGGTGGTTACGGCCTGATTGAGTGGAAGCAGGAAGTGCAATACGGACGTTCGGCCTTTGTCAAGTTTGGCAACCCAGACTTTGTTGCTCTGGCTGAGGCGATGGGGGTCAAAGGTTACCGCATTAATTCAGCGGCTGAATTGGTGCCCACCCTCAAACGGGCCCTGGCTCAAGAGGTCCCGGTGGTTATTGATTGTCCCGTAGACTACCGCGAAAACGCCAAGCTGACTAAAAAGCTGGGAGAGCTGAGCGTTGCCACTTTGGGCGGCAACGTTTAAGGAATAACTGTTAGAGCACTTAAGTTAGGAACGATGGCGTTAGCCTGTCTGAGCTGATGGGCAGGCGATAGTCCACAGGTTACAGCTACGCAACCAAGAGCCCCTGCCTGCTGCGCCATCTGCATATCGGCAGGGCTATCACCCACCATTAGAGTTGCGCTGGGCTCAACTTTCAGCTCAGCACAAGCTTGACGGAGTAAGTCCGGATCCGGCTTGCTATGTCCTTCATCTACGCCCATTGCACAGCTGACTAGCTGAGTTAGGCCAAAATGCTCGACAAAAGCCCGCACATTTGCCCCCGTGTCTGATGAGAGAATGCCTAACTTCAAACCTGCCGCTGCTAGAGCCTGTAGCACGCGTGGAACTTCTGGAAATAGAGGAGCGTGCTTGAGCCGGGGCAAGAATTGATCCGCTTCGGCAAAAGCTCGTTGCGCGGTCCTTAAGGCCTCTGTCCAATCGCGACCGGTTTCAGCCACATAGGCAGCAGCAGCCACCTCGTTTTCGCGGCGGCTACCGATAGCCATCAAACCATTGGGATTTAGGTTGCTGCTCTCATCGACCCCGAAAGCCATCAACACTGGCTCTTGCACGCCAGGAATTTGAGCATCTAGAAGTCTAGCGCGGCGTTGGGCCAAGCTGCGTAGATACTCAGCTGCATCGCAGAGGGTGCCATCTTTATCGAAGATAATTGCCTGCACCCCACTAAATTCCACATCTCCACAGCGCACCTTGACCAAGATAGTGGCTCCCCTTGCACTTCCTTGCAACCGAGCTTCCACCATAAACGGTTTTGAGGACAGTATAAAAAGGGCAATATGGATGAGCAGAGGCTAACACCCCTGCTGTGTCTCCCCACCCTTGATGACTCCATGCAGACCACCTGTTTTAGTGAGCTGTTTCCGCTCTTTAAGTCAGCCAGTCCAGAAACGATAGATTGGCTACTGTCAGTCTCGGTAGAGCGCGACTATCCGGCAGAGCGCACAGTGCTAATGGAAGATGCTTGGGGCAATGCCGTTTACCTGATTGCTGCTGGTTGGATAAAGGTGCGTCGCCTAGCGGGCAAGGAACCTTTGACCCTAGCCATTCTGGGTAAAGGAGATTTTTTTGGTGAAATGGCGGTCCTGGACGAGCTGCCCCGTTCAACAGATGTTGTGGCTTTCTCCCCTGTTCATCTGCTCAGCGTTCCTGCTCAATTCTTCACTGAGGCGCTACACAAGGATCCCAATCTGCATTACCGCATGTTGCAGTTGATGGTAAAACGCTTACGGCAAGCTAATCACCGTGCCCAACTGCGCTATGAGTCGCCTGCTGTCAAACTGGCTAGCCTCCTAGTCACCTTGGCAGAGAGCTACGGTACAGCCCAGCAGAAAGAAGTGGAGCTGTTTAACCTTCCCCTACGAGATTTAGCAGATGTGAGTGATATCAGTGTGGACGAGGCCGCTCGGTTGATGGAGAAGCTACAAAGTAAGGGCTGGATCCAAATTGACCCAGCCCTCAAAACTCTTAAGTTGTTGCAGCCTCGCCAGTTAGCTCAGCTCGCCAGTCACAGCTAAGTTTAGGGCTAAAACCGAAGTATCTAGCCTGACCACCAGCAGCTCATAAGCTGCCGGTGGTCAGCACTAAGCCTAGGAAGCAACTTTAGCGGTGCTACGCCGCCGTTTAGCTGGGGTCGATGCTTCTTCGGCCACAGTTTTGGGAGCTGCTGGTGCTGAGGAAGTGTTGCTTGCAGCTGGAACGGGGCTGCTAGAGCGTTTGACAGAAGCGGTTTCAGGCGCTTGTAGCATAAAGACCAACATGGGTCGGCCCTGCATCTCGCCGCGCACCATTCTCTGCACATCCCGCTCTAGATGGTGCTTTAGCCCGGCCCAGTCAATGTCTACCTCACCCTTCTCAAGCGAACGAGCGTACTCTGGCCACCTTGCCTCTAGACCCTTGTCCAAGGTTTCGCGAACCCGCTTTTGAAACAGCGAACGCTCGATGGGCAGAACCACACCACTGAGATGAATTTCGGGCTTGGCCAAGAATTTGCCATCGAGGCCGATTGCTACTGCAACGGTGATCACCCCATCGCCAGCAATCTGCTGACGCTCCTTGAGGACTTCACCACCGACGACGCCACCGCGGGAGGCATCCACAAGCTCAATACCTGAAGGAACCTTATCGCCAACCCCGATAGCATCAGGGGTCAGCTCGATCACATCGCCGTTCTGAATGATGACAATGTTCTCTTTGGGGACTCCCATGCTCTGCGCTGTCTCAGAGTGCTTCACCAGCATGCGGTGCTCACCGTGAACCGGCACAAAGAACTTGGGTCGGGTGAGGGCCAGCATCAACTTCTGGTCTTCCTGGCAGCCATGACCGGAGACGTGGATGCCCTTATCTCGTCCGTAGACGACCTTGGCACCCATGGCCATCAACTTGTCGATAGTCTGGACTACAGCAATGGTGTTGCCAGGGATTGGGTTAGCAGAGAAGACAACCGTGTCACCTTCACGAATTTCTAATTGTCTATGCTCGCCGTTAGCAATTCGGGTCAAGGCTGCCATCGGCTCACCCTGAGAGCCTGTAGTCAGGATCAGAATGTTCTCATCTGGCATCTGACGAACCATGTGCATCGGCACGAATAAGTCGTCGTCACACTTGATGTAGCCGAGATTGCGGGCATGAGCGATGACGTTAAGCATCGAGCGCCCCAAGACTGAAACCACACGGCCATGCTTTTTGGCCAGTTGCAGGATCATGTTGACCCGATGCACAGAGGATGCAAAGGTAGTCACGATTAAGCGACCACTAGCCTGCGAGAAGACCCGATCTAAGTTAGGGAAGACCGAGCGCTCTGAGGGGGTGAACCCTGGTATTTCAGAGTTGGTCGAGTCGCTAACCAAGCAGAGGACACCTTTCTCACCGTGCTCCGCCAGGCGGTGTAGATCAAAGGCTTCCCCATCAACCGGTGTGTGGTCAAACTTGAAGTCGCCTGTAAAAATTACCAGACCAGCAGGCGTATTAATCGCCAAACTAAAGCTGTCAGCAATCGAGTGAGTGTTGCGAATAAATTCAACAAAGAAATTGTTGCCAATGCGCACAATATCTCGAGGCCCAACCGTTCGTAGCTCGGTACGATCAGCGACACCCGCTTCGTCTAACTTGCCCTGCAGGAGTGCCATAGCCAAGCGAGGGCCATAGATCACAGGGATATCAAGCTGCTTCAGGTGAAAGGGAATGCCACCAATATGGTCTTCGTGACCGTGGGTAACGATCATGCCCTTGATGCGATGGCGATTTTGGCGCAAGTAAGTGACATCAGGCAGCACGATGTTAACGCCGTGCATCTCCGTTGATGGAAAGGCTAAACCAGCATCCACCAGCATGATCTCGTCGTTCATCTCGAACACGCAAGTGTTCTTACCAATCTCGTGAAGGCCACCCAGAGGGATGATACGTAGAGGCATTTGAGAGTTTTGATTTGACATATATTTCGTGATTTGAAGAACCAATTTGGGTGAGTGAGCAAGCTTGACAAACAAACTTTTGTACTTAGGTCATCGTGATCCGAAAATCTATCGGCAAAAGCTTGAATAAAGAGCAGTAAGACTTGGGTAAGCTACGCAATTTAGAGACTTAAATAAGGCTCAGTTCGCTCAGCACTGAGTGCAGAATCTCGGAGTGCTGGCCAGATATTGTCGAAAGTGGCGGACGAACATTGCCCACTGACCAGCCCTGCAGGTGTAGAGCTGCCTTAACCATAATGGGGTTAGTCGTGATGAATAAGACTTTAAACAAAGGTAGTAATTCTAAGTGAAGCTGCGTTGCTTGTTTGGGTTGGTGATTGAAGGCCTGAACCATTTGCTGGATTTTGTCACCTACTAGATGACTAGCAACACTGACCACCCCTTTCGCTCCGACTGCCATCATCGGTAAGGTGAGCGAGTCATCCCCAGAGTAAATATCGAAAGTAGCAGGTGTCAGTCTGCGAATTTGGCTGACCTGATCCAAATTGCCACTTGCTTCTTTGATTGCAACAATGCCCGGCACTTCAGCTAAGCGGGCCACCGTCTCAGGCTCAAGATTGCAGCCAGTCCGCCCTGGAATGTTGTAGAGCATCATCGGCAAATCAGATGCTTGGGCGATAGCTTTGAAGTGCTGGTAGAGACCTTCCTGGGGCGGCTTGTTGTAGTAGGGAACAACTTGTAAAGTTCCATCTAACTCTAGTTTAGCTGCTTTTTCAGTAGCGATGATTGCTTCGCGGGTAGAGTTAGAGCCCGTTCCAGCCATCACCTTAGCATTCCCAGAAACCGCCTCCCGAATGACTTGGAAGAGTTTGTATTCTTCGTCCCAAGTTAGAGTTGGCGATTCTCCAGTAGTACCACACACCACCAATGTGTCAGTGCCGTGGTTCACAAGATGGATTGCTAGTTCACGTACGACAGTGTAATTGACTTCACCATCCTCGGTAAAAGGGGTGACCATTGCCGTTAGAACCCGCCCAAAGTCCGCCACTCGCACCTTACCTGCTAGCTTCTAAAAGAATTTGAAATTTTTAGCTTTGAATCACGAAATCGCACTAAGTCTATCGTGTGGCTAGAGGAACCCGCAGCAGGTCTCGAGTCGCCAAGAGTTCAGCGATTTGTACCGCGTTCAATGCAGCTCCCTTGCGAATCTGGTCGCCACAGAGCCATAGTTCTAACCCCAGTGGATTAGAGATGTCCTGCCGGATCCGGCCAACCAAAACATCGTCCTGACCACTGGCCTCAATAGGCATCGGAAAGTGATTCTTCTGCCAATCTTCAACTAGCTTTACACCCGGAGCCTGGCTCAACACTGAGCGAGCCTGAGCGGCTGGAAAATACTCTTCAAACTCTAGATTAATTGCCTCTGAATGCGCTCGCAATACCGGTACCCGTACACAAGTTGCGGTGATCCGAAGATCAGCATCGCCAAAGATCTTGCGAGTCTCATTGACCATCTTCATTTCCTCAGTGCAATAGCCTTGCTCATTGAGCGGGGTATTGTGAGGAAACAAATTGAACGCCAGAGGATAGGGAAAACACTTAGTCTCGGGGGTCGTTCCGTCAAGAATGGCCTGAGCCTGACGCTTCACTTCCTCCATTGCCTGGGCACCAGCGCCGCTTGCAGATTGATAGGTTGCAGCTACGATGCGGCGGATTCGCCTAACTTGATGTAAAGGCCATATGGCTACAGCCATCAAGATGGTAGTGCAGTTTGGATTAGCGATGATACCACTGTGTTGACTAGCCGCGTCTGGATTAACCTCTGGCACAACTAACGGCACCTCAGGATCCATGCGGAAAGCGCTGGAGTTATCGACAACAACAGCCCCCGCTTCCATCGCAACGGGTGCCCACTGGGTTGAGGTATCTCCCCCAGCTGAGGCTAGGACTAGGTCAATTCCCTTAAATGCTTCCGGTGTAACCGCCTCAACCTTCAGCGACTCACCCTGAAAATCAATTGTCTTGCCAGCTGACCGAGCCGAAGCCAACAGTCGTAACTCGGAAAGCGGAAATGCTCTAGCAGCCAGTAGCTCTAGCAGCTCCGAGCCTACTGCCCCCGTCGCTCCCAGAATTGCTACCCGATAAGCCTGACTCAATGAACCTCCTCACACGAGTACAACAATCAACACAAACTGGTCAGATACCCTCAAGACTTGTGCGGTAAGGATTTCTCTCCACGAAGTGTGGCGCAGTGGAGGAAGTTGCAGCAACCGCATCGCTGGCTAGGCTAACTCGATCCTAGCACCTCTGGCAACCTCTGCTCCTGCCTGGTTTCCCAGTTACTGTTTCCTGCCAAACATGCCGCAGCCCCACTGACTTTCAGCTACCATAGCTATCTACGGTCTGAACCCGTCTGTTTCCTGTGCGTTTGAATGCGTTCACTGTCAATGCATTGATGTTGAACAGATTGAGCAGTTAGCTGTGCGATAGACGGGCGGTTGGCGAGCACTTGCTGATGGAAGTTGGCACCGTCAAGAACTGTAGGGAATTGACAACAGTAGTAGGGAGTCCATGAAAGTTACCCAGGAAAAGCTGCCAGCCAGCCAGGTCGCACTGGAAATTGAGGTCGAAGGCGAGCGGTCACAGAAGGTCTATGAACGGGTTGTTCAGGAGTTTATGCGCTCCATGAATATCCCTGGCTTTCGCAAAGGGAAGGCTCCCCGCCATGTAATCATTCAGCGAGTTGGCAGTGGTCGCATTAGCGCTGCTGTCCTGGAGGAACTGATTCAAGACAGCCTTAGTCAGGCTATCGAAGAGCAGGAGATCCAAGCGATCGGCAACTTCCAGCTCAAGTCCGAGATGGAGGATTTGCTCCAGAACTTTAAACCTGGTGCCCCTCTGACCTTCACGGCAGCAGTCGATGTCCGTCCTGAGGTCAAGCTAGGCACCTACAAGAATTTGTCTGTCACTGCTGAGCGCGTCGATTACGACCCAAGCCGAGTTGACAAGACGCTTGATGAATACCGCACGCAACGCTCTACACTGGTACCTGTCGAAGACCGCCCAGCTGCTATGGGCGATGTAGCCTTAGTGGACTTCGAGGGGCGAACCGAAGACGGTGAACCTATTGAAGGGGGCAAAGCTGAGGATTTCCAGATTGAACTCAGTGAAGGCCGCTTTGTAGAGGGCTTCATTGAGGGGGTGGTCGGTATGGCCATCAATGAGACGCGCGAAGTTCCCGTGAAATTTCCGGAGGGTTATCCAGAGGCAAAGCTTGCCGGTAAACCGGCAGTTTTTACAATTACCCTTAAGGACATCAAAACGCGTGAATTACCGGAACTCAATGATGAGTTCGCCCAGGATGCCAGTGAGCACGAGACTCTTGCGGAACTACGCGCTTCTTTAGAACAGGAATATCGCGACGAAGCTGAGCAGCAGACCGAAGCCAATAAAGAACGAGCGATCCTTGAGGCTCTACTGAAGGAAGTCGAGGTTGAGCTACCGGAAACCTTGGTACGTCGCGAGATTGACTACTTGCTCAACCAGAGCGCGATGAATTTGCAGCAACGGGGGGTTGATATCAATCAACTCTTCACCCAGCAGAACTTGCCCATGCTGCGGGAGCGCTCTCGGCCTGAAGCAATTGAGCGGCTTCAGCGAACTCTGGTTCTAGCAGAAATCTCGAAGCGGGAGGGTCTGAAGGTAGAACCCGCAGCTCTTGAAGAACGGCTCGGCACGTTGATTGAACAGTACGGCGACCGTGACATCGATCGCAATAAGTTAAAAGAGCTAGTGGAAGATGAGCTTCTGACTGAGCAGATTCTTGACTGGTTAAAGTCCAACTCCACTGTGGAATTAGTTGAACCGAAGCCTCCAGAAGAAGCATCAGACGCAGTTGTTGACGCAGCTGCAGAAATTGGCGATACAGCTGAAGAAGCAGAAGGTTCCGAACCTATTGAGACTTCTGCTGAGGAAGTAGCTGAAGAGGCTGCAGAAGCATAGGTGACTTGTGAAGAGCGTGCCTTATGCCATGCAAGGGCTAACTCATCACCGGTACGTAATTTAGGGACTGTGAAGTTCCAGCAGTCCTTTTTGAGATGGGGCATAATGGCGAGTAGTGAGGAATACTATGTCTGGGCTGTCTAGAGGGAGTTTCCTTGACTTGATGCGATCTTCGATGTGGACATCCTGGCAACTGGCTTCTGAGTACGGTGCTACCGGAGCGGTGACTGCTGAGACCGCTCAGCCTTCTCCCCAAAGTGCCATTCCCCTGGTTGTTGAGCCTTCCAGTGGCGGCGACCGAGCCTTTGATATTTTCTCGCGCTTGTTGCGAGAGCGCATCATTCTATTGGGAACGCCCGTGGATGATGCAGTTGCTAATGTCATCGTGGCTCAGATGCTTTACCTGGAAGCAGAGGATCCGGATGCTGACATCTACCTCTACATCAACTCGCCTGGTGGTTCGGTCACCGCAGGCATGGGGATTTATGACACGATGCAACACGTTCGACCCGATGTGGTCACCGTTTGCATGGGATTAGCTGCCAGCATGGGAGCTTTTCTACTGACTGGTGGGGCGCCAGGCAAACGTCGCTCGCTGCCCAATGCTCGGATCATGATTCACCAGCCTCTAGGCGGTGCGCAAGGTCAAGCAGTGGACATTGAAATCCAGGCGAAAGAAATTCTTTACCACAAGCAAAAGCTGAATGAGCTTCTAGCTCGCCATACGAAGCAGCCCCTAGAGCGCATTGAGCGAGATACTGAGCGAGACTTTTTCATGTCTCCAGCGGAGGCGAAGGACTATGGTCTCATTGATGAGGTCATCTCCCGACAGCCGCTTTCGGGTCCGGGTGGTGCAACGCCGAGCGCACTGAAGTGAGACGCCTACTATGTCCAAGCCGTACGACTCTCATCTGAAATGCTCTTTCTGTGGCAAGTCTCAGGAGCAGGTGCGCAAGCTGATTGCTGGCCCTGGAGTTTACATTTGCGATGAATGTGTTGATCTCTGCAATGAGATTTTAGATGAGGAGTTATTTGACTCCGCAGCCGCTCCACAAGCTGCTCCACGTCGGGAAGCTGCTCAGCCAGAGAAGCGCCGGGCTCGCTCAGCAAACCTCTCATTGTCTCAAATTCCCAAGCCTCGTGAAATCAAGCGCTACCTTGACGAGCATGTGATTGGGCAAGACGAGGCGAAAAAAGTGCTGTCGGTTGCTGTCTACAACCATTACAAGCGCTTAAGTTTCATCCAGGGTAAGGGCAAAGGCCCGGATGATAACGTTGAGCTCCAGAAATCCAACATTCTGCTCATTGGTCCCACAGGCTGTGGCAAAACGCTGCTGGCACAGACTTTAGCCGACCTGCTGGATGTCCCCTTTGCAGTAGCTGATGCCACTACTTTGACTGAGGCTGGTTACGTTGGCGAGGATGTTGAAAACATTCTGTTACGCCTACTGCAAGTTGCAGATCTTGATGTTGAAGAAGCCCAGCGCGGCATCATCTACATCGACGAGATCGACAAAATTGCCCGCAAAAGCGAGAACCCCTCGATCACGCGTGATGTATCAGGTGAGGGCGTGCAACAAGCATTGCTCAAAATGCTGGAGGGTACCGTCGCCAACGTGCCACCTCAGGGTGGCCGTAAGCATCCCTACCAGGACTGCATCCAGATTGACACTAGCAATATCTTGTTTATCTGCGGTGGCGCCTTTGTTGGCTTAGAGAAGACCATCGAGCAACGGACTGGTAAGCGCAATTTCCTAGGGTTTGAGCTAGAACCTGCAGCGGACATGCAATCACGCGAGCGGCGAGCCGCCGACGTCCTGAAGCAGATTGAACCCGACGACCTGGTGAAGTTTGGGATGATTCCTGAATTCATTGGGCGGATCCCGGTGACAGCTGTGGTTGAACCGCTGGATGAGGAGACGCTAACCGCAATTCTCACTGAGCCTCGTAATGCTTTGGTCAAGCAGTATCAAAAGCTGATGCGGATGGATAACGTGCAGTTAGAGTTCCGGCCTGAAGCAATTCGTGCGATTGCTCAGGAAGCCCACCGGCGTAGGACTGGCGCTAGGGCACTGCGGGGCATTGTAGAGGAGCTAATGCTGGATGTGATGTACGAGTTGCCCTCACGCAAAGATGTCACCCGTTGCACTATCACTCGTGAGATGGTTGAGAAGCGCTCAACTGCCGAGTTGTTAGTACATCCCTCTTCTCTGGCTAGACCTGAATCAGCATAAACGGCCATCCAGGCTCACTCAGAGCAAAACTTTAAAGGTCAGGAGTTCCCTAAACTACTCCTGACCTTTTCTGCTTTAGAAGGCTTTAACGTCCAGCGTGTTGTGGGCGAAGACACTAGTGACGACAGAGAGCTTGACGCATAGTGCGCATGTTGAGTGGCAGCTCGGCAGTCATGCCCTGCTGAATGAGAATAGAAGGCACAGGAATCGTGGGTGTCGCAGCAACGGTGTAGCTGAGCAGTGTTCCTTCTTCACAATCAGCTAAGGTCAGGCTGGCTGAGAAATCGGAAAAGTCGCCTCGCTCCAAACTGAAATCAATGCGTTGTGCTGGAGTTTCTTTGACCCGCAGCAGAATCTCAACCTGAGCACTCAGAAATAAGAAAGCTTTACGGGCTACCTGATAAACCTGCTTGGTTAGCAGGCCGTGGTTTCGAACCTCGCTACGAATAATATCTGGGAAGAATTCAACCCAACGGGGATAGTCAGTAACTTGGGTCCAAATCTGGGACCGTTCAAGCGGTAGCCACATCTGGGCACAAACCCGGCCGCCACCACCATCATGCGGAGCAGTCCTCACTAACACCTCACCAGAGCGCAGTGAGCGCCACTCCTGGGAGCTGAGGTGAGCTACCGCAGTAGCTAGAACCGGCGCTGTTGGCTGAGAGAGGGCTGTTGAAGCCATAGATGCTCCTTAACGGATCAAGAGGTTTGCGGTCGCTAACTGACTGGAGTTAACATTCCGTCAAGAATTAAGGTACTCGCCTTAGCCTGCATTCGACTGTATGATTCAGTGAAAATTCTGAGAAAGTAGCCCCCTATCGCGTAAAAGCTCGGTAAATCTTAAGAATTTATACTGCTTTGAAACAGGGCGCGACCTCAGTTTCGAGGGCTGGCGAGATTGTGAGCAGAACTTGGCGGAACGCAAGCTCGCCTGAGAAATTCAGCCAGTCAGGGATATACTCCACAATAGAAAGGTAAGGACTGTCGTTCCCTTAACCTTGTAATTTCTCAGGCCCAATGACCTTCTCCCAGACTTCATCTATGGCAACCTCCGCAACCTCCTCCCGGAATGCTGCCGAGCTGCGACGGCTGCAAACCCTTCTGCCCCCGGAATTACGAAGCTGGGTCAGCATCGAAGTTGCCAGCGCCGTCAATCCGCCTCTGATCACTTGTGAAGAGATCGGTAAGGATGAGGCCGCAATCATGATTGATTTCGGCCGCTGGGAGCGGCTAGCGACCGATCAACGCAATCTGCTGTTCTGGCACGAAGTGGCCCGTATTCAGAATGACGCCATTCCCAAGGATGGTTGGGAGATGGCGGCTCTGGCAATTGGTTTAGGTGGTGTCGTCGGAGAACTCTGGGTACAAGACGGGTTGCTACTACTGCTGGCCTTAGCGCTGTCCGGATTTGCAGGCTATCGTCTCTACCAGCGCAACAACAGTGATAAACGTTTGAATGAAGCAATCGAAGCAGACGAAAAAGCCATTGCTCTGGCTGTTCGCTTTGGTTACACCGTACCCACGGCCTATAAGAGTTTGGGTAGCGCGCTCAAAACTCTGCTTGATCTGAGCACCAAAGACCGGCAGAAGCGTCGCTACGAAGCTCGCTTGCAATCACTACGGCTTAGCGCGGCCAAAGCTAAGGCTCGGATGAAATCGATGCGGGAGAGCGTCAACTAGTTTGCACAGTCGGTTAGCCTCAGTCGTTGTATGCAAACGCTTTAAAAATCTCCCGAATCCAGATAGCTGTGCTGCCGAGCAGCAGAGTGATTAGCCAGTCACTGACCCTTAAAGGCTCAAATGCGAAGGCAACTTGGCAGGTGGGCAAGTAGACCAGAAGGGGACTAATCAGAGCTGCTAGCAATAAGCTCAGAACCAGAGCTGGATTTCGATAAGTGCGAACCTGCAAAAGAGAGCGTCGAACATCTCGACTAGCCACGGCCCCCAGCCACTGAAACCACAGGATTGTGCAGACGGTAAGGGTGCGGGCATGGTCGAGTTGGATGATTTTGCCTTGATAGCTCAAGCGAAAGATGGCATAGCTCACGAGGCCTAAGCTCAGAGCAATGACTGTAACTCCCAGGATGAAGTCAGAACTGAATCGCTTGAGGGAGCCAAGTTGCTTTTGCCGTCGCATTTCGCCTAGCTCAAAGGCTAGCGTTAGGTCGACTGTCCCCAAGCTGAGCAGCGCTAGCAAGAACAATTGGCTGGTTGAGAAAGGCCAGGGCAGATGGGTCAAGCTGGTTAAACCAACTAACAGCAACAGTCCCAACTGGCCTGAAAGCAGCTTGAAGACAATGCTCTCGACAAGGCGCTGAGCGGACTGAGCCATTTGTACGGCTCGGGGAAACCTCACTAAGTCACTAATATCCGAGAGGACGGCTGCGGCCTGAACGCGAACGGCATCCGCACCCCCTGATTTAAGAGCCAGGCTCAGATGGGCCTGCTGCATAGCTGTAATGTCAGCCAACTGACTGCCCAGTAGGGCCACGCGTGCCCCCTCAGCTTGCAAGCCCAGCACGGTTTGAGAAACTGAGGCTGATTCTACAAATAGCAACCTCAGTTCTGATCGGGCATAAACCCGGGTGAGCTCCTGTTGACTGGTTCGGTTAAAGGTTTCAAAGCCAGCTAAGCCCAGAAAAATGGCTCCTTCGGGCCAGAGGGCTGAACTGAGGCTGGTGGCACTTGGGGCTGTAGCGATGGCAAGCACCCGGAGCCCCCAGCGGCTCATCCGTTGAGCGGTCTTCTCGATAGATGCTTGGAAATCTGCTC
Source organism: Leptolyngbya sp. FACHB-261 (assembly GCF_014696065.1). Classification (NCBI taxonomy): domain Bacteria; kingdom Bacillati; phylum Cyanobacteriota; class Cyanophyceae; order Leptolyngbyales; family Leptolyngbyaceae; genus Leptolyngbya; species Leptolyngbya sp. FACHB-261. Next base: position 255,451 of record NZ_JACJPL010000018.1, on the reverse strand, counting down.
CCAGAGATACTCCCTCACCCGCCCGCCAATAAGCTTGACAGAGCGGCAATACTTGCTGGAGCGGTCCTTGAAGACAAGCAAAACTGGTGTCGCTATTCAACTCTGCTTTAGGTTCAGTGTTTTGGTGCAGAGTGACATTCAGACCATAAGGACTAGAAGGCGTGGCTGCAATCTGAGGAAATTGTTCTGGTAGTTGGGCCGGAACGATACCTACCCGTTGCGCTGCAACCAGGAGCGGAGCAGCCATCGATTGTCCTAACTCCAGGTTAGAGTCCACAGAGCTGACTAAGGTGCCAACCAATAACAACTGATGCACCTGAGGATCGTCAGGCTGGATACTGTCTAGCCCTAGGCTTCGGTCGGGCACATACAGCTCACTCAGGCGCAACTCGGCTTGACCAAGAGGAGCGATAGTGCTGCAACAAACATTGACCTGGCTTAGGGCTGCCAATTCACTCAAAGAGCGTAACCGTAAACCTCGTCGTGCGAGCCGTCGTAGCGTTAGGCTCAAACTCAGCTTAGCAGCGCTAACTAACTCTTCTGGCAAGCTCACTGCTGCCAGCGCTGCCAGAAAGACAAGGGCGGCTTCAGTGTTGCCAACCGGTACAGCTACAGCTCGGAATAGTAGAAGGGCAATGGCGAGCATAACTCCCCAGCTGGCCCAGCGCTGGATCTGCCTGACCGGCTTCAGTAACTCCGGAGGCTGAGCGACAGGTGCCAGGGCAGCTTCAGAGGGAGTGATCACAACCCCCAGTCCCTGACCGCTGGCAATGACACTACCAGGTGCTACCAAATTAGTTTGGTCTGCTGAAACAGGGCGATCGAGCAGGGGAGGGCTTTGCTGAGGTGAGGACAAAGTCTGTTCAGAACCGTAAATCTTTAGGTCTGTACTTGCCAGCAGACGGATTTGAGAGGCAACGTAGTCTCCTGCTTCTAGCAGAATAATGTCTCCCTTAACCAACTCACTAGCCGGTAACAGCTGAACCTGCTGTTCGCGTCGCACCCGAGCTTGTGGTGTTAAGTTCGCTCTGCTAGAAATCACTAGGCTTTGGCCCCACAGCTCCAGAAGAGTTCGGCGTAGGACTTGCACCCCTGCGAAGCCCAGCAGGAGACCCGCTATAGAGTCACGCTGGCTGCTCCATTCAAAAGCGGCGACTGCTATCAGAAGCCCGATAGAGGGACGCCGAAGCTCAAGGCTAAGGGTGGTTAGGCCGCGTCGAAGCAACCTACCTTGGCCAGGCATAGAAGGACTCAACGGGGAACCCTGCTGCTGACGTGACCGTTGCCGCACTTCCCGTTTGCTCAATCCTTCGGGCCGGGTTTCGAGCAGGGCTAGGACTTGAGCAGCATCTAGGTCGTGCCAGGGAGGGTCAGCGCGGGTGGACATAGGCTGAGGCAGAACAGTCCTGTATCCTACAGCAAGGAATGACTATCCATGCACAGTTCGCAACCCCCTGTTAATGTGTGCCCCAAATCTTCACCTTCAGGTTCAGAGCAAGTGGCTCTAGAGCAGGCCCGACCCCAAGCCATCTTCCTGGATGCAGTAGGCACCCTGTTTGGCGTGCAGGGTAGCGTTGGCGAGGTCTACGGCGAACTGTGCCAGCGTGTGGCTGGTGTTAAGGTGAACGCTGCTGCCTTGGATCAAGCGTTTTACCAGAGTTTTCGGGAGAGCCCTGCTGCTGCCTTTCCTGACCTAGACTCTGAGCATCTGAAGCAGGCTGAGTATCAGTGGTGGTATCGCGTAGCCCAACAAGCATTTGAGCGCTCAGGCTACTTGCCGCAGTTCACGGATTTCGAGGCGTTTTTTCCAGTTCTCTACCAACATTTTGAGACTGCTGAGCCTTGGCAGGTTTATGACGATACGCGGGCAGCTTTGGCTCACTGGCGAGACTCTGGCATCACTTTAGCGATTGTCTCTAACTTTGATACCCGGCTATTTTCAGTTCTGAAGGCGCTAGATTTAGCGCAGTTTATTAACTCAATAACTATTTCTACTCAAGTTGGAGCTGCAAAGCCAGATCCTCTAATCTTCAAAGTTGCCCTCGATAAGCACGGCTTACCGGCTTCTGATGTTTGGCATGTTGGTGATAGTTACAGTCAGGATTATCTTGGTGCTGCGGCTGCCGGTCTACAGGCATTTTGGCTCAACCGTCCAGAAGAACCTCAGCCGTTGCCAGAACAAGCCGCTTTAACACAGGTCCGTAGTGTGTCCTCACTGCTTGGCTTGCCAAAGTTGTGATCCCAGCATAATTGCCAATAGGAACGAGGGCAGTAAGATAAGAGCAACGGAGATTTCTGCCCGAGGTAAGCTGACTAGTTCTGTCTCGGTTAACAGCCAAGGGCCGCCAAATTTGATTAGGGCAGAGATGACCAGGGAAAGCCCCATTACCTTAAGCAGGAACACTAACATAGGGTGGCGTAGGGTGGTGGGCCGACTGATCAGGCATAAGTGATAGAAGCCTCTCACACTATCGGACATGATGCTGAAGTCTGATCTGGTCTTGCTCTAACTATGTGGACTCGACTGCCGCTGACCCGGTCTTTTAGTCAGTGGTTTAGCCATTTTATGGCGCGTTCACAAGAGCGTGGACCCCAGAATGCCTTGGCTCAACTACGGCCTTGCCGTTCTCGCCGGGTTGCTCTAGCAATTTTGGCTGTCACCAGCCTGACCGGTGGCATTGGCCATCGCTTCTACAACGAGCCAAAACTCACGAGTGGAACCCCATCCCCTCAAACTTGGTACGCACCCCAAGGTGCTCGGATTCTAGATTCAAGTGCAACCCAAGCCCGGCGTGAAGCGGCACGCACTGAATCGGTCAAGGTTTTGCGGGTGGATGAGACGGCTAACCGAGCTATTACGACTGACTTAGGTCAACGGCTGCTAGAGGGGAATAGCCTGCGAGAAATGCTTGGCGCTTATCCCTATTTAGAGCCAACCCTGCTGTCGACTAGCAGCCAGCGTTACTTGCGCTCGGCCCCTGAGTGGGAATGGCTAGCTGTTTTGGAATTGAGCCGCCGCTTGAGCCAGCAGCAACAACTCAATACCTCTATTGATGCTCGGCTGACTAATCCTCTACTCCGTCAGCTTGGTCAACTAAATCAACAGCTAAGCGCTAGTTCCTCTGTGCTGCAACTGCATGTGGCTGGCGAACTTAGCCGTCTGCAGCTTCGAGCGGTAGCAGGCAACGGCAACCCCAATTTGAACCAGGTCATTGAGCAGATTCAGCAGGCTCGCAGTCGTTATCAGCGCGCTCTGGCTGCTCTCGATCAACTGCCTGGCTCTGCTTATACCCCTGTTTTGTTTGACCTGAGCGATGACCAGTGGCAACAGGTGCAGCAGGGTGTCTGGCAGGCAAACCGTCGGTTACTTGCAGCAGGTATCCCCCCAGGTCTACCAGAACCTCTGCAACGCAACGCGGTACTGGCTCAGCTCGATAGCCTGCCACCGGGACCCGTTCAAAATCAAGCTGCCAGTTTAGTGCTGAGCGCTCTACAGCCCACATTGGTCGTGGACTCAGAGCGCAGCCAGGTGCAGGCGGAGCAAGCCGCCAGCAAAGTGGAGCCAATCTACGTTGAGGTGAGTAAAGGCGAGCTAATCGTAAGGGCAGCAGAGCCGATCAGCGATCAAGACTTCCTGATCCTGGATCACTTTAGTCTGACCCAGCGCCAAATCAACTGGGCTGGCCTCGCTGGCCTGAGCATGCTAGTCGGTGGTGCTGTAGCCCTATTCTGGACTCTGCAAATTCGTATTCGCCCAGCAATGCGGCTGCGAGACAATCTATTGGTGCTACTGCTGAGCTTGAGTGTACCAACGATTGCCTGGAGTGTGGGTCCAGCCTATACCTGTCTGCCAGCCGTAGGCCTGTTGGCAGCTAGCTTCTACGGCTCAGCCTTAGGAACAACCGTGGTGGTGCTGTTGACCTCACTCCTACCGATGGGCATTGAGGTATCGGCTGTTGGCCTCATGCCCGTATTGGCAGGCAGCCTAGTTGCAGTTCTGATCGCGGGTCGTCTGCGGTCAAGAGAGGAGCTGGCTCGATTGGGTATTGGCATTGGCCTAACCCAGGGCAGCACTTATCTAATTGTGAGTTTGTTACTCCAAGGGAGTGGCTTCAGCTGGTTAACGCCTGCTGCCCACGCGCTTTCGGGTCTGTTCTGGAGTGTTGTGGCCCTGGGAGTTAGCCCCTACCTCGAACAAGCTTTCGATCTGGTAACCCCAATCCGCCTTGCTGAGCTCGCTAATCCTAATCGGTCCATGCTTAAGCGCTTGGCAACCGAGGCGCCTGGTACCTTCCAACACACTCTCTATGTAGCGACCCTGGCAGAGGCGGCAGCCCAAGAACTCAGTTGCAATGTAGAGCTGGTGCGAACAGGTACGCTCTACCATGACATTGGCAAGATCCACGACCCTCTAGGCTTCATCGAGAACCAGATGGGAGGGCCCAACAAACACGACGAGATTAACGACCCCTACGAGAGTGCCCGCATCATCAAAAAGCACGTTTCTGAAGGGCTAGTGATGGCTCGTCGTTGCAGTTTACCTACAGCTATTCGTGCCTTTATTCCCGAGCATCAAGGCACGATGTTGATCGCTTACTTCTACCATCAAGCCCGCGAACGCTTAGCCGCCGATCCAGACCTAGCACAGCTGGGCCCAGTTCAAGAATCAGACTTTCGCTATGACGGACCCATTCCTCAGTCGCGTGAGACGGGAATTGTCATGCTAGCTGACTCCTGTGAAGCTGCCCTGCGTTCGCTGAAGGAAGCCAGCGATGAAGAAGCTCTAAGCATGGTCAACAAGATTCTTAAAGCTCGCTGGCAAGATCAGCAATTGGTCGATTCTGGCCTCAAAAGGGAAGAAATGCCCCGGATCGCCGACGTATTCGTACGGGTCTGGAAACAACACAACCACCAGCGGATTCGCTATCCCAGTGCTGCCCTCTCGGTCCATAAGCCTCATGGCACCCGTAGCTAAGCCTGATGTGGTTGCATAAAGAGAGCGTCAATAGGCAGCAGAAACGATCATGAGCACTGTGAGCCGGTGGGTAGGGTTGATGTGTCTGGTGCTAACCCTGCTCTGGAACAACCCCGCTTTAGCCGCAACCTCAGCCAACCCCCCGATGTCAGAGGTTGAAGTCACAGCCCGCTTGCAGGACATCGTGAACCAGATGCAGCGGTTACGGTTTTGCAGTCGCAATAGCTGCCGCTACCGCGATCTGGCCTATCAGGTTCAAGCCAGCCCTACTGGGCTCTATCGGGCCAGCATTGACGCGGTTATCGATCGTCCCTCAACGGTGATCGACACTGGTCACTACGAATTAGCCTTTGCCAATGGGCACTGGCAGCTCCTGCGGGGAGAAGAGTACACCGATGTCTCTTCATTTAGCTTCCGAGGCGACCGCTACGAGATTGAGAGTGTCTACAGCAATCGCAGCACAACAGGCCGCCTAAGCGCAGACCGAGCCGATAGTAATGTGCTATCTGGCTATCGAGCGCTCTACTTCGATGTGCTCAAAAACGGTGTGGAGCGACCGCAGCTGCCGGAAAAACAAGCCCCTTCTAGAATTCAGACCCCTGAGCAAACCAGTGGTATCGAGTTGCGTGATCAGAGTGGCCGCTGCACCGTAGCCAGTTCGTTTGGACCTGCTGGTGTCGAAGTCCTAAGGGCTTAGGCTGGTTGGCCGGCCAGAAACCAGCCTGGGAATCCAGCCAGGTTGGCAGTGCTAAGTCTGGTTCGGAGTTTAGAAAATGTCTAGGATAGGGGTGTGGGAGAGTTTTATTCATAAGATTCTGCTAAAAATCTGTATTGAAATATACAGTTTTGTTCTATGATAGAATAACTCCCGAAAAAATTTACAGTCTGTTAGCAGAGGCTGGCGTAACGGTTTGAGCAGGTATGGTTTGAGCAGGTATGTAAGTGAAAAGTGGGTATCTGGACTAGCTCTGCTGGCCCTGTTTTCTACAAGTTGTGTCCGAGCGACACCGCCCACTACAGGTAATTCTCAGACGCCAATACCTTCGACTGCAACGCCTGAACTTGTTAAAGGAGCCATTGAGGTTGATGGTACAGGGGCCGCAAGTTCTTTGCTTCAGGCCACCGTTGAAGGATTCAAGCTTGAGCACCCCCAAGCCCAGATCAACATTGGTTTGAGTGGTACGGAATCCGGATTCAAAAAGCTCTGTGCTGGTGCCATCGACTTAGTTTCTGCAGCCCGTCCTGTGACTGTGCCGGAGACCGAAAGCTGTAGGCGAGCAGGCATTGAGCTAGTCACCTGGCCGATCGCGGTTGAGAAGCTGGTAGTTGTTGTTAATGCCAAAAACACCTGGCTCAACTGTTTGACGATCAGCCAACTCCAGAGAGTTTGGGGACCTTCAGCCGAAGGCCAGCTGCAGAACTGGCGGCAACTCGACCCGTCATTCCCAAACTTACCGCTCAAGCTTTATGGGCCTGGGCCGGACTCCACAGCTTTTAGCCACTTCACAAGCAGCATCAATGGCAAAGAGGGAAGCAGCCGCTCAGACTATCAGCCGCAGGAAAATGGCGACAGCTTGGTCCGAGCTGTGGCAGCAACGCCAGAGGCATTGGCTTATGTTGATGCCAGTCAGGTGGAAGTAGCTGGACTGCGCATAGTGCCTACATACAGTGAGGACGGTTGCCAGACCTCTGCTAGCCCAGCCCTAGCTCCAGAAGCGCCAACGGACCCTTTAGCCAGAACACTGCGTATTTACGTGAATCAGAGGTCGTTGTACGCGAAGTCACAGGTTAAGGCCTTTGTCGATTATTATTTAAGCAGAAGAAAGCTTTAATCAATTTGAGATTGAAGCGCTTGTACCAGGCGATAGACCTTATTAAAAAGCTGTTTTATAGATAGCCTGAAATAGTCTAAAATTTGGTAACAGAACTGCTTGCCATCTACCTATAAAGACTGGTATTAACGCTCTTAATCTGTTGTTAAACCGGTCTTTACGCTGAAGTTGTAACATTCAAGGCGTTTGACTAGACTATAACCAACGTATTGTGATGCTCTCTCGCTTCAAGCCAAATCGTCGAACCCTGTTTGCCTCTTTGATGGTTTTCTCGCTGGCAGGGGTCAGCGCTTGCCAAGGTGGTAGTTCTCAGCCAGGAAGTGATGCAGGTTCCTCTGCCTCTCCGGCTGCTGGTGCCAGTGCAGGCGGTGAACAAGTCACCGGTACTGTAGCAGTTGATGGTTCAAGCACCGTTTTCCCCATTTCTCAAGCTATTGCTGAGGAATTTCAAGGGGCTAACCCCAACGCTCAAGTGAGTGTTGCCTCCAGTGGTACTGGTGGTGGGATGAAGAAGTTCTGTGCTGGTGAAATTGATGTCGCGAATGCGTCGCGTCCGATCAAAGCGGAAGAAATTGAAACCTGCACACAAGCAGGAATTGAGTTTGTTGAACTGCCTGTCGCCCTAGACGGGATTGCTATTGTTGTTAACCCCCAAAACCAGTTCGCTACCTGTCTTTCAGTTGAAGAACTGAAAAAGATGTGGGACACGACTGCAACCGGTAAGGTGACCAATTGGAATCAAATCAACCCTCAATTCCCCAGCACACCACTAAAGCTTTACGGCCCTGGCACCGATTCCGGTACCTTTGAGTACTTCACGGAAGCGATTAATGACAAAGCCAAGGCTAGCCGCACAGACTATACCCCTAGCGAAGACGATAATGTCCTCGTGCAGGGGGTTGCCGGTGATCCGGGCGCCCTTGGCTATTTTGGCGTTGCTTACTTTGAAGAGAATCAGGACAAGCTTAAGCTGCTGCAAGTTAAGAACCCTGATACTGGTGAATGCCAAGCCCCCGTCCCGCTGGATAACGTCGTGAACGGCAGCTACGCGCCCCTGTCACGTCCGCTGTTTATCTATGTCAGCAAGAAATCCCTGGACGAAAAGCCAGCGGTAAAGTCGTTCGTAGATTTCTATCTATCGAATTCTAAAGCTCTGGTCAAGGACGTGGGTTATGTAGCACTGCCAGATGAGGGCTACTCCAAGGCTCAAGAACGAGTTGCCTCCAGCAAAACGGGCTCTACCTTCAAAGATGCTAAACCGGGTGAGGATATCACTGAGGTTCTAGGCCGCGAAGCCGCCCAGTAGCCGAATTGAAGCCAGCAGCTCGCTGCTCGTTACCCAGGGTATGAGCTGATAGAAGCTGCATGACGAGTAGAGAACTGCTGGCTTTAATTCTCTTTGCCTGTAACTCATTCCTGTCCTCTGCCTCGGCTTAGTCACCGGCACGCTCACAGGCTATCTATATCCATGCAAGCCTCTAATTCAACTTCTTCTCCTGCAGCAAACCTCAATCAATCGCTTCAGAAGAGCGCTTCCCGCAACTTGCGAGAGCGACTCATTGCACTGCTTTTATTGGCCTGTGGTCTCGTTTCGATCCTCACGACCTTTGGCATCGTGGCGGTTCTCTTTGAGGTCACCTTCGAGTTTTTTCAAGAAGTTTCGTTTGCTCAATTCTTCCTGGACACTCGATGGACTCCTCTGTTTGCCGATCAGCACTTTGGCATCTGGCCTCTCATTAACGGCACTGTTTTAATTGCAGCGATTGCGATGCTGATCGCAGTTCCCTTGGGGCTTGCCTCTGCAATTTATCTAAGTGAATATGCCTCCTCTAAGCTGGCCAGTATTCTGCGTCCTGCCTTAGAGTTATTGGCCGGGATTCCAACGGTTGTTTTCGGATACTTTGCGCTTCTGTTTGTAACCCCTCTGCTGCGCAGTTTCTTACCCCTAGCTATTTTTAATGCTCTAAGTGCTGGATTGGTCATGGGAATCATGATCATCCCCACGATTGGCTCGATTAGCTTGGACTCCTTGCGGGCTGTGCCTCGCTCCTTACGCGAGGCGGCGTATGGTTTGGGGGCTACAAAAATGGAAGTAACGACCAAAATTGTGCTGCCAGCCGCCCTGTCTGGAATTATTGCGTCGATCATTCTGGGGGTTTCTAGAGCAGTCGGCGAAACCATGATTGTTGTGATTGCTGCGGGGCAACAGCCTCGCCTAACTCTGAATCCTTTGGAATCGGTCGCTGCTATGACCGCTTATATTGCTCAGGTTGCGGCCGGTGACACGCCCCGTGGCACCACTGCCTATAAAACTCTGTTTGCTGTGGGGGCTGTGTTGTTCCTAATGACCCTGGCTCTCAACATTATTAGCTATTGGATTGCTAGGCGTTACCGGGAAGTCTACGACTAAATCATCATGGCTGTTTCTTTTCCAGAGGATTCTTCTCAACTCCAAGCAGGCAGCTTTGAGCCTAATGTCAAGCTGCGAGAGCGGGCTGGCAAGATTTTTGGTTGGATTTGTCTCCTTGGCCTCAGCATTGGGCTTGTCGTTCTCGCCCTCCTGTTGTGGGATGTTCTTAAAGACGGTTTGCCTAGAGCCTTGCAACCCGAATTCCTTTTGGGCAATCCTTCCCGTTTTGCCAGACGAGCAGGTCTACGTCCTGCACTATTTGGTAGCATTTGGTTAGGGGCTCTGATGTTGCTGATTGCTGTACCAATTGGGGTTGGTGCTGCGCTCTATCTAGAAGAGTATGCTCCTAAAAACTGGTGGAGCAATATTGTTGAAGTTAACATTGCTAACCTGGCGGGTGTTCCTTCAATTGTTTATGGGCTACTGGGCCTTGGTGTTTTTAATGAACTATTGAAATTTGGGCCAGTTTTGTTATCTGGTGCTCTAACCTTATCTCTGCTAGCGTTGCCACTGATCATCGTGGCCTCTCGCGAGGCGATTCGAGCCGTACCTCAGTCCTTGCGTCAGGCATCCTACGGTTTAGGCGCCACCAAATGGCAAACCATTAGTAACCACGTATTGCCCTATGCGGTACCTGGCATCTTAACGGGTGTCATTATTTCGATTTCGCGAGCTATTGGAGAAACAGCGCCTCTCATTGTTGTTGGTGCTGTTGGTTTTTTGGCCAGCAATCCAAGCCTGTTCAGCCGCTTTATGGCCCTGCCCATTTTAATTTATGACTGGGTTAGTCGGCCTCAAGCAGAGTTCAAACTTGCGGCGGCGGCGGCCATTATTGTGTTGCTGCTGTTAGTGCTTGCACTGAATGGCATTGCCATCTACATTCGCAATCGCTTCTCAACCTTTAAATAGTAAGACAGCGTCCAAAATCGTTCAGAACTATACTGTTTATAGGCTTAGGTAACACTTATGCAGTCCACTCGTCAGGCCACCACTACTCAGGGGGCTACCATTCTCGAAGCCCGTGACGTTGATATCTACTACGGGAACTTCCTAGCCGTTCACAACGTAGACATCGAGATTCCTTACAACCAAATTACTGCCTTTATCGGACCTTCGGGTTGTGGTAAGAGTACCCTTCTGCGCTGCTTTAATCGTCTCAATGATCTCATTCCGGGGGCCAGAGTAGAGGGTGTAGTCAGTTACCACGGCCAAAACCTTTACGAGCCCTCTATTGACCCTGTAGAGGTGCGACGCCGGATTGGCATGGTGTTTCAGAAGCCTAATCCATTCCCTAAGTCGATCTACGAAAACATCGCCTTTGGACCCCGGATCAACGGCTACAAGGGCAACATGGACGAGTTGATAGAGCGTTCCCTCAAGCAGGCGGCTCTGTGGGATGAGGTGAAGGACAAGCTCAAAGAAAGCGGTCTCGCTCTCTCGGGTGGCCAACAGCAGCGTCTGTGCATCGCCCGAGCGATTGCAGTGCAGCCCGATGTCATCTTGATGGACGAGCCCTGCTCGGCTCTAGATCCCATTTCCACGCTGCGGATCGAAGAGTTAATGCAGGAACTCAAGTCGCAGTACACGATCATCATCGTGACTCACAACATGCAACAGGCGTCTCGTGTGTCGGACATGACTGCCTTCTTCTACACGGAGACCGACGAAAAGGGCAATCGTCGCGGCAAGCTGGTCGAATTCAACCAGACACCCGCCATCTTTAATTCGCCCAGTTGTCGCGAAACAGAAGAGTATGTCAGTGGCCGCTTCGGCTAATCCGGCGACAACACACCAAACTGTCTGCCATTAGAACCCACTCCAGAACTGCTCCAGAACCGCCTCGGAACCACCTCAGAACCAACCTAGATAAGGCTGCTTAGCCGACCGGCGAGATAGTCATCGCCGGTTTCAGTCATGAGACTCTGAGTCTTGCTGAGGTGCTTAGTCTTGGCCCGGTACCGCTAAGTTAGGGCTGAGAAATGGGGGTAAGCTGAGAGCAGATGCACCCCTTCGCTGTTGAACTGTCCATGATCAAGTGCACCACCCGCCACGTTCACATCTTCTCTGGAGTGATCGAAAATAACGAGCTGCAACCCAGCGACGATGTTCTGACTCTAGACATTGATCCAGACAACGAATTCAACTGGAACAACGAGAGTCTGCAGAAGGTCTATCGTAAGTTTGATGAGCTGGTCGAAAGCTATGCCGGCTCAGACTTGACGGACTATAACCTGCGTCGAATTGGCTCCTATCTAGAGCAGTTCATCCGCTCCCTACTTCAGCAAGGCGAAATCAGCTACAACCTCAACAGCCGAGTGCTCAACTACAGCATGGGCCGTCCGCAGATTCTGCGTGAGGGTGAAGTGAAGTCCTTGTAATTGCTGCTTGCTTAACTCCGTTGCCCTCTAAGAACTCAGCTACTATGCCCGAAGAAGAAAACGCCCCTCAGGCTAACCCTCCCCGCGCCCCTAAAGCTAAGGCCAAAGCTGCCACTGAAGATGCAGCGCCTGCTGACGCGGCAGCGACTGCTCCAACTGAGACAGCTGAGCCCAAAGCTGAAGCGGCTGCGCCTAAAGCTAAAGCAGCTCGGGTTCCCAAAGAAAAGCCACCTGCCCCGGAGGACAAACCCTTTGACAAATTCATCCCCCAGGAACTTCTGCCAGCTCTAACCAAGGCATTTGCAGGTTATGGCATCAGTGATCTGAAGTTGAGCTTTGAGAACAATCAGGTCACTGGCAAGTGGTTAGACGGACGACGTCAGTTCACGGTCTATTTCACCAAACCTGATATCGACGCTCAAAAAGGTTTCTCTTGCTCTGATGAAGGGATACCTCCCAGCACAATTGAGCCCTTCTTGATCGACGAGCGCAAGGCTCCCTTAGACCTACTCGTCTTTGGAGTCATGCAGCGGCTCAATGCCCAGAAGTGGTTTGCCAATAATTAAACTGGGACTGGGACTAATTTAAGCAGCAATGCCTTTGAGCTGGAAGCTATCGCTTTCTTGCTTGCTTTCAGCTGGCTAGTCAGTCCTTTGTGCAATAGCCACAGGCGACTGAGAAAGCCACTATTATGAGATTGTCGGTTACAAAACTTTGCGTTTGAGGTTGGTTGTGTGTCTTCTCTGACTTTGCCAACACTGTCTACCCAAACTGCTTGGGCCTCTGCCGCGCAACGTTACGGGAACCAGCGGGATTGGCTATGGCGAGGCTGGCAGATCCGCTACACCTTTGTACGCAATCTCCAGAGCGAGGTTCCGCTGATCCTGGTGCATGGTTTCGGCGCTTCTATTGGGCATTGGCGACAGAACATTCCGGCGCTAGCCCAGCATCACACTGTTTATGCCCTAGATCTGTTGGGCTTTGGTGCTTCAGAGAAGCCAGTTGCGCCCTACACAACCTCGCTCTGGGTAGAGCAGATTTATGAATTCTGGCAGACCTTTATTCGAGAGCCAGCAGTCCTAGTAGGCAACTCCATCGGCTCACTAGCTTGCCTGGCCGCCGCCGCCGCTCATCCGGATATGGTTCAAGGAGTGGCAATGATCAGCTTGCCTGATACCTCTATGCGTGAGGAAGCAATTCCCTCCATGGCTCGTCCTGTAGTGCGGACGATTGAGGCACTCTTCGCCTCGCCCCTGCTTCTCCAGCCTCTGTTCTATTTAGTTCGCCATCCCCGCATTGTGCGCCCGTGGGCGAGTTTAGCCTACGCCACTCGCGAGGCGATCACCGATGAGTTGCTGGAAATCCTGACCACACCCGCTCAGGATCAGGGCTCAGCGGGGGCCTTTTGCGCCATCCTTAAAGCCATGATTAGTCCTCAGTTTGGTCCCAGTATCAAAGCCATTCTGAGCGACTTGCAGATTCCAGCCCTATTGCTTTGGGGACAACAGGATCGGATGATCCCGCCCGCTTTAGCTCAGCGGTTTGTGAGCTACAATCCCGCTCTGCAGCTGGTTGAGCTGGAGAATGCAGGCCATTGCGCCCATGATGAATGCCCAGAGCGAGTTAACCAGGAGCTGCTGACTTGGCTTGAATCCCGGGTGCTGGCTGCAAGCTGCAAGCTATTAAACTAAGCATAGCTGCGTTGTTCGGGTCTGCTTGGTCGGCACCTGCTATCAAGAACTAGAAACACTAAAGGCGCTTGGAGAACCTGTCCTCTAGCGCCTTTAGTGTTCTTGGTCGTATTTGGTTGTCTAAAAGTCAGGAAGGGTGTCGGCGACTGGCCGTGTTTCGTCTCGACACCCCTCTTGGTTCGCTCCTCACACAATTAGAAATATAGCGAAGTCGCCATTACTTGTCTAGCTATAAGGGCATATTTCGCGCAATATCCCCAAATTTTGGGAAAGATTTATCTTTTCCTAGTGCAACCACTGATCAGCGGAGTTACAGATTAGTGAAATAAAGGGGGCGTGACCCCTCAGCCCTCAGGTAGCGGCAAGCTGTAGCCTTGGGAACACGTGAATCGAAATTAGCCCCTCTGTGCTTTTTGTAACCTTCAAATCCAGGCTAGCCATTATAAGAGTATTGTGAAGCTAGTATGGAAGAGATTAGCCTTCTTGGCTGCCAGTAGGGTTGGGGTAGATCGTTCTGCCCGTTCTAACGCTTAGTTGATCTCAGTACCTCAAGCATCCGTCTTCACCTCTCGCCTCTCCTGACATGTTTTCAATGTCGCCTCCTTCAGAATCGCAAAGACCGTTTCTAACTTGGCAGCGAATCCTGGACTGGGCTCAGGAGCACTATCGCAGCCGCACGTTCAGTAAGGATGAAAAGATCCCAACCCGGCCTGGTCTAGTCTATTTAGTCCAGCGGGGGTCCGTGCGATTAGCGGGTACAGCTCAAATCACAGCAGGTGTGTCTGGGGCTCAATCGCGCCTACCGCGAGTTGCACCAGAGGAGGCATTTTTGGGGTTTGTGGGTGCTGGTCAACCCTTTGAAATTGTGGCGCAGTCTCCCTTTACCCTTCAGAGCTACGCTCATGTCGATCAGACAGCGGTGCTTTGGATGTACTGGAATGACCTGGACAATTGGCCGCATTTTCGGCGAGAAGTTCTGGATGCTTTCCGCCATCAACACCAACGCAAGCTGTTGTGGCTGAGCACCTTGGGCCAGCGACGCACGATTGACCGCTTGATGGGTTTTCTAACGCTACTCATTGAAGAATACGGACAACCCTGCGGCGATGGCTATTGCCTGCCTTGGTCGCTCACACACGCGCAGATTGGCAGCGCCATCGGCTCAACTCGGGTAACGGTGACACGCTTGATGGGCAAGCTTAAGCAGAAAGGCTTGATCCAGGTGCAGGAAGACAACATGTTATGCCTGCCCATGTCTAACGTTTTGAAGCGCAACCATTAGCTGAAAGTGAGCTAGATAAATTTAGCCACGCTAGCTAATCCAGCAGACTAACCCAGTAGCCGAGTCAGGGTTGGCACAAAGTTGGGATAGGAGACAGCGGCACTCTGAGCCCGAGCAATCTGAGTCATTCCCTTAGCCTGCAGAGCGGCAATTGCCAAACTCATAGCAACGCGATGATCGTCGTAGCTATCTACCTCAGCGCCGGTCAGCGGACAGCCGCCTTGAATCTCCAACCCATCTGGTAATTCGGTGACTTGAGCGCCCAAGCGGTTCAGCTCGCGAGCCATAACTGCGATCCGGTCACTCTCTTTGACGCGCAATTCTGCCGCATCTCGAATAACCGTTCGCCCTTGAGCAAAGGCTGCGGCTACCGCCAGGATAGGAATTTCGTCAATCAGTTTGGGAATGATCTCGCCTTCTAGAGTGCAAGCTTTGAGGGCTGTGGAGCGCACTCTCAGATCGGCAACGGGCTCACCAGCCACCTCCCGCACATTTAACTGGGTAACGTCAGCACCCATCTGTGTGAGCGCATCTAGAATGCCGGTGCGGGTTGGATTAACGCCGACGTTCTCGATCAGGATCTCGGAGCCAGGCACTATAGAAGCGGCAACCAACCAAAAAGCAGCAGAGCTAATATCGCCGGGTACGGTCACAGGCTGGGCGGTAAGCTGTGCTGGACCCTGCAAGCTGATCGTGCGCGTGCCAGGATCGACGCTAAGCTGAGCCCCAAAAGCCCGAAGCATACGCTCACTGTGATCCCGGCTAGCCATTGGCTCAGTAATCTGAGTTTCGCCTTGGCAAAACAAGCTTGCCAGCAGCAAACAAGACTTAATCTGGGCTGAAGCTACGGGTAACGTGTAGTAGATCGGTTGGAGTGCCTGCCCTCGAACTGCTAAGGGAGCTCGGTCACCACTATCGCGCCCCCAGATCTCAGCTCCCATCTGCAACAGTGGCTTGACCACTCGGCTCATGGGCCGGGAGCGCAGTGAAGCATCGCCAGTCACCGTGAAAAACAATCCGGGTTGAGCTGCCAGAATGCCCAGCATTAAGCGCAAGGTTGTACCGGAGTTACCAGCGTTAAGGACGTCAGCAGGTTCCTGAAGCTGGCCCCCGATGCCAACGACCGTAACTTCGGTCTCGTTCAGCTCTGAGATTTGCGCTCCCATCGCTCGAAAGCAGGCAGCAGTACTGCGGGGATCTTCTCCCAGTAACAAACCTCGAATCGAGGTAGTGCCGCTTGCCAGTGCCCCCAACATCAAGGCTCGGTGGGAAACAGACTTGTCGCCGGGAATTTGTATTTTGCCTTGCAGGCCACCGGCAATATGACCTTGAATTGTTAAGAGGTGTTGATGGGAAGTAGCGTCGAGAGTAACCATCTTGGGAACCCTGAGGTGGGGAATTTAGAGCGGAGCAAGCAGCGATTGCCAAGTGGGGGAGCAAGTGGCGGAGCTTGATTTTATCGCCGTTCTTGGCCTTGATTCCTTTATTTGCCTTTGTTTTCAACTGCAATTGTCGCCATGTTGACCTACTACCACAGGGCCGTTTCCCTAGCCTTGTTTTCGGTGGACCTGCCGGTCTGGTCAGTAGTAGAGGCTGCGGGAACACTGTATCAGAGAGATAGCGATCGTTTTCATCTGCTCCTGACTGAGCCTAGCCTGAACCAGTCCACTACTCCTCGGCTGCTGTGGCTGGAGATTTCTCCTTACCGGGTGGTGATGACCATGCAAGGCGATGGCAAGCTCAGCTATCGACATTTCTGGGAGCGCGGCGTTTGCGGGATTAGTCGTTACTGGCTGAGTGGCCAGACCCAAATTGCCCTGCGCAACTACACTTACAGCCTGTCTGTGCGTTCCACTTCAGCCCCAACCCCAGTGTTGGAATATCTGCATCTGGAGTACGAGCTACGGACTAACCAGATGCAGCTGGGCCGCTATGTTTTGGATGTGTCAATCCGAGACTAATAGAAGACACTGACCGAAGCCCCAATGGCAAACCAACAGGTTTCAGCGCTGACCCATCACCCTGCAATTACTGGCCCTACTGCATCTAATGGGCCTCAGTAGAATGAAAAGGTCTTGTCTTGTTCGTGCCCATGTCCTCCCTGCTTACTAATCTTCAGGCTCAAGATCTCCGTAGCCAGTTGACTGAGCTGATTGCACGCTACCGCTCTCGTGTAGATTTTCTGTTGATTCGCCTGGAGGAAGCAGAGGGCACTGACATCCTGCTGCGAGGCAGCCAAATCGAGACTTTGAGTGAGGGGCTTTCCCTCGGTGGTCAGGTCCGGGCTTGTTATAAGGGGGGCTGGGGCTTCGCTAGCTTCAACCAACTGTCCAGTTTGGCAGAGCGGATCGAAGAAGCGGTCAGTGCGGCCCGATTGGTCGGTGCAGAAGAAACCCTGCTCGCTCCTGTCGTGCCAGTTCAAGACACCCGCATCCTGACCTTGACCGGTACCGATCCCCGTCAGGTGCCACTAGAACGCAAAAAAGCCCTGTGCCAGCACTATGCCGAACTGCTGCGCTCGGGTTCTGACCAGATTGCGACTACAACCGTTCGCTACGGAGACAGCAGTCAGCGCGTCCTAATTGCAACCTCCGAAGGCAGTCTCATTGAGCAAGCCTGGACCGATCTAGAGATGCGCTTTGCCGCAACCGCTCGCTCTGGAGACGTTGTGCAAACGGGGCGCGAAACGGTTGGTTCCCGCAAGGCCTACGAGGATCTCGAAGGGCTGGAGGAGACCGTGCAAACTGCAGCTCAACGGGCTGTCACTGCTCTCTCGCTGCCTTCGGTCAAAGGCGGCACTTATCCAGTCGTGATCGATCCGGTTCTAAGTGGTCTATTCGTGCACGAAGCCTTCGGTCACTTGTCCGAGGCCGATATGGCTTATGAAAACCCAGATTTGTTAGAGGTGATGAGCCTAGGCCGACGCTTCGGTCCAGAGAATTTGCAGATTTTTGATGGGGCCCTGCCAGAAGGCCATCGAGGCAGCTACTTCTACGACGACGAAGGGACCCCTGCCACCACCACCCAGCTGATTGAGGATGGCGTTCTGGTGGGCCGTCTGCATTCGCGTGAGACTGCTGGCAAATTGGGTGAGGAGCCCACTGGCAACGCTCGCTGTCTGGATTACCACTTTTCGCCGATCGTGCGTATGACCAATACCTGGATTGAGCGTGGCGATACTCCAGTTGACCAGCTGATGTCTGGAATTGATGAGGGCGTCTACGCCCGAAATTGGCAGGGTGGTATGACCAATGGTGAAATGTTCACCTTCACGGCCGGTGAAGCCTGGATGATTCGGGGTGGCAAATTAGCTGAGCCGGTGCGGGACGTCACCCTCTCTGGAAATGTGTTTCAAACCCTAGCGGACATTGAAGCCATTGGTGACGATTTCTGGTGGGATGAGTCAGGCGGCTGTGGCAAGGGCGGCCAGAATGGCTTGCCAGTGGGCTGCGGCGGTCCTAGCCTGCGCATCAACAACGTTGTAGTGGGTGGCGAAGCCCTCGATGAATGAGGAGCAACTGCGCAAGCCTAGACCAACCCCTCGTCAGTGGTTACTCTATACACTGCTGACGGTGCTATGGCTTCTAGGCTGCGGTGCGATCCTGCTTGGCTTGTTAGCTGGATTAGCCTATCTAGGCTTCTGGGTCTTTCAACGGCTCAGTGGGCAGGGCAGTAGCTCACAGGCAGCTATAGGAGGGGTGCTGACCTTCATCGCAGTTCAGGGGCTACCCTTGGTTTTGGGAGTCGTTGCCCCTATTGTTCTGCTGGTACTAGTAGCCCCAGCCTTTGTCATTGAAAGCCGACATAGCGAGGCAGCTGCCCTGTGGTTCTTTGGGCAAATGCTGTTAGTCTCAGCTGTGGCTCTGGGGTGGGGAGCGCTAAAGCTGTGGCCGTTTGTGCAGGCATGGTTGCAGCAATTGCCTGTCTTAGGGTTTTAAACAAAGCTGTGTTGAGCAGCTGCCTCCGAGAACCTGTGGTAGGGTACCAACGAGCTAGCTGCAAAAACCTACCTCGCTTTCAGGTACGCTCAGGGCGTCTTCCCTCTTTCCCCTATGACCAATTCCCACACCTGTAGTGGCCAAGTGGTCGCTTTTTTTGCATTTGACCTGGGCTACGAAATCTCTCTAGAAGGCGTGCAGGCTTTGATTGCTTCCACACCTTTGCAGCCAATCTCGCGTAAGAAGCGAACCCCCACTTATTTGCAGTACAGCAACCCACCGCAGGTGCTGATTTTAGGTGAAATCGGGCCTTTAGAGACTCGTACTGGTCAGATTACTGCTACCTTGTTTGACTTCGGAGCGGTGAGCATTGGTTATCGTTGGCCTCTAGAAGAGACGCCCATGAGCAAAATGCCAGTGCTCTCTCAGCATCTACATAGTTTGGATTTAGAGGCCCATGCCAAACTTCAAGCAGAAAGCTTGATTGAGAAGTTGAGCTCGGCAATTACACGTCCTCATCTTGCGCCCCTGATTGAGGACTACTACATCTTTGTGCTCGACCGCATACAGCCTAGCTTGTCTTCTCATGAGTTATTGGAACAATATCGAGCCAGTATTGCTCAGGTATTGCGTTTTGAAGATCAACCTTTGAGTACAACGCAACGAGAAGAGGCTTTACAGGAGCAGGTTTCCTATTACGAAGATGATTTGGCAATTATGGACTGGAACGCTGCTCTGATCTACGATCGAGACTACAGTGATACGATTAGCGTTTTGGAATTGCTCAATATCGAGCTGCTGGAAGCCCGCTATATCGATGCTCGTCTAGATCGGGTTATTGATGATTATGAGGGCTTAGTGAAGCGTCGTCCGCTCCTGCCTATACCCTTACGCACGCCCTATCAAAGTGTGATTAACAATTTAGCAGAGTTGCGTATTGAGTCAGCTTTGTTATCAGAACGAGTTGATAATTCACTGAAGCTAATTGGTGATTTGTATTTAGCCCGAGTTCATACAGCTGCAGGACGGCGTTTTTATCTGCAAGACTGGCAAACTTCGATATCACGCAAACTCGACATCATCGAAGACCTGTACAGGCTGCTAACAGACCGGGTGAATACTGCTCAGGGTCAGGCTTTGGAGTTGGTCGTGATCTTGCTCATTTTGATCGAGATCATTCTGGCAGTAGTACGGGAGTGGCATTGAGAATTCAGCAGCCTGCTGCAGAGTCAGGCCTTGGCACTGTAGAGCTGAACGTGTATCGCTCCCTCCTAAATGCCTCCCTCGTAAAAAAACAGGTCTTGGCACACCCAATTGCTTAACTAATAACCACTAACATGTAAAAATACCTACGTCCTAGAACTTCCTAGGGTCTGTGTAAGCAGAGCCCCTAAGCAACTATCCCTTAAAAGAAGTTCAGGCTCCTAGATGAATTTTAAAGAGCCTTAGGCAAAAAGTCTTAAGCGCCTCTATCTGTTACAGGTCTTTATAAAGTTAGGCGGTGAAAGTCTGATTGCTACGTACCGAAGTAAAGATTTGCTGAGCCCTCTCACTCACTATAGATAGCTTCCGCTATCGTCAAGACACTGTTTCGTAATGAACACGAAGCTATGACCACTACCCTCGACCGCCGCAGTAATGCGAGTGCGTGGGATCAGTTCTGCGCATGGATTACGAGTACCGATAACCGCATCTATGTCGGTTGGTTCGGCGTAATCATGATTCCTTGCTTACTGGCTGCCACCACCTGTTTCATTATCGCCTTTATCGCTGCTCCACCCGTTGATATCGACGGCATTCGGGAGCCTGTTGCCGGTAGCCTCATCTACGGCAACAACATCATTTCTGGTGCTGTGGTTCCATCTTCCAATGCTATTGGCTTGCACTTCTACCCCGTTTGGGAAGCTGCCTCTTTAGATGAGTGGCTGTACAACGGCGGTCCTTACCAGCTGATTGTGTTCCACTTCCTGATCGGCGCAGCTTGCTACATGGGCCGTCAGTGGGAACTAAGCTACCGCTTAGGCATGCGTCCCTGGATTTGTGTGGCTTACTCCGCACCTCTGGCCTCTGCTGCGGCAGTGTTTTTGGTTTATCCCATCGGTCAAGGTTCGTTTTCTGACGGCATGCCCCTGGGCATCAGTGGCACGTTCAACTTCATGTTCGTGTTCCAAGCGGAGCACAACATCCTGATGCACCCCTTCCACATGCTGGGGGTAGCAGGTGTGTTCGGCGGCTCTCTGTTCAGTGCGATGCACGGCTCGCTGGTGACCTCCAGCTTGATTCGTGAGACGACGGAGAACGAGTCGCAGAATGCGGGATACAAGTTCGGTCAGGAAGAAGAGACCTACAACATCGTTGCGGCGCACGGCTACTTCGGCCGGTTGATCTTCCAATACGCGTCGTTCAACAACTCTCGCTCCTTGCACTTCTTCTTGGGTGCCTGGCCAGTTGTTTGCATCTGGTTCACCGCCTTGGGCATCAGCACGATGGCGTTCAACCTGAACGGGTTCAACTTCAACCAGTCGGTGTTGGACAGCACGGGCCGGGTGGTGCCGACCTGGGCAGACGTGTTGAACCGGGCGAACCTGGGGATGGAAGTGATGCACGAGCGTAATGCTCATAACTTCCCCTTAGATTTAGCCTCAGGAGATGCGATCCCTGTGCCAATGACTGCACCCGCAATCTACAGCTAAACCTTACAAACGGCACAACTCAGTAGGGGCGACGCTTGTTACAGGCTCAAAAGCCTGGGCAAGCCGCCCCTACATTTTTTTGTGAGCCAGTCCTACCGCTTCACTAAGCTCTTGGAAACCGTGGCTTTCTAGTTTCTGGAGCAGCGTTTTCAGGATGCGCTGCACCATTGAAGGACCTTCGTAAAACCAACCCGTGTAGACCTGAACCAGAGACGCTCCGGCCACAATCTTGTCCCAGGCATCCTCGCCTGTGAAAAGACCGCCCACGCCAATAATGGGCAGTTTGCCGCTAGTCTGCTGATAAATAAAGTGGATGACCTCAGTAGATCGGGCCCGCAAAGGTGCACCACTGAGACCGCCTAATTCTGCCGCAACTGGCTGACCAGTCTCTGGCAAAACCTGCGTGTTGAGGCCGTCACGCGAGATCGTGGTATTGGTTGCGATAATGCCTGCCAGTTGGTAACGCTCACACAAACTCAGCACCTCTGCAATCGCTTCAAACTCCAGATCCGGTGCGATTTTGACGAGCAGGGGCTTATGGCCCAAGTTGGCTGTTTGCACAGCCTCTAAGATTTCGCCTAAAGCCTCGGGGGACTGCAATGTGCGCAATCCTGGCGTGTTGGGAGAGCTGACATTAATAACGAAGTAATCCCCCAACTCCCGTAGCAGTTCAAAACTGGCCCGGTAGTCAGCTGCCGCTGCTGCCAGAGGGGTCACCTTAGACTTGCCCAAATTAATGCCCAAAGGAATTTTGCGTTGAACTGCCTGGAGTCGCTTTGCGGCCACCGCGGCTCCCGAATTGTTAAAGCCCATGCGATTGAGGGCAGCCTGATCTTGTGGCAGACGAAACAGACGAGGCTTAGCATTGCCGACCTGTGCGTGATAAGTCAGGGTGCCCACCTCCGCAAAGCCAAATCCTAAGCTCGGCCAGAAGTCTACTCCTAAGGCGTCTTTGTCAAACCCTGCGGCTAAGCCTACAGGGTTAGCAAAAGACAATCCCCATAGGTGCTGCTCTAAACGCGTATCCTCAAGGTTGAATACTTGTCTTGCTGCCTTACGAATCCAGCTTCCTCGCTCACTGCCAGCCCAGGCACAGAAGGTAATCAAATGCTGATAAGCTCGCTCTGGATCAGTTCGTAGTAGGTCAAATAACAGAGGGCGTAAGCCGCTTTGGTAGAGATCTAAGTTCAATGCCAACTCCCTAAGTTGTGTTTAACTAAGTCAGCCTCTTGACCCAGTAAGGTTTCGGTCATGAGGGCCCTCCTAATGGTGAAATGAGGGTGGAATGGCTCGACAGTCTGAGCGTCAATCCCGTTTAACTAGGTGCATCAGCGACAGTCTACGGTTCGTACGTTTCAATCTCCCAGATTTGCCCATAGCGGGCCTTTTGACCTTTCAGCTTTAATGAGGGACAAAGACCGCTCCGTAGTCTTTAACACCTGTCCCTAGCGGTATGGCTCAGCCATCTCTATTTTCCCCAGGCATGGTCCAGCACAAAGAATCGAGTGCATCTGAAAAGCAACTGGTTGCTCTGGGGAAGACACTACAGACTCTCCGGGAAGCTGAGAGTGCCGATATTTTGGTAGCGGCAGTGCTCGACTACCTCCAAGCTTATTTCGACTATGCTCTGGTTTGGATTGGCCTTTACGACCGGGTTGATCACCGCCTGTTTGGTAAAGGAGGCACCTCGCCGAGTCCTGACCAGTCTTTCTTGCGCCAAAAGATTCTGCTCAAACCCGGCGATATCTTAGAGCAGATTGTGGTGCAGCAGCGCCCCTATGGAATTCCTGATCTCCGCGAGGAAAGCCGGGCAGGCATTTGGCAGAAAGCAGCTCAACGCTTCAACATCCAGGGTGCGCTCTTATTCCCGATTCGCCATCGAGACCGCTGCTTTGGTGTGGCCTTGCTGGGTTCCCATCTTTGGGGTGTCTCGCCTCGTTCAGAAGAAAAAGCCCGCCTAGCGATGGTGTTGAGTAGTTTAGGGGCTGCTCTCTACCAGATTGAGACGGATTGGCAGCGCCAACAAGTTAAGCGCCCCGATCAGCCCCTTCTGACTCTGCTGCACAAGTTGCGCTCGCTGCCTACCCTAGCTCAACGCCTGGAAGAAGTGGTAGAGCAGACTCATTTGTTCGTTGCCCCTTCACGCACCAACGTCTACTGGTTTGAGCGCGAACGCCGCTACTTTTGGCGACGCGTAGGCAACCGACAGAAGGCCGGGACAGTCTATGGCGTTGTGGCAGACCTCTATTCTGCTTCCAACGGCATCATGGTGCAGGAGGTCAATACCTTCTACCAATCTTTGGTAGCGGACCAGATGGTTGCTGTAAGCGAAGCTCAGAGTTCGCTACGCTCTGACGTCACCAACCGTCTGATGCAGCACCTCAAAGCTCGCTCCTTGTTAGCGGCGCCGATTATCTTTCAGAACGAGCTACTAGGCTTTCTAAGCGTCGAAGGTAATGAAGCTCGTCTGTGGGAAGAGGAGGAGAAAAACTTTGTGCGAGGGGCGGCTCAACTGATTGCGCTAACGGCCCCACTCGAAGAGATGGAAGAGAATGTCCAGCGCATTCGCACTGATCAGGCCCTAATGGCGGGGGTGGCCCGTTCGATCTACAGCGATACAGATTGGAAAGCGGCTCTAAAAACCTCGGCAGAAGCGCTGTGTGCTCGTCTGAAAGCAGAACGTTTCCTGGTGCTGCTGCATGACCGCGATTCTGGCACCTTCGAAATCTGCTACCAGAGCCAACCCAATAACCGTCGGCCAGTCACCAGCCCGTTGGCCACACTGAACGAAGTGGACTGGCAGATGTTGGAACGGGCAACCGAACCGATCGCCATCGAGAATCTCGAAGATGATCTCAAACTGCTAGCCTGGCGCAATGCCTTTCTAGAGTTGGGAGTGCACTCGCTGTTAGTCAGCAGCACTTCGCTCGGACATCAACTAGAAGGCCTGTTGTTAATCGCTCACGAGGCCAGCCGAACCTGGAATGGCTCGGAGCGCTCAATCGTGCAGGCCGTCGCCCAGCAGGTAGGCCTGATCCTGCACCAATGGCAATTGCAGAAGCAAGCAGATCAGCAGCAGCGTATGCATGCCAGCATCCAGTGGGGCATTACCTCCATGCAGCAGGCTGCCACGATCGATCGCCTGGAAAATATGGCCGTCCAGCATATTGCTCAAGTATTGCAGGTGCCTTTGGC
The DNA here is from genome assembly GCF_014696065.1 of Leptolyngbya sp. FACHB-261. NCBI lineage: Bacteria > Bacillati > Cyanobacteriota > Cyanophyceae > Leptolyngbyales > Leptolyngbyaceae > Leptolyngbya > Leptolyngbya sp. FACHB-261. The sequence continues at coordinate 231,057 of NZ_JACJPL010000018.1, read as the reverse complement.
AGCCTTAGCCACCTGGACGCCAGGGCGACGCGGTGGTCGCCTGAGTGCCACGGCCTGCACCAGCGACAAGTTCTCGCTCAACGCAGAGATGGTATTGCCCGTGCACACGGACCCACTGCTACAGTGGGCGCTGCAAACCGATGGTCTATTGCCCTTGAACGTCAACGACCTGCCTGCCGAAACCCGCCAGTGGATGTGTGGTCGGGAGATCGGTCAGATCTTGGTGATGGCTCTGCGTACTGCCCGAGACCACGAACCCTCTGGTGTACTGATCGTAGCCGACCGGCAGGGGCGCAAGTGGCCAGAGCGCTACCTGAACGCCTTTGCCATGCTGGTGAATCAGTTGGCCTGGTGCCGTCGCCATTTGCTGCTGCAAGAGCGAACGCGCCAACAGTGTCAAGAGCTAGAGCGCCTGAACTGGTACAAGCAGCGCCGGATTGAAGACATTTACCGCTCAATCAACTCGGGCATTCGCAAGATTGCCGATGTGATCAACCAGAAGGATGCATTGGGGGCGATGCGTCTGCAGCAGTCTCTGCGCTATCTCCAAGGCTCGGTAATGCCGCTAACCCGCATCATTAAGCAGGAACAGTGGCATCTGCGTACCGCCCAAGAGACGGCTCCCCTAGCCGGTTTGTTGAAGCGAACTCTGGAGCGAGTAGACGAGATAATCAAACAGCGCCAGCTTTGGTCACAAGTTCATAACCAGGCCAATGCCAGTGCCGTCCTCGGAGGTGATATCGACAAGATCGAGCTGATCAGCTACGAGCTAATGCTGGCAGCCTGTACCCGTGCCAAAGTGGGAGGCCGCATCGATATCTGGTGCCGCCCAATCGACGATCGTTGGCTAGAAATCTCGATCACCGATAATGGTGAGATTGAGCCTCAACTGCTTAAAGACCTTGAGGATGGCCGTTCTAGCGATTTGCTGGCGCCCTCGACCCTAGACCGTCCTCCGGGTCTGCACTTGGCGATTTGCCAAGCGCTGATGCAACAGGCTGGCGGCGAGTTGACGATTGCCAAGTTGGAGGATGAACGGATCCTGAGCCGTCTGGTACTGCCTCTGGCAGCACCGTAAGAGCGATCCCCCAATAGCCGACGGTTGCCACACGATGCAACTTATGATGCAGATGGGAGCGGATATTTCCCGACTGGCCTAATCTCCAGTCAGCGTGAAAGACTGCTAGAAAAGTAAATCTACCTACTTCAGTATTTGCCCTTGCTGGAACTGCTCAGGCAACTTGGTGAGATCTTTAAGCGTTGGTGGTCAGACTTCACGCTTCAAACCCGCTTGATGGCAGCGGCGACCCTCGCTGTGTCGCTGGTGATGAGCGGTTTGACCTTTTGGGCGGTCAATAATATTCAGAGCGATGCCCGCCTGAACGATACTCGTTTCGGTCAGGATTTAGGGCTGCTAATGGCGGCCAATGTGGCCCCTTTAATTGCTGAGGATAACCGCACTGAGATTGCCCGTTTATCCCAGAAGTTTTACAACAGCACAACCAGTATCCGCTACATGCTCTATGCGGATCCAGATGGTGAGATCTACTACGGCATTCCCTTCTCAGAGTCGGAGGTCAAGAACTCACTTACGATTCGGCGTCGGATTCAGTTGCCGGAGGGCAAACATCCAACCTCAGATCATCCTCTAGTACGTCAACATCTAACTCCAGACGGCGAGGTGACTGATGTATTCGTGGGACTTTACCACGAGAAGCAAGAGCTAGGTATCTTAGCCCTAGGCATTAACCCAAACCCTACGGTCGTCACCTCTTCGAACTTGACTCGGGACGTGACGATTGCTGTGTTTGTCTCGATTTGGGTGATGGTGATTTTGGGCGCGGTATTCAATGCGCTTCAGATCACGCAGCCTATTAAGGAGCTGGTCGCTGGGGTCAAAAACATTGCTGCTGGCAACTTTAAGCAACGAGTAGACTTGCCTTTTGGCGGTGAGTTGGGTGAGTTGATCTCCAGCTTCAATGAGATGGCCGAGCGGCTAGAGCGCTACGAAGAGCAGAACGTCGAAGAGATGACGGCTCAGAAGGCCAAGCTAGAAACTCTGGTTTCCACAATTGCGGATGGTGCTGTCCTGCTGGATGCCGAACTCCGGGTTGTGCTGATCAACCCGGCTGCGCTGCGCATCTTCAACTGGGAGACCAATCCGCCCATGGGCGGCAACGTCTTGCAGTCCCTACCGGACAAGCTACGCGCTGAGCTAACTCGCCCTCTTGCCCAAATGGTTAATGGTGAGCGAGAAGGCGGAGAGTTCCGTGTGGTCTTGCAGGAAGCCTCTGACCGCTCTGATCGCACGGTACGAGTCCTGCTCAATACAGTCTTTGACCAAAGGCGCGAGAGCCTTAAGGGCATCACGATGACGGTGCAGGACATCAGCCGGGAAGTTGAGCTGAATGATGCCAAGAGCCAGTTCATCAGCAATGTCTCGCATGAACTGCGCACGCCCTTGTTCAATATCAAGTCGTTCATTGAGACGCTACAGGAATACGGCCCCGAGCTCAGCGAGGTCGAGCGATTAGAGTTTCTAGATACTGCCAATCGGGAAACAGATCGGCTGACGCGGTTGGTCAATGATGTTCTGGATCTATCGCGTCTGGAATCAGGACGGCAGTATCAACTGGATGCTGTTTATATTGCGCAACCGGTTGAACAAACGCTGCGCACCTATCAGCTCAATGCTCGCGACAAGGGCATCGAGCTGATCTCGGAAATCGAACCCGATCTGCCGCCGGTTTGGGGCAACTACGACCTGCTTCTGCAAGTGTTTGCCAATCTGGTAGGCAACGCGGTGAAGTTCACACCGGCTGGTGGCAAGGTCAAAATTCACGCCTACTGCTTCCACCAGCCAGTCTGTAACCTCAAAGAAGCGGAAGGTGCTCTGCCAGCTGAGATTGAAGCATCGGCAGAGGAGCACTCGTGGCCAGTACATGTGCGACCAGGAGTGGTCCGTATTGAAGTCTCAGACACCGGGATTGGCATTGCGCCTGAAGATCAGACCCGCATCTTCGAGCGATTTTTCCGAGTTGAGAATCGGGTTCATACCCTAGAGGGTACGGGCCTAGGGCTTTCGATTGTTCACAACATCATTGAGAAGCACCACAGCAAGATTCACATCAGCAGTGAAGTTGGCAGTGGCACCACGTTCTGGTTTGACCTCAGTGTGTTTCAAGAGCAATCAACCGTTGCTCTACCGGAGTTAGTGCTGCCGGAATTAGAGCCGGTTTCAGAGTTCTTGGCTTGAAGCGATAGTGTGTGATGCTGCAATCTGTCTGGGTCGCGATGGGCAAAGGCGCACACCGGGCGATGCCCCGGCTGACGCCCTACTTGTTTGTGCTACCTGCCTTGGCAGTGATGACCCTAGTGTTTTTCTGGCCCTTGCTGCAGGCGTTTTATCTGAGTCTGACCCGCTACGACATCATCACGCCGCCTGAGTGGGTGGGGCTAGAGAACTTTGTTCGACTGTGGCACGACCAGGCATTTTGGAAGGCCCTGTTGAATACCGTGCTGTTCCTAGTCTGTGTGGTGCCGGTGCTGGTGGCGTTGCCCCTAGTTCTGGCGATTCTAGTCAACCAAAAGTTGCGGGGGGTGCGTTGGTTTCGGGCAGCCTACTATGTGCCGGTGGTGATCTCAATGGTGGTAGCAGGTATTGCCTGGAAGTGGCTTTACTCTGAGAATGGGCTGCTGAATCAAGGCTTGCAGTCTTTGAGCTTGCCGACGGTGCCCTGGCTTACCAGTCCAGATATCGCTCTATTTAGCGTCATGGCGGTAACCATCTGGAAGGGGCTGGGTTACTACATGGTGATTTACCTAGCGGGCCTCCAGGGCATTCCTCAGGATCTCTATGAAGCTGCCAGTATCGATGGCTCCGAGGGCGTTCAGCAACATTGGGACATTACTGTTCCATTGATGAAGCCTTATCTGCTACTGGTGGGCGTAATTTCTTCGATTTCCGCGCTAAAAGTCTTTGAAGAAGTCTACGTGATGACGCGAGGCGGCCCACTGAATAGTTCTAAGACTATTGTTTACTACCTCTATGAGCGAGCCTTTTCTGACTTAGAAATGGGCTATGCCTGCACAGTTGGCCTAGTTTTATTCCTGGGCATTTTTGTGCTGTCTATCATTAACCTGAAGCTGGCAGAACTGCGCGGTACACCACTTTAGAGTTTGTCCAAAAACATCCCTTTCCACTACAGAACATACTTACAGCTGGGATGTAATAAGTTAAAGAAGGGCAAGAATAGAAAGAGACCTGCGGACGAAATGCTCAGCTCATAGACACAAACCTGGGCTAAGTCCAGTGGTTTTGGGAAGCGTTCCATCGGCTGATAGTCAGCATCAATCGGTAACTCTCGCGCCATGTAGAGTCATTCTCCTATGCAGTCAAAGGGTATGCAGTCAAAGGGGGAAGTTATCAGGTAATCAGTCCTTGGTACTGAAGCAGCACAGGTCAACCTACACAACCAAATCCAGCAGCATGACTAGACACAGCTATCGCAGCACAGCAGAGCAGCATAAGCAGAACCGCAACAGAGCACAAAGGCACGGCAGTAGCTAAGCAGCACACAGCTAAGCAGAATAATGCGTAGTCCACTGCTCAAAGAACAGCTCAAAGAGCAGCAGTCCTGGGGTAATCGCACCTAGTTGCTGTCTAGAGGTTACCCCTCAGTCCTAGTCACGTGAGAATAGAAGTCAAGAAATTTTGAGCGATTATCCTCCTTGGCGGAAAGCTTAGCGGTGTAATAAAGAACCTCAGAACCAGGGATAAACAATGCTTGACGTGTCTAGAGCACTAGAGGTAATTCGTGATCATCTACCTGGGTACATGAGAATAGGAGTGAAGAAGCTGGTTGTCAATCATTCTCAGTAAAAACGCAAGAGTGCGACATCTGTCCGGTAGGCTCATACTTGAAGCCTTGAGGTGATGTTTCCGTGCCGGATCCTGTACCAGATACTTTCAAAGATGCTCGCGCTGTTAAAAGTGCCTACAGCCGTGGGCAACGCAGCTTTGCTGGCTGTACTTTGGCGGGTCTGGATCTGCGGCGGCTAGATTTGAAGCAGGCAGACTTTACTCAGGCAGACTTGAAGCAGGCTGATCTGCGGCGAACGGCACTCTGGAAAGCCGATTTGAGGGGGGCTGATCTGAGTGGGGCCAACTTGCAGAATGCGAACCTGCGCAACAGTAACCTCCAAGGTGCAAATCTAAGCACTGCTGATCTAAGCGGGGCCGATCTCTACTGCGCTGACCTGCGCGGGGCGAACTTGAGTAAAGCCCGCCTAGAGGGAACCAGCCTGATCCGCGCTGACCTCACTGGGGCAACTCTTGAGCAGACTAATTTCTACAACGCTGACCTCAGTTGCTCAAACTTAAGCAACCTCGACCTTGAGCAGGCTGACCTCAGCAAAGCCGATCTCACCAGTGCTATGGGGGTATAAGTATGTCTGAACTCGTGGAGCTGAGCGGTTAATTGTCTTGAGGATTATCTACAACTCGTAAATCCTCTTTAGTATTATCCATAGGTCCGTTGCTCGCTACTTGCTTATCCCTGTCCCTCAGATTCTGAGCTTTGCCTATGCCTTCGCTCTCCATTCTTGAGGTCACAGCGCCTCAAACTATCTCTCCAGAGCAGATTGACCGGATTGTCTGGAACCAGCACCATGATCCCTTTGAGGTGCTTGGTCCTCACGCCATTGAGCAAAATGGCTCTCGACGGTGGGTCATTCGGGCCTACTTGCCAGGAGCTCAGGCGGCGGCAGTGGTCGATCCCGGGCAGCGCAAAGATTATCCGATGCATCCGGTGCATAACCCACACTTTTTTGAGTGCGTTCTGGACACCGAGGAACTGCTCAACTATCAGTTGCGCGTCTTTGAAGGCGGACACGAACGGGTAATTTATGATCCCTATGCCTTCCGTTCGCCCTTGCTGACCGACCTGGACCTGCATCTGTTCGGCGAAGGCAATCATCACCGTATTTATGAGAAGTTAGGGGCCCATCTCACCCTGCTGAACGGCGTGCCGGGGGTTTACTTTGCCGTATGGGCCCCCAATGCTCGTAACGTCAGCATTCTAGGTAACTTTAACCATTGGGATGGGCGCAAGCACCAGATGCGAAAAGGACCAACCGGCATCTGGGATTTGTTCGTGCCTGAGATTGGCGTGGGCGAGCCCTACAAGTACGAGATCAAAAACCAGGCGGGTCACATTTACGAGAAATCTGACCCCTATGGCTTCCAGCAGGAAATCCGGCCCAAAACGGCTTCTATCGTCACTGACCTGAGCACTTATCAATGGTCGGATAGCGACTGGATGGAGCAACGGCGGCATACCGATCCGCTCACGCAACCGATCTCTGTGTATGAGGTACACATCGGTTCCTGGATGCACGGTGATGCCAACCTGCCGCCTCTAGACGAACGGGGCGAGAAAGCGCCAGTTGTCTATGCTGCCGATCTCAAACCCGGAGCGCGCTTCCTGAGCTATCGGGAACTAGCCCACCGTTTGATCCCCTACGTCAAGGGTCTGGGCTTTACCCACATCGAATTGCTGCCGGTCGCTGAGCATCCCTTCGATGGCTCCTGGGGTTATCAGGTGATTGGGCACTATGCCAGCACCTCGCGTTACGGCACCCCCCAAGACTTCATGTACTTTGTGGACCAGTGTCACCAAAACGGCATTGGGGTTCTAGTGGACTGGGTGCCGGGGCATTTTCCCAAAGATGGTCATGGTCTGGCGCTGTTTGATGGGACTCACCTCTACGAGCACGCCGACTCCCGTAAGGGCGAACACAAAGAGTGGGGCACCCTGGTGTTCAACTACGGTCGCCATGAGGTGCGCAACTACTTAGCGGCCAATGCCCTGTTCTGGTTTGACAAGTACCACATCGACGGCATTCGGGTCGATGCTGTCGCCTCCATGCTCTACCTGGACTACCAGCGCAAACCTGGCGAATGGTTGCCCAACCAATACGGCGGGCGCGAGAACTTAGAAGCAGCTGATTTCCTGCGCCAAACTAACTCAATAATTTTCGGCTACTTCCCTGGCACGCTCTCGATTGCTGAAGAATCAACGTCCTGGCCGATGGTTACCTGGCCCACCTATGTAGGCGGCTTGGGGTTCAACCTCAAGTGGAACATGGGCTGGATGCATGACATGCTGGACTACTTCAGCATGGATCCCTGGTTCCGCCAGTTTGGTCATACCCATGTGACCTTCAGCATCATGTATGCCATGAGCGAGAACTTTATGTTGGCGCTCTCCCACGATGAAGTGGTGCATGGTAAGAGCAACATGCCTGGCAAAATGCCTGGCGATGAGTGGCAAAAGTTTGCCAATATGCGCTGCCTGTATGGCTACATGTTCACCCACCCCGGCAAGAAGACCCTGTTCATGGGTATGGAATTCGGCCAGTGGCGTGAGTGGAATGTCTGGGGCGATCTGGAATGGTGGTTGCTGCAATACCCAGCCCACAAGGGCTTGCAGAAGTTCCTTCGAGATGTCAACCACATGTACAAAGCGCAGCCAGCGCTGTACACAGATGACTTCTCCTACGATGGCTTCCAGTGGATTGAGTGCAACGACAATCGCAACAGCATAATCTCCTTTATCCGTCGGGCTAAAGGCTCGGATGAGTTTGTGGTAGTCGTGTGCAATTTCACACCAGTCCTCCATGACCACTATCGAGTCGGCGTGCCAGAGCCCGGTTTTTATCAAGAGTTGCTCAATAGTGATGCGGCTGATTACGGAGGCAGCAACGTTGGTAACTATGGTGGCAAACACAGTGAAAGCATTGCTTATCACGGCCACTATCACTCACTAGATGTTTGTCTGCCGCCACTAGGGGTCGTCATCTTCAAACTGAGTGAGCAAGATGCTTTAAAAGCTCGTCAGCTGTGGGAGCAGCAAAGCGCTTCAGCCATTCAGGCAAGCGAGCAATCAGGGCACTAGTTAAGTTAAGTCAAGCTCTGAGTACAGCTCTAGTCCATGACAGATCGGCGCAGGTTCCAGCTCAACTTCTGCAATCGCTATTGGGGATTGTAAAAGTCTGATCTGAGATCTGCGCCGATTGTGGTTGCTCAGGCTTTAGCTAACCTTTCTACACTCAACTTCCTGCTGTGCAAGTGAAGGCAGCCGTTTTGCTCTCTGGTGGCCTAGACTCCTCAACTGTTTTGTCTGAGGTCAAAACTGAGGGCTGCGATTGCCCCGTCACGACTCAGTTGCCTATCAACTAAAGTCTTAAGCAATCATACTTACTGTGTCAACGAAAGTCAGGAGAGTCTGCTCTCTTTGGTTGATAGGCTCAAGACGTTTTTCAGATGTTTCTTTTGAATGGAACCTTTAGGATAAAGACAGTTAAACAAAGCAGTTAACGTCACACAGGGCAGCGAGTACCGATCCTAATTCAGTTAACCCAATTAGTTAACCCAATCAGTTAACCCAATCAGGTGAGAAGAAGGATGTCATGACTCAATACAATTATGCAAGATTGCTAGATCTCATTATTCATGACCAGCCTTATTCATGACCAGCATTGACTCAGTGCTTTAACGTTTTGTAAATCTTGTTGCAGTTCTACACGGATCCCAATTCATCCTCTGGGGAATATTTGGAGAAGTCGTTGAAAGCGAGTAGAGTGCAGCTCTCGGTTAACTGCTCCCAGTGTTGTTAACTTGGGTTGGTTCGATGGCGGTGAGGGTAAGACTAGACAGTGGCTTCTTCCCAGTTGGAAGCTCTTCCTGAAGTCAACCCTTCGATTCTGAAAGAAGTCGCTCAACTTCGGGACTATGAGCTCTCTGCCTCCGGTTGGGAATGGTTAGGTTACAGGGTCACTAACTTATAGAGGAATTTATGGCAACCACAACACAGATCAGTGCATCACAAATTAAAAGCTGGAGACAGCAGGGGGCTCAACGCGTTGATGACCTGATGTTGCCTCTGAAGCCTAAGGAATTTACTTCGATTGATGTGGTTCTCGATGGGCTCATTAGAAGCTTGAAGAAGCTGCCTCCCAAGCCTGCGAATCGCAACCCTTACGAGGGGATCCTGCCTCCCGACAATCTCCGCAACTGGCGGCGTAAAGCCAGTGACATGCTTGATGACTTGCTCCTGACCTTGCCGCCTGCCTATCAGGTCGTAGATGGCACTGTGGATGATCTAATTCGGAAACTCTCCTCACTGCCTGCCCGTCCCCAAGGGAGACCGCCCTATGCTGGTCTGTTCCCGGCAGGGGGCATTGTAGTTCCGGCTCCGGCTGCCAAGGTTCAATTCATCACCGCAGCCCAGTTGAAGGCAATTGTACCGACCGCTCGCTTGTCCAGAGTTAACCTACTCACGCCTGCAATTAACCAAACGATGAAAGAGTTTGGCATCACGACCAAACTGCGGCAGGCTCACTTTATTGCTCAGATTGCTCATGAATCTGGCTCCTTCAACTACATGGAAGAAATTGCCAGTGGTCGAGCTTATGAAGGCAGAAGAGACCTGGGCAATACTAAGCGTGGCGATGGTGTTCGGTTCAAGGGTCGTGGTCTGATCCAGATGACTGGACGCGCCAACTACGTGAAGGCTGGCAGCTTCTTTAAGGTCGATTTCACTCAGTATCCAACGCTGATGGCGGCTCCCGAATTCGCGGTACGCTCCGCTGGTTGGTATTGGGATGTGATTTGTGCCAAGGAACGTGGCGGTAGCCTTAATATCTGGGCCGACAGGGATGACATTCTCACTATTACCAAGAAGATCAATGGTGGTAGAAACGGTCTGCCCGATCGCAAACATCATCTAGCCCGTGCCAAGAAAGTGTTGGGGATCTAACTGATAGCTCGGTCTTGATCGTTAGCCGGAACTGGCACTGGACCGAGCTTGAATGAACTCAGACTTGAACCAACCCAAGCTTGAATGATCTAAGGGGAGCCTCAATACGGGCTCCCCTTGGGTTTTTATTAGCTTAGTTATTGAGTTAGATGGCTAGCTCAGAACAGGAAATAACGCTGCGCTAGAGGCAAAACTTCAGCAGGTTCGCAGGTAAGCACTTCACCATCAGCTTTCACGGTGTAGGTTTCAGGATCGACCTCAATCCGAGGCGTTGCTGTATTCAGTTTGAGATCGGCTTTACTCACAGATCGGCAGCGCTCAACCGCGTAAACGGGCTTGCTCAAACCCAGTTTTTCAGGAATATCTAGCTCTACAGCAGCCTTGGACATAAATAAAACACTAGTACTGGTTTGAGCCCCACCATAGGCCCCAAACATCGGACGCGGCCAAACCGGCTGAGGGGTGGGAATGCTGGCGTTGGGATCCCCCATTTGCGACCAGGCGATAAAGCCACTCTTGAGCACCATTTCTGGCTTGACTCCAAAGAATGCTGGTTTCCACAGGCACAAGTCAGCAAGCTTACCAACCTCAATCGAACCCACAACATGGGAAATGCCGTGAGCAATTGCCGGACAAATGGTGTACTTAGCAATGTAGCGTTTGGCGCGGGAGTTGTCGTTGCGGTCGGAGTCTTCTGAAAGCGGACCCCGCTGACGCTTCATTTTGTCGGCGGTTTGCCAGGTGCGGATGATCACCTCACCGATTCGCCCCATCGCCTGCGAGTCGGAGGAGAGAATTGAGAACACACCCAAATCGTGCAGGATATCTTCGGCGGCAATGGTCTGAGGCCGAATGCGCGACTCGGCAAAGGCGATATCTTCGGGCACATTTTTGCTGAGGTGGTGGCAAACCATCAGCATGTCTAGGTGCTCGTCGATCGTGTTAACTGTGTAGGGCCGGGTTGGGTTAGTCGAGCTGGGCAGCACATTGGGCTCAGCGGCAATACGGATAATGTCTGGCGCGTGACCACCGCCTGCGCCCTCGGTGTGGAAGGTGTGAATCGTGCGTCCGTCAATTGCTGCAATTGTGTCTTCTACAAAGCCTGACTCGTTCAGTGTGTCGGTGTGGATTGAAGCCTGAATGTCGTACTCGTCGCAGACATTGAGGCAAGTATCGATGGCACTGGGGGTGGTGCCCCAGTCTTCGTGGAGCTTGAGGCCGCAAGCGCCCGCTTCGACCTGTTCCATGAGTGGCGCAGGCAGGGCGCTGTTACCTTTGCCGTAAAAGCCTAAGTTAATCGGAAAGGCTTCGGCAGCCTGGAGCATTTTGCTGATATTCCAGGCTCCAGGTGTGCAGGTGGTGGCGTTGGTTCCCGTAGCAGGTCCAGTGCCGCCACCCAACAGTGTGGTCAGACCGGAAGAGATCGCAAATTCGATCAGTTGCGGGCAAATAAAGTGAACGTGGGTATCGATGCCGCCTGCGGTGACAATCAGGTTCTCGCCTGCTAACACTTCAGTGCTGGCGCCCACGACCATGCCCGGTGTGACGCCATCCTGAATATTTGGGTTACCTGCTTTACCGATGCCTGCGATTTTGCCATCGCGGATGCCGATGTCAGCTTTGACGATGCCCCACCAGTCCAAGATCAGGGCGTTGGTAATCACTAGATCCAGAACCGCCCCTTCTTCTCTAGTCGCCGTGGGGCTCTGGCCCATGCCATCCCGGATAGTCTTGCCGCCACCGAACTTGACTTCCTCGCCGTAGGTGGTGAAATCCTGCTCGACTTCGATGATCAGCTCAGTATCAGCCAGCCGCACCCGGTCGCCAACCGTGGGACCGTAGTTGCTGACGTACTGGCGGCGGGGGATATTCAGCGACATGAAGGCAAACTCGCGGTTAAGGGAGACGCCATTGATATACCACACCCAGACCGGGCAAAAGTGTTGTTGTTGGGGCCTGAAGCGCAAGTTCTAGATCAGCTAGGCTGGACAGCAGGGAATTCTAAAGCGCAAGGCAGAAGGGCACTATGTCCATCACTCTGAGCGGTCATACGATTGCCTGGGAAAAACTGCCGGATGATTTTCGTTTAGATGACGAGCCCGTGGACAATCTCGATCAACCCGTTCTAGCCTCAGCTTTGACTGAAAGTTTAGAACTGGCTGGTTTGCTGCGCGAGACGACGCTAGTTGCTACCAACTTTGGCTTATGCGCCACAGTAGACGGCAAGTTGATTATCAAAGCGCCAGATTGGGTTTACGTGCCTTCGGTACTGCTCACAAGTTCATCCTCTCCCCGTCGTAGCTACACGCCCAATCTAGAAGGGGATAAGCCTGCCGTTGTGATGGAGTTTCTGTCAGAAACTGAGGGCGGCGAATATTCCAGCAAGCCCACCTACCCACCTGGCAAGTGGTTCTTCTACGAGCAGATTTTGCAGGTGCCCAACTACGTGATCTTCGAGCCGAGAACCGGGCAGTTAGAGGTCTATCAGCTTGGGTTAGGCCGGTATCAACTGCAAATACCGGATACCCAGGGCCGCTATTGGCTAGAAGGGATTGACCTGTTCTTAGGACTTCGGGAGGGCACTAAGGCCGAGCGAACTGGCTATTGGTTGCGCTGGTGGAATGCGCCAGGTGAGCTGCTCCTGTGGGGAACAGAGCTGGTGGAGCAAGAGCGGCAACTGCGAGAGCAAGAGCGGCAACGCCAGGATCGTATGGCAGCCAAGCTCAGAGAGCTTGGCTTGAATCCCGAAGAGTTGTAGCAATTCCTGAAACTGGGATCTCCGAAACAGATTTACAGACATAACTTCTACGCCTGCGAAGACTCTGGCTTAACAAGCGGTAACCGTCACACAACTCGAAGTTATAAGCTCCACTTATGCTGTGACTGTCACGCGATTTAGATCATTTGATGCACGATTTAGGGTGACTGTCACAGAACTCGGATCCATAAGTTCTGTTTAAGTGGTGACAGATGTCGCATAAGCAACATCTTATGCAGGCTATACGGTGACTGTTACGGCCTGAAATGCTAATGCAGTGTGGAAGGCTAGAGGCCCTCATCCCCCGGCCCCTTCTCCTACCCCTGAAAGAAGGGGATCAATTTTGGAAGGAGGTGGGCTTGCTGGTTCCTACTTGCTTAGCTCTGACTTCATTTCAGGCAAGAGTCAGGAAGTAGCAATAAGGGCTCCTAGCAAATTTCAGGGGAAACTAGGGCGTTCGCTCCCAGGGCTTGACCTGGGAGACTAAGGCAAACCTAAGCCATTATCTTCGGCAACTGAGGCGGAGGAAGTTGTCAGTACAGCCTATTGTGCTGACTGCTGAGCTAAAGAAGACGAGAAAATGCCAGGGCTAGAATCATGGCGAGCCGCACAGGCCGGATGCTCTGTGGGCTTTCTCTGTTGGTCTCTCTCTATGGGTCTCAAGAGGAGAGCCAGCATATGCGGCTCTGCCTCCAGAACCATCAGGTAAAAGATCTGAATAGACCTAAATGTAAAGCAGGGCAAACGAGGCAATGCTCAATCAGGACTCCGCAACGCGCCTCCCCCGTAGCCTCACTGCTCTTGAAACCTGGGGTTTTAGTCTGACCAATCTGGTTGCTTGGATTGCCCTTGCGCCCATCATGCAGGCTGCGCTGGGATCTCAAGCACTTTGGGTTTGGCTGTTCGGAGCCATCTCAGGCGTCCTCTACAACTTGCAGGTGCAACACCTGGGTTCGCAGTGGCCGGAGCTAGTCGGAGGTAATCCTGCTTATGTAGCCCGTCTGCTGAAACCCTACCCGTGGCTAAGACGCTACGTTGCGATTGGCTACTTCTTAACCTGGGCCGCAACGCCAGCAGTGAGTGCCATCGTCTTTGCGGCCCTTCTCAAGGAGAACCTTGAGCCGCTAGGGCTCCCCTGTCCCGAGTTGCCCTTGAAAATTGGCTTCACAGCCATTGCCTTTGTAGTGGCTCTAAGTGGCACCAAAGCTCTGTCGGTCTTGCATTTATGTTTGGTGCTCCCGGCGATTGCCTCGCTGCTGCTCTTCTGTGTTCAAGGGGTTGGCTGGTTAGCGCTCTCACCTGATAGTCCGGGTTTGCTGCCAAGCCATTGGCCTAGCTTCAGCTTCAACTCCTGGGCTAACTGGGTTTTCCTGGCGCTCCCCACCTACTATTGCAGCGACACCTCTGCTGTCTTTGTTGGAGAAAGCCGGAAGCCCACTGCCGCCTTAAGGTTTCTCTTGCTCACTGCCTGCCTAATCCCAGTTGTTTTTCTGGGAGGCTCTTGGGTGTTGATGCAATTAGCAACAAGGCCAGAACTAGGCAACAATCCATTCTTGATCTTGGTTGCAGTAGCCCAGCCATTCTGGGGTCAATCTGCCTCAGCCTTCGTGACGCTCTTAGTGACTGCTGGTCTCCTGCTAGCCTGTGCCACTGCAGTTGCAGTCTGCCCTCGCTTTTTGTACCAGTTTGCTCTGGATGGTGAGCTTGCGCCCGTCTTCGCAGTCGTCTCACGGACGGGGGTTCTAGAACCTGCCCTGGCTTTTACCTTTTTGATCAGTTTCCTGTGTCTGGCTTGGGGAGACGTACCTAGCTTGTTGGTGGCAACTGGCACCAGCTACTTTGTGACAATCATGATCGTCCAGTTGGCCCTATGGCTCTCGCGCCAGCAGCCAGAAGTACGCTGGCCCCATTGGTCTTTGGGGTGTCTCCTGTTAGAGGCTGTGGTCCTGGTGGTAGCAGGAGCGACCTGGCGCTGGACCTTGCTGGTTGGATTGCTATGGCCCCTGGCGATTTTAGCGATAGATTGGGCTATTCAACGCCTGAAATTTGCGCCCTTTCAATCTAACTGGTGGGTCCAGCGTTATCAGAAGCAGCGATTTGGCAAGGCCAACGATTCTATTGCCGTTCAAATCATCATCTTGCTGGGATTGGTTTGCAGCGCTCTTACTTTGGGCTGGGTAATGCGAGCCTGGTTAGTGCCGATCTCTGCTCAACCTTCTGCAAATCTGCTGATTGTGCTGCTTTTGCTCACAGCCTTTTTAGCGGTTGCTATTGCTTGCTGGACCAGCTTGCCACAGGTGCTTGCAATGCTTACCGCACGCAAACAGGCTGAGCACCTCTTTGAGATTGCCCTTGACGCCATTCTTGTCTTGGACGGTGATGGTGTGATTCGTCAGCTGAACCCATCAACTGAGTCTCTACTCGGCTTGAGTCGCGCTCACCTGTTGGGAGAGCGTTTGAATGAACTGCTAACCAGTTTGCAGGATAGGCCAGAGCACTGGCCAAGGCGGAGTGAACAGTTTCTTACCCAAGACTCACAGCTCCGTATCTTCGAAGTTGCGGTCTCCAACCGCTTCAATTCAGACTTCCAGGAGTATGTCGTGATTCTGCGCGATATCACCGAACAGAAGCACTCAGAAGCAGAACTACAGCAACTCTACCGGCAGGTGCAAGAACTCAATGCAGGACTTGAACACCAGGTGCAAGAGCGAACTGCTCAATTGCAGCAGTCCCTCGATTTCGAAGCACTACTCAAACGGATTACAGACAAGGTGCGAGACAGCCTTGATGAGCGCCAAATTTTGCAAACAGTTGTGCAGGAATTAGCCCTTTTGCTATCTGTTTGCTACTGTGATGCTGCGCTCTACAGCGCTGATTACGGGACTTCAACGGTCCACTATGAGTCTGTGCAAATTCAATTACCTCAGGGTCAAAAGCGGGTAATTGCTATGACGGACTTTCCTGAGATCTATCATCAGCTTTTGCAAGGGCAGTGTTTTCAATTCTGTGGGTCTATTCCAGAACTGCATCAAGTTCATGAAGCTCTGCTTGCTTGTCCAATTGTTGATGACAAGGGCGTGCTAGGTGACTTGTGGTTGCATAAGCAGTCAGAGGAAACCTTTAACGATTTGGAGATGCGCTTGGTCCGGCAGGTTGCGAATCAGTGCGCAATTGCTCTTCGTCAAGCAAATCTTTATCAATCCTCCCAAGCTCAAGTCAAAGAACTTGAAAAATTGCACCAGCTCAAGGATGACTTTCTGAGCACTGTTTCTCACGAATTGCGTTCTCCTCTATCCAATATGAAGATGGCTATTCACATGCTGAAAACCTCCAAAGTTGAGGAAAAGCGTGAGCGCTATCTGCAAATTCTGAAGAATGAGTGTGCTCGGGAAACTGATCTGATCAACGACCTGCTAGATTTGCAGCGCCTAGAAGCTGGCGTTGCTTCGCCTGATTGGTCTCTTCTAAACCTAACCGATTGGTTGCCTAGCCTCCTAGAGCCCTTCCAGTCTCGGATTCACCAGCGTCAACAAAGTCTGCATCTTGACCTTGTTTCTGACCTGCCACCTTTAATGACAGACCAGCGTGGATTAGAGCGTATTTTGACAGAACTCTTGAACAACGCTTGCAAATACACATCCCCGAGTGGTCAAATAACCTTCACCGTTCGAGTCGCATCAGCTCCAATTCCTACCGCTATTTTCCAGATTTGTAATGAAGCAGAGATCCCAGCGTCAGAGCTGCCGCACATTTTTGAAAAGTTCTATCGAGTTTCCAGTAATGACCGATGGCAGCAGGGAGGAACTGGGTTGGGTCTAGCATTAGTGCAGAAATTAACGACCCATTTGGGAGGCTGTATTCAGGTTGAAAGTGCGTTGGGGCAGACCTGTTTCACAGTTGTTCTACCCTTAGGTCGAGCGCACGCCAGTTTAGATGAAGATTGAGAAAAAGTATTAGTGAAGAAAAATCAGTGAAGAAAGTAGTAGTTATGTTCGCAATAAAACTCGAAGACTGTAATTCCTAGTTCATAAAACCACTAATCGGGTGAGTGTAGATTTAATGCTCTCGTATTAAGCTCAGTTATGTAGATGTAAGGACCAAACTGTGTTGAAGGACAAGCAGATGAGACTTGGGGCTGCGCTTTTACTGGGTACAATTTCAACTCTAACGCTGGCATCCGGCGCAATGGGACAACAAACGGGACAACAAATGGGACAACAGTCGGCGCAGCCGAACTGTGCTGCTCCTCAAAGCACTCTGGAGATGCGAACGTGCACGAGCCAGGAGTACCAGGCAGCAGATCGCAACCTGAATCAGGTTTATCAGCGCTTGATGGCTAGCCTTCCAGCTTCCCGGCGTCAGAAATTGACGGTTGCACAGCGAGCTTGGGTTCAATATCGAGATGCAACCTGTGCCTTCAGCAGCAGTGAATTCGAAGGCGGCACATTTGAACCTGTTGCTCTAACCAGTTGCTTCACCCAAGTAACCCAGCAACGCACTCGAGAGCTACAGCAAGGGCTCAACAATCCCAGATGAGCTAGCTCCAGGTGATCTGGCAGCCTTGGGCCTGTTGGTGAGTAAGTTTGTGTAGACTCATAAACTCAATGACGAATTTTTCAGCTGTTTGGTTGAAGCCGTTTGGTTGAGGTGAGTATGCGCTGGAACTGGGGAAAAGCGGGGGTTTTGACATTACTGAGCGTCGGCTCACTCGCCCTGTTGATGCCAAATGCGTTGGGACAGAGAGCTACACCACCAGCTATCCCACCAGCTACTCCAGCTGTGCCCAGATTATCCGTGGGCTGTGCTAGCCCGCAAACGATTGCAGATGTGCGCCGCTGCGCAGTACGGGACTACGAAGCAAGCAATCGCAGGCTGGACCAGCTTTACCGAGAGTTGCAACGAACCCTGCCCGCCGCTCGCCGTCAAAAACTAGTCAACTCCCATCAGGCTTGGTTACGCTTTCGCAATGTCGCCTGCGACTTCAGCAGCACCAGATTCTCTGAACGGGCCATGGCCTCAGCCAGACGCACAGGTTGTCTGGTGCGCTTGAATCAACAGCGCCTTGCAGATTTAGAAGAGGAATTGATTGTTCCGGGTCGCAGCCCGTCTCCGGCTAGGGTCCTGCCTCCCAGCAGAAGCCCATTTCCGGCTAGAGTCCTGCCTCCCACGAGAAGTCCATCTCCCACCAGAAGCCCATCTCCGGCTAGGCTCCCATCCTCCACGAGAAGTCCATCTCCCACCAGAAGCCCATCTCCGCTTGAGACCCCATCTCCTAGCAGAAGCCCATCTCCATCTAGGCTCCTGCCTCCCACGAGAAGTCCATCTCCTAGCAGAAGCCCGTCTCCACTTGAAATCCCATCTCCTAGCAGAAGCCCATCTCCAACTAGAAGCCCATCTAGCTAAAGCTGAGTTGTCGCGAAGGTCACCTCTGTATAGAGCATAACTAGCCTGTACTGAGGTTGGTGCTGTTTTTGGAGCGCTGAAACCTTAAGCATGCGGGTTTTCCTAGAGAGTTACGTATGTAGAGGTGAGGACAGTAACCATCCCCTACGTAAGTCTCGGCCCATTCCAGCACTCAAGCAAACCTGAATTTCGAGGGGCAACGGTCTGCTGTCAGCGCTTCCCTACGCCTGCTTGTGCTGTAGAACCGTTGCCGTGATGTTCCTAAAACCTGTACTTCATAGAGCTGCACAGGGGACGAGAGAAGTGCCTCTGCGGGTGGTACTGGTGGTGCCTTTTGTCATTCAGATTTGTGCTGCTGTCGGTTTGACTGGTTGGCTGGCCCTGCGTAACGGGCAACAGGCCGTCAATGAAGTCACTACCCAACTGCGCAGTGAGACTAGCGCCCGAATTCAGCAACGCCTTCAGGCTTACATTGCCACTCCCCACCAAATCAACCAAAGCAACATTGATGCAGTTCAAGCTGGCTTGCTTCAAGCGCAAAGCTTTCCGCTTATGGAGGCTTACTTCTGGCGTCAAATGCGCTCATTCGATACGGTCGGTTTCATTGGTTTTGGCAATCAGCAGGGCGAATTCATTGGGGTTGAGCGTCGCGCTGATGGGCAATTAGCGGTCAACGTTCGGGACCGCTCAACTGGGACATCTATCTTTGCCTACATCACAAATGCAGAGGGGCAACGGACCCGGCTGATTGAAGTTACCCCCAACTATGATGCTCGGGTTCGGCCCTGGTACACCGCTGCTGTGAAGGCCGGTATGCCCATCTGGGGAGAAGTTTATACCTACCTGGGGAACGAACCAGCGGTAGCGCTCTCAGCTAATCAGCCGCTCTACGACGAACAGGGCAAACTATTGGGTGTGATGTCCGCCGATCTCAACCTAGCTCGGATCGGTGACTTCTTGCGAAGTTTAGAAATCGGTCGCTCCGGCCAAACCTTCATCATGGAACGTTCGGGTTTGCTGGTCGCCAGTTCGACTTTGCAACAACCTTTTGTGCTTACAGAGCAAGGAACCGAACGCATTCAGGCGGCTGAGAGCAAAGACAGTTTGATTCGAGCAACTTCACTGCATTTGCTGGAACATTTTGGTAGCTTTGCGAAAATTCGTAAGAGTCAGCAGTCTGCCTTTGAGCTAGAAGGGGCCCGACAACTCCTACAAGTGACCCCGTTTACCGACGGGCGTGGGCTGGATTGGCTGATCGTGGTGGTGGTGCCCGAAGCCGATTTCATGGAGCGGATCGATGAAAATACACGCTACACCGTTCTGTTGTGTTTCGGTGCTCTTCTCGTTGCCTTAGTCTCAGGCTTACTAACCTCGCGTTGGATAGTGAAGCCGATCCTGCGACTGAGCGCTGCGGCAACAGCCCTTTCTAGAGGCCACTGGAATCAAACAGTGCAAATTGAGCGCCAAGACGAGCTGGGTGTTCTGGCAAGAGCATTTAATCAAATGACCGAGCAACTGCAACTGTCTCACCATCAGCTAGAGGAATACTCGCGTACCTTGGAGCTAAAAGTAGAACAACGTACTTTAGAATTGCAGGACAAAAACGCCTACCTCCACGAAACCCTCCAGCAGTTGCAGCAAACTCAAACTCACCTGATTCAGAGTGAAAAGATGTCCAGTTTGGGGCAAATGGTAGCTGGGGTTGCGCATGAGATTAATAATCCGGTCAGCTTTATCTACAGTAATCTCAGCCCTGCCCGAGACTATATGCAGACTCTGCTAAAGCTGATCGAGCTTTATCAAACGCACTATCCCAATCCCTCACCTGAGCTGCAACAGGCGATTCAAGAAATGGATCTGGAGTTCCTGCTCGAAGATTTGCCTAAGCTGCTCTCCTCAATGGAAGTGGGAGCCAGCCGAATTCGGGAAATCGTGCTGTCTTTGCGCAACTTCTCCCGGCTCGACGAGGCGGAGAGCAAACCGGTGGATATTCATCAGGGCATTGACAATACATTGCTGCTGCTACAACACCGCTTGAAAGAAAGGGCAGGTCACCCTGGTATTCGAATGGTCAAAGAGTATAGCGAATTGCCGACTATTGAGTGCTATCCAGGTCAGTTGAATCAAGTACTTATGAACCTCTTGACCAATGCCATTGATGCTCTAGATGAAGCTTTGGGTAACGAGCAATGGCAGCAGCACGACCTAACCCCAACCATTCGAATTCAAACTAGACAGCTCAGTAGCGAGCGTGTAGCGATTCGAATTTGGAACAATGGGCCAGGCATTGCTGAATCTCTGAAAGCGCACTTATTTGATCCATTTTTTACGACTAAACCTGTGGGCAAAGGGACAGGCTTGGGATTATCGATTAGCTATCAGATTGTTGTCAAAAAGCATGGCGGCGAGTTGAAATGTTGCTCGGATTCAAGTCAGGGTACAGAATTCTCAATTGAGATTCCTATTCGTCAAAGATAATTCCAGCTTATTAGTAAGACGAGTTAAAGAACTGGATTTTAAGGGAAATTCCGAGAGGTGAAGATTAGCTCTCCAGCTCCTTCCGCTGGCAGCAACGTCAGAAGTTCATAACTACTTCATAAAATGAGCCGACTTGATGTAGATTCACTGAAAAATGTTTTCCTCCTGACAAAGCTTTATAGATACTAGGTGAATTGCTGCAGAAGACTTCAGGGCGTTCTTGCTGCTGACCAGTCACTCTTTGAGTAAAGGCAACAGTTATGTCCATTACGAAACAGACGCTCAAGATTGCAGGGGCAGCCGTTCTTACCCTAGGCACATTGAGCTTAGCTCCTGTTGCTCAGGCCGCTATTGTTGAATACACGATTAATGGAACGGTCGATAGAGACTTTCAGGAATTTGGTCTGAAATCGGGAGATCCAATCACCGGCTTCTTCAGCTTTGACGACTCAAATTTGCCGTCACCTGAGTTCGATTATTCTTTCATTCCGCTAACCACATTTGGTTTTCGGTTGGGAACAGCATCTTGGACTAAGGAAGATGATTTGAGTAGTAGCGAAGAATTGCCAGCTGCAATTTTTGGCTATGGCATTCTGTTGGGAGCAGATTTTGTTGGCATTAATCCTGCTGGGGACTTGCTGAGGACCTCTGGTTCCTTCGAGAATGCAGAACCTGGCACTTTTAATGGGACTGCCCTCAGTGATAATGCCTTGACTGGCACCTATACCTTTACCCAAAGGGCTGCAACTTCAGTCCCTGAGCCTGGTAGTACTGTCGCCCTGGGGGCTCTAGCCGCCGGGCTATTAGCCATGCGCAAACTCTCTGCCAGTAAGCGCAACAACTCAACAGGTTCGGCTTCTTAAGTCACACTTCCGTTAAAGCAGGCTGACTCAGAAAAGGCTGAACAAATAACGCTAAAAAAAGCCCCTCCTAAGAGGGGCTTCTTCTGGAACCAAAATTAGCGAGGCTTTAGCGTGCGGCTAAAATCCCAGCCCCGGCTGAGGCGATAGCAGAAACCAGTGCTGTACCAAACAGCCACCAGGCTGCACTGGCCGCCGCCTTACGAGTTTCCTCGGCTTGCTTCTGGGCCTGCCGCTTTACATCTGCTAGCCGCTGCTGCGTCTCAAGCTGTAAGCGCTCAGCTCGTTGGAGAACACTGGTGCGTGCTCCTTCAATCTGATCCATCAAGCGGTTAGCATCCGCTTCGGAAATATCCTCGCGAGAGCTAAGCAGAGCGACCAAAGTGCCGCGATCAACCTGGCTGAGACGAGACCGGAGAGCATCAAAGCCAGCCTGCGGATCATCAAACAGGGTACGCAGATCCCGTCTGATCCCGTCATAGTTCAGCTCTGGGCGCTCCAGCGAGTTCAGATAAGTCCGAATCCGCTCGAAGACGCTATCAATCGCCGATTGAATTCTGGATTGAATCGAACGGACCTGTTCCACAAACTGAGTCCGTACAGACTCAATTTGATCGAAGATGCGGTTCGCTTCTTCTTCGCTCATGTCGCTACGTTGCGACAAAAGTGACACAACCGTGGAGCGATCAACGCTACCTAGGCGTTCCCCGAGGTTGTAAGCCCCAGCGCGTGGATTGCTCAGCAGTAATTGCAGGTCACGCTTGATACCTTCGGGATTGAGTTCTTCTTTGTTGGTGTTGCGTAGATAGTTTTCGAGCTCTGATTCGAACTCCATGACTCGGTTTTGAGCCCGTGAAGCCAAACGACGAGGTGCGCGCACGAGGCTGCGAATCGTTGATTGCACCTGGTCAATGATCTGATTGACCTGGTCTTCGCTGAGGTCTTGCCGTTGACTGAGCAGCTTCACCAGGGTGTCACGATCAACTTGAGACAGGCGGGAACGCAAAGCCGAGGCACCTTGCTTGGGATCGTGCAGCAGCGTTTGCAGATCGCGCTGGATACCTTCGGGGTTTAGCGCGTCCTTACCAGTGTTGCGCAGGTATTCAGCAAGGGTACTGGTCACCTGGTCGACTTGATCTTGAGCCTTGCCAGCCAATTTCTGCGGTCCGTGCAGAATGTTGTCCCGCACCGACTCAACTTGGTCAATGGTTTGGTTGATCTGTTGCTCGCTGAGATCCTGACGCTGGCTCAACAACTGCACCAGAGTACTGCGGTCAAACTGGGACAGCCTTCTGCGCAGGGCGCTGGCTCCGGCTTGAGGGTCTTCTAAGAGCTTTTGCACATCGCGCTTAATACCATCAGGGCTCAGCTCGTCCTTGCCCGTGTTGCGAAGGTAAGATTCAACTCGAATCCGCAACGCTTCAGCTTCAGACTTGGAGCGGAAGTGAATTTCTTCAGCTTCGCGCAGCACCTGATTGCGAGTGTCCTCTAGGTAGTTTGCCACCTGGTTGACTTCATCCAGGCTGAGGTCATTGCGTCGGGTCAGTACCGCCGTTAGGGTATTGCGGTCAAACTGACGCAAGCGATCAGTGAATTGCTCATACTCAGCATTGGGGTCGCTCAAAATAGCGCGGAAGCTGGGCTGAACACTGGTTTGCGTGAGCAGGTCGGTCCGATTGGCAGTGCTGAGGTATTGCTCAACCTGGGTGCGTAGATCGGTAGCCTGTTGTTCCAGCTCCTGAGCCTGCACCCGAGTTAGGACTGAAGTGCGCAGTCCCTCTAACTGGTCAGCTAAACTGGCGACTCTCTCTGGAGTCATATCACCGCGCTGGTTGAGCAGTTCCACAAAGCGCCTGCGGTTGAGGCGCTCAATTTGGGCACGAACTGCTCCTGGATCTGCTTCCGGATCGTAGAGAACTTCGGGAAAGTCAACTTCAACGCTCTCGCGATTTAGTTTCCAAGAGTAGGAATTGACCAGGTAATTCTCAACATCGGCAGCAACCGTGCCACCACTGGAAAGACCAGGAATTTTATCGCCGACTTGATCAGAAACTTTGCCGCGTAGCACTTGCAATTGACCCAGGATCTTTTCGACATCAAAGTCAGAAAGATCTGTGCGGCCCATGACAATCCCCATGAGGCTGCTGGTGCCGAATTGCATCGCCCGCTCAATCAAACCAGCCGATTTTTGCTCATCTGGCTTGGCATTGCTGGGATTGTTATTGTTGTTGCGTAGCTCTGCCACTACCTGATCGAGCCTGCGGCTCAGTTCATCAGATTTGAGCTGCTGAGCATTGGCTGAGCGCAGATATTCCAACAATTCAGCAGTTGAGTCAGCCTTGGGTTGCTGGCCTACAACTTGCCTCCAAACGACTTCTAATTGGTCAGCAATCTTATCAACATCCCGCTTGGACAAATCAGTGCGACTGCGCACCAGATCGACAAAGGTTTGACGGTTAATGTTGCCAAGCCGTTCGCGCACCCCAGGTGCTTTTAAGTCTGCATCGCTAAGCAATCTTTCGAAGTCGCCGCGAATCGATTGCATATCTAATTCTGGACGACGTACTGTTGCCAGATAGTCTTCCAAGTTCTCGCGAATACTGATCGGATCTACAGCTGTACGCAATTGCCGTCCCACCGCAGCGGCAGCAGCCTCGGCTGTAGAAACCACTTGGTCATTAACAGCTTTGCCACCTAGGGCTGCAGCTGCAGTGCCAACAATAGCTTGAAACGTAGAGGTGGCTGTGTTGACCACTGAGCCCACTAAAGAGCCCACAGTGGAAGAACTGACCACAATTAACAGCATGAAATAGGCAGCCCAGATCACCAAGCCAACAATGGCTCCCAAGGTTTCACTGGCGATCAAGCTTAATTTGACAGCTAATAGACAGGCTACAAACAGTGCAAGTGTGACTGTTACTAAAGTCCAAAGACCAACAGCCAAACCGACTTTTTTAATAGTGCCACCTAGACTCCCAGAACTGTCATGATCATGATCAGAGGAGTCAGAGTGAGACAGGTTTCCTAATGCCGAGATTCCTAAAGCAACTGAGAGATTGGTCAGCAATAATTGCAAGGCAAAGGCTAAAACTATGCCTGCAATTAAGGCAATAAAAAACTGAGGTCCCGAGTAAACTAATGCTGCATCCTCAGGCCTGACAACGCCATTATCTACCGGAACCTGCGCTAGCCAGTACTGTAAACTGGCTAGCTTCCAGGTGATCTCTAAACTCCCAAACATGGTGTGTTTCCCTCGCCAAAGACTCAAATCATTGATATAGCCGCTGAAAAACAGAGCGGTTATTCACCGACTCTCAAGAGTTTTTCTGCGTCTCCAGCTTCCGCCAATAGTATGGGTAATCCAACCAATAGGCTTATGTCTTGAGTAAGAACTATTTCCTACTCGACCTCTATCTTTCGGCAAGTCTTCAATAACTCTTCGATTGTGTCTTGCAGGTAATGCTGATCCCAGCCTTGGTATAGCGATGAGGCAATCGCCAAACCGCCTGCTCCTACGCCCTCTTTAACGAATCCCTGCTCATAAGCTCGCAATTGTGGATATTGGGAGTTAGCAAAACTGAGGCAGGTTGCGAGCAGGGGCACATCATTCACAGCCTTGGCTAAACCTATCGTGTCACCAGTTGGGTCTTCCGCAACCCAGCGAGTGGTTCCTATAACGACTTGTTCTGGCTGCCAAGCAAGGCTTTGCTGCTGAGCCAGAGCTCGGGCTAAGGCATAGACAGCCAACATTTGCGTGCCGCCAGCTAACAGAACCCCTGTGTGGCGGCTAGCGCTTAAGGTCATACCTGCAACTACAACCTGCATCGGATCGCCCACAGCGGCAACCAATGCCAAGGGATCTAAGGCTTCTAAAGCTGAGGGATCTGAGGCACGCAATTGGGCTAGCCCCTGTTGCACCAGGCTCCACTTTTGCTCGTGGTTGCAGGTGGGGTGAGAACTGTTAACGCGATTGCGAGCTTCTATTCCCAGTCCAGTCAGTACTGCAAGTGCTGTTGTAGTGCCGCCCACAACGCACTCTCCAATAATCAGGTAGCCGCGATCAGCCAGTTGATTGCCCCAGTGCAGACCCTGCTCAAATAAGGCTTGCACCTGTTCTAGCGGCAATGCTTGGCCAGTGCTCAGGCACTGGGCAGGACGACCATCGAGTTCAATACTGGCGACTGCTGGCGATACGGGCAATCCGGCATTAAACAATAGGACAGGGATAGCCTGACCCGTGACTACGGCGCGGCTGATCAACACAGGGGAAGCCCCGGCGTCTAAGGGGGGCAACGGGTAACGGGGTTGGGCAGAAGGACCATCGACTAAAAACTCAGCATCGGCCACCGCAGTGAAGCGGCGCGCCTCTGGGGTAGCTCCGGCAGCTGAAATTCCCGGAATCAAGCCAGTTGCCGTAAAGCCTAATACGCAGACGAAGGTTGGCTGTTGGCCCCGGTAGCGCGCCAGCCAAGTTTCTGCCCGTTCGACCTGAGCATAAGTGCGAATCACATTTGTCTCAAGGATGTTTACCTCAAGGCTGTTTGTCTTAAGGCTGGTTTTCTTAAGGCGTATCTTCCTCGTAGGCCAGTAAGTAGCGCAGCCAATCCGGCGGGTCAGGAATTGGGTTGCCCAAGCGCTCTAGCATCAGCCAGGACACCAAATGCACCAGAAACAAGTAGAGCACCGCGTTAATCACAACCATCAGCGCTGCAACAACCTGGATCGCTTGCAGGGAGGGTTGCGCCAGGATCCCCAGCCTGAAGAATAACCAATCGACCAGCCCAGAAATCTGTGTGGTTAGGTACAGCCACAGATCCTCGCCCAACAACACCGAAAGCAGCGCAATGTTGAAGAACAGTCCAAAGGCTGCCACTACAGAGCCCAGCCCCATCGATAGCCACCAACTAGCCCGCCGCTTCCATAACAGACCCAGTAGTACCCCTAGTAGGCCGTAGGGAATCACAAAGCGAATGCTGCGATCTGGACCCATCAGTACCGAGAGAAGTAGCCCGGTCACGACAGTGGTCATCACCGAGGCCCGACTGCCCCAACGCAAAAAAGCCAAGGCAATGGGTACTGGAAAGAAAGTGCGCAGCAGAGGCCCCATTGGGAAGTAATAATTGACCAGCCAGAGCATCCCCGAGGTGCTGGCTAGAAAAGCCGTCTCAACCAGCACTAGAGGCGGTGGCGTGAGTTGAGTTGAGTTGCGCTGGTCCGGCTGAGCAGTAGTTTCTTCCTTGGGCTGCGAGTCAAAGTCGAAGGCGGCATCAAGGTCCGCCATTTCCTCTGCGGTTGCAGGAAGGGTAGGCAGGTCGTCAAGACTATGGGGGTCTGAAGAGTCAGGCATGAAGAGGAAGCTAAGCGTGCAGCGCAGTCTCCATTATGGGCAAGAGCACCTCGAACCACCCCCATTTAGGTGAGTGCTATTCAGGTGAGTGGTCTGATGGGTGCAGGGGTAGAAGCCTTTACCTTGGAGCAATAGGGCTGGAGCAATAGGGGAAAACTTAGCTCTGTCTTGACACTGACACTTAAGACTTCCACCTCTCGGGCTAGACGGGCCAGGGGCAAGCCAATTTTTTAGAAATTACCTAAGCAATCCTAAGCAATCGCTAGAGCTGGGCTTGCAGCGCCTCCCAGTTTAGAATTTCCCGGTATAAGGCTTGGTGTCCAGCCGTATTGGGATGAAGGCCATCTTCCAGCAGCAGGGGCTCATACCAGTCCTGCCCCCGAGCTAGCCAGCGCTCAAATATGTCCAGATAGGCAACGCCCCAGCGCTCACAAACTCGACGAGTTGCGAGTCGGTATCGCTCCTGGTCCTCAAGGTTGAAGTAAAAAGCTTCGAGAAATGGCATACGGCTCTCGTTTACGGGCACCATACCGACGAACAGCACCGGTCCTAAAGCAGTCGCTCGTTGTAGTAACTCTGTTAGCTCTTGCTCAAATTGAAGCAGTGGTGTGAAATTTCGACCTTGAGCACTGCCTAGACGAGCAGAGTCGTTAACACCAACCGAAAGCAAAATGGCATCGGGACAGCGGTTGCGCAGTTCGCCGCGATTTCGAAACTCCGTTTCCAGGCGCTCAGCCACTCCCCGTACCGTGTTGCCGCGCACGCCCAGATTGTACAGAACCGGACCATCTCCTTGCTTCAAAGACCAATTCCGCCTTAGGCGCTCCACCCAACCGCCCCCTTCGGGATCCCCGAAGCCGTAAACTAGACTGTCTCCCAGCACCACAAACTTACGTGGTACCACCTGTCTTTCTGAGTGGGCCGCAAAAGTCGGAATGGCAGTCCGGGGCGCAGTTTGCATGAAAACCTCACAACACAGAGATACACAATTATTCGCAGAGCTTAATGCAATAGGGGTACTTAGAAAATCCGTGATCCAAAGCTAGAGAACACCCGTACCAAAACAGCTGCTCTGAAGGCGCATTCTAAGGTCAGCCTTGGCAGCGCCCCTTGAGTCGCTGATACACTCAAGGGAGTCCTGCTTTGGCAGGAACGTGATTTTTCCTTTCGGCAAGCTGCCCTGACAAGCACTATGGCTAAGCGCACCACGATTGACACAGCTCAGCTCATGCGTCGAGCCGAGGATTTAATTGGAGCGGCTTCCAATCGCTACCGCATTACAGTTCAGGTTGCTAATCGGGCGAAGCGTCGCCGATTTGAAGAATTTGATGACATGGATGATTCGCTGATGAAGCCAGTGATGCGGGCGATCATTGAGATGTCCGATGAGTTGACGCAACCAGAGATTATTGGCGAATAGCGGTTGGGCTGCGGTACTGCCTTGTGGTGTTGCCTCTCGTGATTAACCCATTGCGCTCCATAGACCGGCTGCCTGCTCTGCTGCCGGTCTATGTATTGGTCATTAGCCTAGTTGTGTTAGCTCAACTACCGGCCTCTGCACAGCGCCTAAATGCTCAGGAGGCCGCTACTTTAGCCTATCAGGCCCTTCCGCAGCTGCCGCGTGAAGACCAGTACAGCCGTGTTGCGGGAGCCCAACGGGATGCAGGGAGTACGCTTCTTCAACGGCTGATTCGCTACCACCAGCTCAGCAAGAGCCGCTCGCTCTACTACCGTCTGGATTGGAAGCTGACCTTAGCTGACTATCTAGGCAGTAACGAGGTGATTAACGAGGATATCTATCCGGGCGCGGATACCCTAACACGTAATCCTCTGGAGGGGGATCGTGCGGCTATTCGTCGCCTCTCTCGTGCTCAGCGTAACCAACTGGTCCAAACCCTCACTGAGATTTTTACTCAAGCTGATGGGCGTACAATTTCCCCTGCTGGCGCTGCCTCTACTGGCCCGTCTACAGGTGGGACTACCGGCCCAGCAAATGGCTCAAGCTCTAGCTCCCAACCGAATCGTCCGCCCCAACCTAGACCGGGAGACGCCCGTTTACTTCTGGGGCCCTAACCGACCTAGAGCTTAGATTTAAAGCGCTATGTGGCCTGAGATTGCAACAATCTCAGGCTCAGTTTTTTTGAGGAATTGCCGCTCAATGAGTAGCCAAACTTACTCCCAGCATTTCTACCAAGAGATACATAAATTATCATTCCGCTCTGGCTCAATATGGTAAGTATCCCTTCATTGCATAACAGCCGAAACAACTTGAATTCTCAACCCCTGGTTTGGACTGATCTTGTTCCGGATTGCAACGAGGTAGCTGAGAAAACTGCTGCCAAGAATCTCTTGGTCTAACACCAGAGCAAGGAGCGGTTAAGCGTCATAACAACGCAGTAGCAATTGCTACAACACAATCAGAGGCGATAAGTCTAAATACCTATCGTGATGAAAACAACCAACTCGAAGGGGGCAATCATGCAACCATACTGTCGTCACCGTGCAGAACAAGCTCTGAACGCTCACTGGGGGCGGGAGGCGTCACTGCGAGAGAGCACCACAATGGTGACAGCCTTGCAGAACCCCATGTCTTTCAGCACTCACACCTTCCTGATGGAAAATTTGGGGATGCACTTAGAGCAGGCCCGGGGCATCTACACCGAGCACGCTCCCTATAACTGCCATTGCGATGCTGAAGCGATGAGCGAGGCACAAGCCGCGTAGTTGGCTTAACTTCAGTCGCTCGCAGCCATTCAAGTCAATCATTTCAATCATTCAAGGGCTTCTGTCAAAACTCAATACCAGGTTGAGCCTTAATGCCTTGGCTGCGGAAGGGGTGCTTGATCAGCTTCATCTCGGTGACGAGGTCAGCTTGCTCGATCAGACCCTCAGGCGCGCCCCTCCCAGTCAAAATCACATGAGTCATCTCTGGTTTCTGGCTAAGACCAGCGAGTACAGTTTCAAGTTCCAGATAGCCTAGCTTGAGGGCGATGTTGACTTCATCGAGCAGCACGACCTGATAATCAGGGTTCAGAATGTAGTCCATCGCAACTTGCCAAGCTGCTTGGGTTTTCTCAATGTCCCTCTGTCGGTCCTGGGTTTCCCAAGTGAAGCCCTCGCCGAGGGCATGAAAAGCAACCTGCTTACCCCAGTGCTCCAGCGCTCGCTTTTCCCCTGGGTCCCAGGCGCCTTTAATAAATTGCACAATGGCGACCCGGTAGCCGGTACCCAGCGAGCGCAGCACAACACCTAAGGCCGCTGTTGTCTTGCCTTTGCCGTCGCCTGTATTAACAATGATCAAACCTTTCTCGCGCGTCCGCTCGGCTAAACGCTCTTCTTGAACTGCCTTGCGGCGTTGCATCCGAGCACGGTACTGCTCGTCGCCACCAGCTTCGGTTGGGAATGTACTCATCAGAACGGCCACGATAGACTGTCCGCTATCTTACAAATTTGTGGAGGGCAAACTTGCAGATAGGCAACTTGCGAATAGTCACCGTGGCTGAGCGAACTTGAAGAAGTCTAAGGTGAGGCAGATCTTAGTTGAAGCTAGGCGTGGAGCTTCTGCCAGATGCTGCACAGTTTCTCTTGGGAGTAGCCCCACTCATGGGCCAAGAGACGCACCTTCGGCAGGTCTTTGGGCTCGTAGAGGGCTGACAGAATTGCTAACTGGTAAGTGCTGAGAGATTGGCTAGATGAGCTCAGCTCAATGCTCTCAGGATTTGACTTGAAACTTGTCTGGTATGGCACGTTTTGTCTCACACACCTGTAAAACTAGGTTTGATCTCACAGACAGTAACCAGCAGGCAACCACAGTTGTAAACCGTAAGTTGAGAACTTTGATGTGCTTGCTACTACAGGTCACTATTTCTTTACCGCAACTTTATAGCGGCTTGACAGAGCACAGCTCGGTAACTGCCTAGCCAATCATCAGCGAGATCTGCTCACTTTGAGCCCCAATAGCAGCCCCGACTTGGGCTCAGAAACTCTGGCTCAGAGACCGGCGTACCATTCGTAACCCCGATCCTCCCAATAACCCTGCGTAACGGGTAGGTCTCGCAGAAAGCGTATGCCAACAACCCATTTGCTTTGCTTGTAACCAAGCTTGATCGGCGAGGCTAGGCGGAGTGGGGCGCCATTATCAACAGGTAGGTCGCTGCCATTCTTGCCGTAGGCCAGTAGGGTCTGGGCATGTAGGGCAGAGGGCAGATCCCAGCTCTCGTAGTACCCATCTGCTGACTCAAAATAAACGTAGCGGACCCCCGGCTGGGGTTGAGCCAATCGGGCAATTTCTCTTAAGGGCACGCCCGTCCACTGCACGATTGCAGCCCAACCCTCGACACAGACATGCCGAATTGTCATTGTCTTAGCCTGTAGGGCCTTGAGGTCGGCCAGAGTCAAGACCAGTGGCTGGGCCACTGCGCCAGCCACCGAAAGTTGGTAGCGGGCCGGATCGATAAGAGGCGTGCCGCGGAAGGTATTAACCAATAACTCCTGCGGCTGAATGGCGCTCTCTGGAAATTCCGGTGCTAGCTTTTGTGGATTGAAAAGCAGTTGCTCGCTGCGCTGGTTGAACGGTTCCCAGACTTCGTGAATAACTTCCTCTAAACCGCCTGCCCCGCAGCCTGAGAGCAAGGCTCCAATGCCTCCTACTGGCAGCAATCGTAAGAGATCTCGACGTGAGAACTTACTCATCGCTTTGTCCCGGTCGTACTCGGTAAGCATCCACAAAAATCGACTGCGCCAACTCCCAGCCACCCACTCGAATCACCTGAACCAGGTGTAAGGCTGTGAGCCCGAGGAGCAACACGACAGGTAGGAAATGGGCAATGCGCAATGCCTGCCAATCACCGCCGATGCTAGCCACGATCCAGTCAAACTGAACGGGCTTGTACATCCCCAAGCCGGTATAGAGTGCCAGCAGCAACACGGGCACCATCAGGGTGAACACTAAGCGGTGTTTAGCATATTCGCTGCGCTTGGGATTCTGACCTGACCATAGGGCTCGCAGGTCCCGGCTTCCCAAGTAGCGGCGTCGGCTGATTGGGACAGTGGCTAGCAAGTAGATGCCATACCAAAGCAAGTTGAGAGCGAAGACCCACATGCCGAAGAAGTGCCAGTGCCGACCTCCAGCTAGCCAACCGCCAATGGCAAAGAAATCGGGCATCGGTAAACCCTTTCGCCCACCAAACACCGGATTGGCGTTGTAAATCTCCAAACCACTGCCGACCATTACTAGGACTGAGAACAAATTCAGCCCATGAAACAGCCGTACTGCTAGAGATTTGTGCAATCGCAAAGCAGGACGAGTGGGAGGTCGTACTGAGGGGAGAGAGGGATCGTGGGTCATATCCGTACAATATGACAAAAAATTAAGGAATGTAGGCTCATGAAAGCATTGGTTGCTGGCGCAACGGGCCAAACGGGTCGCCGCATCGTGCAAGAACTGCACAAGCGGGGGATTGCCACTCGAGCTTTAGTACGCGATGTCGAAAAAGCAAAAGGCATCCTGCCCGAGGGGGTGGAATTGGTGCAAGGCGACGTACTGGATCCTGCCACTGTGAGGGCTGCCCTCACTGACTGCACGGTATTACTCTGCGCGACAGGAGCAAGCCCCAGCCTAGATCCGACAGGTCCCTACAAGGTGGATTATGAGGGCAATAAAAATTTGGTGGACTGCGCTAAGCAAGCGGGAATTAGTCAATTCGTGTTGGTGTCATCGCTTTGTGTGTCCCGTTTCTTTCACCCACTCAATCTGTTCTGGCTAATTTTGCACTGGAAGGGCAAAGCCGAAGAATATCTCAAAGCGAGCGGCCTCACCTACACAATTGTGCGTCCTGGCGGTCTGCGCAACGATGCAGCCCCGGATCCGGTTGTGATGCAGGGGGCCGACACACTATTTGAAGGCTCAATTCCTCGAGATACGGTGGCCCAGGTCTGTGTGGAGGCTCTGTTGCAGGAGTCCGCTCGCAACAAGATAGTGGAGGTGGTAGCTCGGGCTGATGCTCCTCGCCAGGAGTACACAAACCTGTTTGCTGCGGTTGCCTAGCCTGCGCTCTAACTAAGCGCATAGTTAGCCAGCAAAGGCGGCCATCTCAAAACTGAGGCCAAAGCGTGAGGACAGGACACAGGTCTGGTGGTCTGTCGCGTTGGTATCTGCCAGCTCAAGGTTATAGAAGCTCACGCTTTCCTCCTTGAAGTAAGGGCCTGCATGCCAGGTGCCTCGGTGCAGCTTGAGAGCCCGGTCGCCTGGAATATAAAAGGCCTGTAGTGTTTCAAGGTCGGGTACTGCTTCCGGGTCTTCGAGATCTTTAGGCTCGGCTACAGCCAAATACCAGACTTTCCCTTCCAGGCTGCCCAGGCATTGGGTCGTTTGACGATGGCGGGTGATCCGGTCAAAGCTCAGACCTCGGCTGTGTAGCGTCATGATGTAGAACCGAGGCCTGCCCTGAGAGAGATCGAGGTCTGCGTCTTTGCCTGGCTTATAAACATCGCCGTCCTCGGCAGGCAGAATGACATCACCATAGGGCGCAAATCGCTCTGGCGTCAGTAACTGTGGCGTCAGAAGGCGGCTTCCTTGAACAGGAGTAGACATAGCAACCTGTTGATCTGAGTTGGATTTTGAGTTGAGCTGGCTGAGTTGAGCGAGTGATCACATGATGCCACTTGACCCCAGTGGTCTGACCCCCCTTCCCGCCCTGACCATTGACTGACACCATCCACCCAATTGCCATTCCTGGGAGCTCCCACATTCACCCAGGGAGGAGTTCAGATTGGGTAAACATAGCCTAACGGTTGCCGAACTCATCAGCTGTCTACGTATTCTTTCCAATTCAGGGCGAGCGGTGGAATTGCCACCCGATGCTCCTCTGTCGACCTTTGCAACGCTCACCGCTCAAGTTGCTGTGATTCCAAAGTTTGGGGTGGAGACACTGCACTGGCTGCCCTCACCCTGGCCAGTCGAGTGGGTGCGTAAGCATCTGGAGCGTTCTAAACCTCAGGGACAGACCGAAGTCGCTTACCAAATCCACTACGGTCCAGATCAGGAGAAGCGCTCCATTGTCTTTGGCTGGGTCACTAGTAGCTGCTAAGCCTCCAAATGAAACGCCCCCAATCCCTCGAAAGGGGCTGGGGGTGAAATCAGGGTGCATCTACCATTCCTTCCTTCTGACTAGGGTGACTACATCCGGAAGAAGCAAGTCAAAGTCTGACTGAAAAATAGCCTGGCTGGAAAACATTCAAGCCCAGCGCTCCTGCGCTGGGCTTGAATGAGTATTGGGTTGTATGTTGTTGAGTCAAAAAAGCGTCCCCGGCGCGATTTGAACGCGCGACCTGCCGCTTAGGAGGCGGCTGCTCTATCCACTGAGCCACGAGGACAAAGGAGCCTGCGTTAGGCTGGCCCTAGTCTAGCAGAGGTTGGTCTAGCAGGGGTTGACTAGCGGCGGCCGACGTTTGCCTCAGCCTTGAGCCGTGCAGCGTCTACAGTCTGAGTTGGAAAGTATGTCACTATGAAAAACTGTAGAAATGCTGATTTCGTGGAGTTATGAGCGCAACCCTTCGCGAGTTTCTGGAAGAATGTGATGCGCTAGGAACTGTGCGTTTGATCGTCACCAATGGCACAGCTGTTTTGGAGGCCCGAGGGAAGATCCAAAAGCTGTTTTATGCAGAGCTGCCTAAAGGTCGTTACGCCAATATGCATAGTGAGGTGTTTGAGTTTCACCTCAACATGGACGACGTGACTCAGGTGAAGTTTGAAACTGGCGAAGCCAAGCGGGGCAATTTCACGACCTATGCCATTCGCCTGTTAGATAAAGCGGGTGAAGCTGGCTTGAGCATCTTTCTACAGTGGGGCAAACCGGGCGAGTACGAACCCGGTCAAGTGGAAGCTTGGGAAGCACTACGCCAGAAACATGGTGAGACTTGGCAACCCGCACCCTCTGTAGCTGTGTGATGAGCCTCTGGTGCTGGAGCTTGCTGCTCTGGGTTCTGCTATGTGTGCCAATGCAAGCAGGACCTCTGGCTGAGCGCATGGCACAGTTTCCAGATTGGGGCAGCCCACGCACTCAGAGAGCCCAGGGGGATCTAATTTATCCAGACTGGTTCCAGGGGACTTGGCAGGTGAGCACGAAGTTAGTTGATCTCGTGGCCCCTCTAGCTCCAGAGATTACCACGCCTGGTTTTGAGGGCAATCGTTCCTTGCTGAACCAACCGGTCCATTTTCAGGCTCGTTTTAACGGCAAGCCCGGTCGTATCGTTGCCGACCGAACCTTCAATGGTCGCAATCTCGCTAAGGCTTACCTGGGCAACGCTGTCCAAAACGTCAAGGCTGATCCTGCTGACCCTAACCGTCAAGTCACTTTGCTGCGAGGCAACCGTCAGCTAGTCTCTATCGTCACGCAGCGGGCAACTGAAACCCCGTCTCCTGAGCGTTACATTACCAGCGAGGTATTTGAACAGGTCTTTCGGGGGGCCGGTTCAGTGCGGTTCAACCGTGTAGAAACGACAACTGACTACATTCAACAAATTGAACCAAATGGTGAACCTCTGCTCAATGCTGATCAGATAACCGCAGTTTACCTGTCTCCGCAGGACCCAGATTACTTCAAAGCCGCCAATCGACCGGTTGCGTTATATCGCTACCACTTGTGCTTTGAAAGCGACTCAAAATCAGCAGAATTGCTGTGAGTGAATTTGCTCAGGTCGGCTGAAGAAAATTTCAACTTTGGGTTGGGCTGAAAGTCTTACACAGTAAAGCGTACAGCGCTTAATAAAGTCTATGTCAAGGCGTATTTACTCAATTTCATTGCCGCCTTAAAAAACCTGCTACTAAAATCGGTAGTTCTACAGGCGTAGCTCTTCTCAACCGCTTGATAGTTTGACAATAGGTTTAGAGCTTGGCATTCAGCAGCTCGGCCAAACTTCAACACTTCTCAAGGCGGACTGCAAACATGTTGATGGTGGATTACCTTAAGCAACTCTGTGAAGAGCAACGAGTTGTTGGCATTTATGACTCCTCAGACATGGGTTATGAGTCTGCGCTCTTGACCTGTGTAGAGACAGACTTTGTTGTGATTCAGGCCCAATGGTTCGATGAGCGCTTGCAATCTTATGAGCAGTGCTCAGCGGTGTGGCCAATGGACCGAATTGCCGCCGTGTATCTAGAAAGTACCAGCGCCGCTAGGCGCCGGCTAAACCACGCCCTCTCCCTAATGCAAGATAGCTAGGTTGCTTCTAAAAGTCGGTTGGTGGCTCGCCAAGGGGCTCCTCTGCTAGAGGGGTCCTTTCTTCGATTTGGAGACTCACGACAGTTTCTGCAAGCGTGAGGTTCAGGCATTGGCTGGCTAGAGGCTCTAGGGTACGGATGAGGTTGCGTAGATTTGGCGTGCTGGCACCGCTTTCAAGGTAAAGCTTCTCTGTGAGGCTGCCAACCCGCTTCCAGGTTGTATAGAGGCGGGAGAGGGTCTGCTCCAGCTGAGCTGCTTGGTTGACCAAGTCGGCAGCTAAATTCAGGTGGCCCAAGCGCATAGCTTCTTCGAGCGCCCGTTCTAAATCCAGGTTTGGAGCCTGGGTGAGCGCTTGCACCTGACCCGCCGCTTCGAGATAGCGAGCTAGATAACGGGCTTCTGATGCCACCTGCTTGAGCGTATCGATTTCTGGACTGTGAGCAATTTCTGCCTGCAAGGCTTCCCGCTGTTGCACAGGGAGTTTTTCCAGTTCACGGGCAGTGTTCGCCAGGTAACGGGTAGGGATTTCGCTGTTGGCAGCTTTGGTGCGCACTTCTTCTGGCAGAACATCTGAGGTCATAGCCGTCCACTCATCGGCAAGCTGCCGGACCTGGGTACGGGTGATGCGCTGGCCTCGGCTGGCCGCATCACTGACTAACTGCTGAACTTCTGGAGCCGCTTGGGCGGTGGCGACAAAGGCACGTTTGCTGAAATGGTGAATGTCGTCCGCGCTTAGATGGCCCTCATCCAGCAGTGTGTCGGCGCTGTTGGCCAGTTCAATCAAGTTATAGGCTTGGCTTTTGGTGATCTCGTGATCTTTGAGCCAGTTGAGAAAGCCAGCACCGCGCTGATTGCCCTGGGCTTTTTCACGGTCCCGGACAGCTCGCAGAATCCGTCCTCGCCAGATATCGGTTTGCAAGTCGAAGCGGTCACAAACTTTCCAGGCTGTGTCGAGTTGCTGCTGGAAGTCGGCCTCAGAGATTTGCGGGTCTTCGGGGTCTGGCAGCTTGAAATCAAGATCGGCAGCTGGCAAAGCCTGAAGGTCAGCAGCATCAAGCGTAGGAAGGGTTTGCATGAACCGTTGGGAGGGTGGGAACTGGCCTGACTAGGTTAGCGCTTCAGTCCCGGTGCGGTCTATAGGTTCACTCTGGTTAGCTTGTCGAGTCTTCTGATACAGATTTTCTGATACAAACCTTGAAACTGAGTTGAAAAGGTAAAAAAAGTCCTCAGCAGAATGTAATTGCAAAATGCAACTTTAGTATCCAAATTTTTATTGATTTTTTCGGGTTTCGGAAGAACTTTTGGTAGAGAAATGACACCTATTCTGTTCCATCTTTGGCTGAGGCGGCCCACATTTTAAGCCTTAAACATTCTTCGCATTAACGATGAATTTTGCCGCTTGAGATCTACTGCTAGAAGCATGCAGAAAATTTGAGTTTTAACCCTAATACGTGCTCTTGCCTCGCAACGGCTAGGGCAACTCCTGAATCACAAAACGGTCAAGTGTCAAACGGCGAACTTCACCTTCAGGTAAGTGATCGAAAAAACTGGAGGCCATGCGTCGCCATAGCACTTGGTTGATGTGATAGTAGACCTGCCGTCCCTGCCGACGGCTCTGCACTAAACCAGCCAAACGCAATAAACCTAGATGATGGCTGACGGTGCTTTGAGGCAGTTTGAGCTCAGCACAAAGCTCACTGACGCTAGATTCTCCCTGTGCCAACCACAACACTAGGCTCAAGCGAGTTTCGTCGCTCAGCAATTGCAGCAATTGAGTGAGTTGCCCCAAATAGGAAGCGGGGAACCGCACACGAGAAGAGGATTTGGGCATAGGGACAGAGTTCCATAAAAAATTCCCCTGATGGTTCAGGGGAACTTTTAACAAAAAATAGCATCCTTCCGGGAGCGCCGTCTTACCTCAGTTTTTGACCTGGCCTAAACCAGGTGGGTGCCACGTCCGAACTGGCTTAAAGTTTCCGGGAAATCTTGCACAAGGCAAGCCCGGTCTACTGCCGCCATAGGCTCTTAGCTCCCGTTTTGTCGAGCATAGATCATAAAACGTTATTGGCAGTCACCAACGCCTCAGAAGGAGCTGAACCTATTGTAACCCGCTTGAGCTTGGCGTGCTACCGGCGCATCACAGTTGATTCTTGATGGGTGAGAATCTTGCAGTCGCCGCGAGCGTAGCCGATGCAGATCAAGCGGTAACCAGCAGCTCGCTGGTCGCTGTTGAAGAACATAGCGGGGTTGCCGTCGGAGTCATCGACCTCGCCTTCTAGAACGCGAGCTGTACAGGTGGAGCAGGTGCCAGCTCGGCAACTGAAGGGGAGGGTGATGCCAGCAGCGGCAGCCGCATCCAGGATGTACTCGTCTTCATCAACCTCAATAATTTCGTCGAGGCCTTCGTCTTCGTTGATTAGGTGAACCTGGTACTCGGCCATGCTGCCTCCGTCCTGTGCAGGTGCAAGATGATTGATTAACTGGAGCACCCTTAACCCTAATGGTGCCTGCCTTCGCTACCGCAAGCTTTTTGGAATCTCTTCACCTTTGGGGTTAGCCAGATAGGATCCTAAGAGACAGAACTTAAGAGTTTAGCGAGGCGTTCAATTGCTGCTTGTGGGCTCTGAACAACGCTGGGCATAGGATCAAGCGGGGCATCAGGAGGCTGCAAGTGCCAACTATGCAATAGTACCAACGGTTTGCGGTAGTAGAGGGTGTAGGCAATTTCACTCAGGGTGCCCGCCGCGCCGCCAATTGCTAGAACACCATCGGCATTCATGACTACCAGAAGATTGCGCCCTTCGCCCAAACCAGTAGCAATGGCTGTGCTCAGATAGGGGTTGCCTGACCTGGGGTCGTTGTCTGGCAAAATGCCAAGCGTATAACCCCCTGCTTGCTGAGCTCCTTCGCAAGCGGCAGCCATCACGCCACCCCGTCCGCCGCAAACCAAATGCCAACCCTGTTGGGCAATTCTTTGACCAACTTCGTAGGCAACTGTAGCCAACTCCGGGCTACAGTTGCCTGCACCAATGACTGCAACGCGCAGAGGAGGGTTGAGAGCACTCATAACGGAAGGCCTGCCTTTTACTATTGTTGTGCTGCTAGCTACTTGTGAGGCTTATTGTTGCCCCTTAAGTGCAGTTTTCGGCAATCCAGCTAGCGCAATCTGACAGTTAAGCAAGCCGGATATTGCAAAGGGTTTGGCATAAAGTATTAGTGCTTCTCTTAATGCCTTCCTTTATGTTTAAGTCATCGCACAAGCGACCCGAACTTTAAACAATAAAGGAGCAGGCAAATGACTCAGTTTTATTATGGTACCGAAGGCAGCGATTCCTACAACTGGCTGAGCTCTGAAGATTTGGTCGCTTATGCTAATGGAGGTAACGATACGATTTGGGGAGATGCAGGTAACGACACTCTATATGGTGGCGCTGACAACGATACCTTATATGGTTGGTCTGGCAACGATAGCCTGAATGGCGATCTGGGCAATGATAGCTTGGATGGTGGCAGTGGTAACGATGTTATTCGAGGCTACTCCTACGATTATAACTGGGAAATGGACACACTGACCGGTGGCGAGGGCTCTGACACCTTCGTATTGGGCGATTCTACAGGCGTGTGTTACCTCGGTGGTTTAAGCGGGGGCAATGATTATTCCTACGCTCTAATTACGGACTGGGATTACACCTCGGATTACATTCAAGCTTGGGGAAGTTCTGATAGCTACTCCTTTGGTTACGGCGATTGGTTCGGCAATGGCAATCAAGATACAGCTATTTACTGCGGTAATGACTTGATTGGTGTGGTTCAAGACTCAACTAACGTAAGCTTCAATCGCGATTTTATCTTTGTCTAAAGTTCAAGTTGCTTTTGCTTACGCACAATGAAATCAACGGTCTTAGAGTTACATAAACCTTGAACAGCTACTGCACAAGGCTCTAGATTTCTAGGGCCTTGTTACTGGGCTTGTTACTGGCTAATTATTGACTGCATACTAGCTTCTCAAACATCATTCAGGCTTAAGGCTAGAAAATTGAGCTGAGAATACTGGGTCGGCTGCAACCAACGTGCCACTGAATCCCCTGCCACTTCCCGGTACCGGTCACTCGTGCCGCTTACTCATGCTGCTGACGGGAGTCCTCAAGCGCCTAGAGGAACGGGACGCGACTGATTCGTTGCGGAATATTTGTATTCGAACAAACTTGTGGTACTGTTGAATGTAAGATTGTTTTACCTAAAACAGTCTGGGGTGCCACCAGCTGGCTCAAACTGCATTCATCAAGGCTTGGAGGAGATATGGGCTCAAACCGTAGCGCAACCAGTCTAGTTAGCTTCTTGCAAGAAGATCTGGCGATTTCATCCCCAGATGTCAATATGGCCCTACGTCTTCAGGCGCAGAACTCCGGGCCTCTACCAATGATTCTTTGGCAGTACGGTTTGGTCTCGATAGAGCAGCTTGACCAGATTTTTGACTGGTTGGAGCACAGTTAGAGGTACTAATGCTTTGCTTGCGCTAATCTCACTGGCTATGGCTAGTGGAACGCGACTTGGAACAGTGAATAAAAAAACTTGTAAAAAACCTTTGATACAGCTCAATGGGTCGAAACCATAGCTAGAGATAATGGGGTCTAAGCCAGCTAGTTGAGGAACTGAGTGATGGATAGGCAGCCGGTGGACATTTCTACGCAATACCGAAACTCGGCTGAGTCGAGGGTGATCTTGAAGGGAGTGAGCTGGCAAACCTTTGAGACCCTGATGCGTGAGATGGGGGAGAGCCGGGATAGCCGCATTGCCTATCAGCAAGAGATGTTGGAACTCATGGTGCCCTACGAGGAGCACGAGGAGCCAAGAGGGTTACTCGAAAAATTCATTGAAGTGTTAGGGGATGAATCGCAGTTAGAAGTTAGTGCCTTAGGTTCGCCCTTACTTAAGCACCGGGAATTGAACTTGGCGATTGAGCCCGATGCCTGTTTCTATCTGGGAAGAAGAGTCAGCATCAAAAATAGAGCCAATAAAGCTATTGATCTAGCAACAGTATCCCCACCAGATTTAGCCATTGAAATCAATTACACACGGCGTGCTTTAGGTAAGTTTGAGATCTATAGTGCTTTGCGTGTGCCTGAATTTTGGCGGTACGAAAAACAGAGTTTGCAGGTTTATCAACTGGTGGGTTCTGAGTATGATCTCTGCAATCAGAGCCTTGCCTTTCCCTTTCTACCTATTGCAGAAATTCTTGAGCTGATTGAGCAGAGCAAAACCCTGGGACAGAAAGAAACATTGCGCCTGTTTCGCATGCGAGTGCGGACGTTCCTCTAGCCTGAAAATTTGATTTCAGGCTTGAATTTATTGATCGGGCTTCGGTGATGGGAAGCCTGGCACACTTAAGTCTGGAACATTGAATCGGGACACACTGGATATAGAGGGACTAAGCAATGGCTGCGCGGTGGACATTGGCTGGCAAGAAGGCACTGATTACAGGAGCGACGAAAGGCATTGGTCTGGCGATAGCTGAAGAACTTTTAGCCCTGGGTGCAGAAGTCATGATTGTGGCGCGCAATGCAGAAAACATTCAGCAATGCCTGACCACCTGGCAACAGCAGGGCTGGCAAGCGCAGGGCGTTTCTGCAGACATTACCCAACCAGAAGATCGTCAGAGAATTTTTGCCCAGGTCAGTGAGGCGTTTTCAACCCTGGACATCTTGATCAACAATGCAGGAACTAATATCCGTAAAAAAACATTGGAATATAGCGAGAGTGAATACGAGTTTCTATTGCAGACCAATTTGGTTTCTGCATTTGAATTCTGTCGATTGGCCCATCCCTTTCTCAAAAGTAGTGGCAATGGCAGCATCGTCAATATTGGTTCAGTTGCTGGATTAACCGCTGTACGGACAGGGGCTCCTTATGCGATGACCAAAGCTGCCCTGACCCAATTGACTCGTTACTTATCGGTTGAGTGGGCAGCCGATCAAATTCGAGTGAACGCGGTTGCTCCTTGGTATATCCGAACCCCGCTAGCCGAGACTGTCTTGAAGAATCCAGAGTTTCTATCTTCAGTGCTAGCGCGAACTCCCTTGGGGCGAGTTGGTGAACCCGAGGAAGTTGCGAGCTTGGTCGCCTTTTTGTGCATGCCTGGAGCCGCATTTATTACAGGGCAGTGTGTTGCCGTTGATGGCGGATTTACTGGTTTTGGTTTCTGATTTTTAGCCTCTAATCTCTTTGCCTTGGAGTTAAAGATTTCATGCACCTGTTTGAGCCTTTGCAAATTCGTGAGGTCAACTTACGAAACCGCATTGCCGTTTCGCCAATGTGTCAATATTCCAGCGTGGATGGATATGCCAATAACTGGCATTTGGTGCATCTGGGTAGCCGCGCTGTCGGTGGAGCTGGCTTAGTGATTACTGAGGCGGCTGCGGTGCAGGCCCACGGTCGGATCAGCCCTCAGGATTTGGGCATTTGGCAAGATGAGCACATTGAGGCGTTGGCTCAGACCGTTACCTTTATCCATGAATACGGGGCTGTCGCTGGTATTCAATTGGCTCATGCTGGTCGCAAGGCTAGTACATACCGCCCTTGGCAGGGGCGAGGAGCTGTACCGGAAAGCGAGGGCGGCTGGCGTCCGCTTGTGGCCCCCTCTGCCTTGGCCTTTGCGGAAGGTGATCCAGTGCCTGAAGCCTTGGATGCAGCCGGAATTCAGGCAGTGATTCAAGCCTTTGCTGAGGCGGCGCGTCGGTCTTTAGCCGCAGGTTTTAAGGTGATCGAAATCCATGCCGCCCACGGCTATTTGCTCCACGAATTTCTGTCTCCCTTGAGTAATCAGCGCCAGGACGAGTACGGGGGCTCTTTTGCCAATCGCACTCGCATGCTCCGAGAAGTGGTCCAAGCTGTTCGGCAGCATTGGCCGGAGCGCTACCC
The DNA here is from genome assembly GCF_014696065.1 of Leptolyngbya sp. FACHB-261. Taxonomy (NCBI): domain Bacteria; kingdom Bacillati; phylum Cyanobacteriota; class Cyanophyceae; order Leptolyngbyales; family Leptolyngbyaceae; genus Leptolyngbya; species Leptolyngbya sp. FACHB-261. The sequence goes on along the minus strand of NZ_JACJPL010000018.1, from coordinate 188,251 downwards.
ACTCTTCGTCCGTTTCTCGGTTACAGATTGGGTAGAGGGAGGCTGGGATCTTGAGCAATCCGTCGAATTGGCCAGCCAGCTCCAACCCCTCGGTGTTGATTTGATCGATTGCTCCTCCGGTGGCCTGGTCCCGAAAGCCTCAATCCCGGCTGGTCCTGGTTACCAAACTCCGTTTGCGGAGCGGCTCAAAGCTACAGGAATTTTGACTGCTGCTGTGGGCATGATTACCTCGCCTCAGCAGGCTGACCACATTATTCGCACTGGGCAGGCCGACTTGGTGATGCTCGCCCGTGAGTTGCTGCGCGATCCCTACTGGCCGTTGCGGGCTTCCCTAGAACTAAAGCAAGCGGGGTCCTGGCCGTCGCAGTACGAACGGGCCAAGCCTTGAACAAGGCCAAAACCGAACCACTGCCAAAACCCGACCGCAGTCAGTAGGATTGCAAAGTTGGTTATTTGGGCGCTGATTGCCCTAGCGAGATGCAGGAAAAAGACAGGAACCCATTGTTGCAGCCTGCCTTCAGGCGCAGAGCCTTTATTATGGCGGGGCTGGCGACAGGCTTTGCCCTGGCTGTTCAACCCATTTCCAGCCAGACCGTTAGAACGGATGAGCGGGACTTAGTGGCCGGTGAAGTCAGAATTCCGGTCAGCGATGGCGAAGTGCCAGCCTACCGAGCCATGCCTGCAACCGGAGGACCATTTCCGGTCGTGTTGGTAGTGCAGGAAATCTTCGGCGTGCATGAGCACATCAAGGATGTTTGCCGCCGCTTTGCCAAACTCGGTTATCTTGCAGTGGCACCAGAGTTATTTGCCCGTCAGGGTGATGTGTCGCGCTTGAGCAATGCTCAGGAGATTGTTGCCAAGGTCGTCTCCAAAGTGCCAGATGCCCAGGTGATGTCAGATTTGGATGCGACGGTGGCTTGGGCTGCCGCCTCTGGCAAGGGCAATGCTGATAAGCTAGGCATCACAGGTTTTTGCTGGGGCGGACGCGTTGTCTGGCTATACGCAGCTCATAACCCCAAGCTGAAGGCGGGAGTCGCTTGGTATGGACGCTTGGTCGGTCAAGCCAACGAGCTACAGACACAGTATCCAGTAGATCTCGCTGCCTCAATCAAGGCTCCAGTCCTAGGTCTCTATGGCGGCAGCGACGAAGGCATTCCGCTAAACACTGTGGAGCAAATGCGCTCTGCCTTGCGCACTACTAATAATCCCTCACAGATTATTGTCTATCCTGATACCCCCCACGGCTTCCATGCTGACTATCGCCCCAGTTACCGGCGTGGACCGGCTCAAGATGGTTGGCGGCGTCTGCAAGCTTGGTTCAAACAATACGGAGCTGCCTAGAAACCACTTAGGGCTTAACTGATATCTAGATATCTCTAGAGAACTGGTTTGGAGAACTGAGCGCTTAACATTGGAATGATGCAAGGGTGAGCTGAAGTTGCTCACCCTTTTAGCAAGCTTACCCTTTTAGCAATTGGGACTTGCGCTAGTAATTGAGGTGAATCATTGCTTGGGTCAAAACGCTAGCATCCTCGCGCCATTCTCGAATCGCTTCGCGGTCTTGCTATTCACACTCTATTCTGCCAGGTTTGCTAGCGCGACTGTAAATGTCGTCCAACCAGCCTGACTTTTGACATGAAGAGTGCCTCCGAGCTGTTCAACTAGCTTCTGCACCAATGCCAGTCCTAAGCCTGTGCCTCCTTGTCGCCACGGGTCTCCCTGAGGAACACGATAAAACTTCTCGAAAATACGCGGTAACTCAGCGTCAGAAATCTCAGCTTCATTACTGACGGCAAAGATAGTAAGAGGCGTGGTGTTTGAATCTGCATCAATTGAGGCCGAGGCCGAGTGAACTTGTAACCGAATGCCACCGCCCGGAGCCGTATATTTGCAAGCATTATTGAGCAGCTCTGCTAGAAGGCGACTCAAACTATTGCAGTCTGAGACGATTGGCGGTAGCTCAGGCGATAGATCAACTTGAAGCGTTTGTTGTTGGCTCTGAGCCCGAGATAGAAACGGCTCAACCAACGCGGGTATCCAATCCTGTAAAACGATAGTTCCCGCGAATATGGAGTAACGCTCTGCTTCCAATTTCTGCAAATCTAGCAAGTCATTGATTAATGCAGCTTCTTTATTACACTCAGCTTGTAGAATGTCTAGATATTTCTGAAATCGCACCGGTTCAGGGCCTAACTTCAGCATATGAATTGCCAGCTTCATATTAGAAATGGGGGTGCGTAGCTCATGGGATACAGTGCTTAAAAAGTCGTCTTTAAGCTGGTGAAGCTCTCTCAATTCCTCTACCTGTGCTTGAGCAGATTGATAAAGTCGCGCTTGACGAATGGCAATAGCACACTGATTAGCGACTTGCTGTACGAGCCGAATTTCCAAGTCCTCAAAAATGGCATCTTTGGAGCGGCTTAACCAGAGATCTCCCAATACTCCTTGATCATCGAAAATTGGACAGGCCAGCAAAGTCTTTTGGCCCCAACGCGCCTGAGATTGTAATTTACAAAACTGGACCGGTTGACCTTCTAGCAATTGATGATGGATCTCAGGAAGATTCGTCATTAATAAGACGTAGCCCTGAGCCGAGGGCATCCCCGGCGTAATGTATTCGTAGCAAATTGTGGAAGTGCTTTGCTCAAAGTTATACTTGCCAGTGTCACAGGAATCCACTTTTAGGATAAGCCCTAATTCCTGCACAGCAGATTGCAAAATCTGACCTTCATCCAGGCTGTCACGAACTTTGTCAGTGATTCGCTTCAGCATCGCCTCAAAGTCAAATGCTTGTTGTAACTGAAACGTTCGTTTCTCTAGCTCAGAAGTTCGCTGTTCGACACGTAGTTCTAGTTCCTCATTGGCCTTTTCTAGTGCTGCAAAAGATCCTTGCAGTTGGGTTGACATTTGACTGTGAGCCTGAGCCAAAACCTCAAGTTCTATAATATTGTTGGCTTCAACACTTTGACCTAGCTGCCCACTCGCTAAATTTGCTGTTAAAGCCTTCTCTGCCAAAGATTTAGACGCCAAGCTCAGACGTAGAATAGGTTGGGCAATCCAGTTGGATGTGGCCATCCCAATTGCTGTAGCCACGAGTAATGCGCCCAAGCACAGCAAAATCGCGATCCGCGTATTAGCCTCAATGTGCTCCATGAAGTCGGCTTCTGGCACAATCACCACAATGAGCCAATCCAGCCCATAAGCATCTGCAAATGGTGTCACCTGTAGAAGTTGCCGTTCGCCGCCGATTTCAAAATCAAGCTGCTGGCTGTGCTTAACTCTGCGCAGATCACTAAAATGTTCTTGCAAATACTGGGCGGTGAGACGAGTGATGCGATCCCGGCTACGGGTTGCTGCCAGTCTTTGTTTCTTTGCTTTTCCTGAACTCAATGTAAAGAGTTTTTCGGTTGTTGAACTGGCTACTAAATTTCCAGAGCGCTCTACAATAAATGTTTGTCCAGAACGACCAATTTTTAAAGTATGCAAAAACTGGCTAATTTGGGAGAGTGATAACGTTGCGTTGGTAACGCCAAGCAGTTTCTTTGTCTTAGTTTCATATAAAGGTTGCACGGCGCTGATTGCTAGAGCATCTGTGGAAAAATACGGATAAACTTCACTCCAAGTTGGTTTGCTAGCTCTTGCTGCCGCGCGATACCAGGGACGGGTGCGAGGATCAAAGGTTTGATTAACCTCTAGTAAGCTAGCCCGATTACCTCGGTCATCAGTCCTATAGGTGTGATACTTGCCGCCAGTAGATGCATCAATGACGCGGATAACCAGTGTGCCGTCATTGAGCCGATCAACTGCATGAATACCCCCTTGGACATTACTAAAAGCGATAGGGCGTAGAGACTGAAATAAGGCCATTTGCTGCCAACAACGGCGCTCTAAATTGCTGGCATCCTGTAGACTGATCTCCTCGAAATGAATGGCATTCGCATTCATTTGAGCCACCAGTTGAGGCGTTTGGATGTAATTAGAGATTTGTTGCTGAATATGCGCTGTGACCTCATTTCTGAGCTGCATAGCAACCTGGTTAACTGCCTTCTGTCCATTTCGCAGGGAAAAATAGCCAGTTAGCCCTACCGCAGCAACAACTTGAAGCACGAAGGGCACCACAAGTGCAGTGCGTAACGGTACTCTAAACGGGTGGTTGGCAAGGGAACGCAAGAGAATTTGAAATAACACTTGTCTGTGGCGGCCCTTAGCTTTTGGTCAAAGGTGGGTACAGATACGTGCAATTCTATGCCACGACCTTAGCGATGCTTCCGTGCGTTTTTCAGATTCAGGAGTGGCCTTGAGCTTAATGACTGAATTCCAGCTTCTGAAACCTAGAATCTCTCGATTCAGGCTAGAAGGCTCACGCCTTTGTTTGCTTTCAGGTGTTGGCATAAGTGCTGGTGTAAGGGTTAGCGTGGCGGCCTCTCAGACTATTGCTCAGACTATTGATTTTGCAAATCTACTATCGTGACGAATCAATGCACCAGTAGTCTTTGAACTTGGCTTTGAACTTGGCTTTGAACTTGGCATCGAGTGCTAAGCACTGAGCTGGGGATACCTAAGTTGGAGCCTTATCTGTCTGTTCCCGTGATATCCAAGCCTCTTCATGCTCCAATCTAAGCTCTTGGTCAGCCTCTGGCCACTCACCTTCTCTTTATTTGTGAGCCTTGTGCTTGCAGCAACAGTAGCAACAACTAGCTTGTTCTTGACCGTGGTTTTGTCCTCCTGGACTACAGTCGGTAGGCTCTGGCCTGAATTGCTCTTGTGGCTCCTCCTGCTCGCTTGGCTAGCTACGGTCTATCACTTGTGTCAGCAGCTTCAGCGAGAAAGAGCCTTAAACCGTTTGGCTCAAGCTCTGCAGGGCATTACTGACCTAGATATGTTGTTGCGGCAGGCCATCCATATTGTGCAAGAGAGCCTTGGAGCCCATTGGGTTTGGGTTGATCTACTGAGCGAGGATGGCTCCCACTTTCAACCCCACGCAGCGGCTGGCAAGGCCGATAAACTAAGCCGATCGTCAAAGGAGTCTAGCTGGGATGTGCCTCTACTAGTTGAGCAGTTACGCCGGGGGCAGGTTGTGACAGTGCTGGCCAATCAGGTGCTGGCCAGTCAGGTGCTGGGCGATCAGCAGTTCCCTGTCCGATGTGAGGCTGGTCAACGCTTCAACCCCCTAAGCTTTCGAACGCTACATGCCCCGTTACTCCTTGATCAAACCCTGGTGGGAGTATTAGGCCTGGTTACACCCAATTGGCCTTGGACCCCTGGACCACAGGCCTTTCTGCTGAGTCTGGCAAAACAGTTAGCGATGGCGATCCAGCAAGTGCAGCTCCATCAGAAACTACGCGATTCGGAAGCCCTGCGCCAGATTGTGGAGCAGTCAGCCCTGGGGATTGCCGTTGCCTCACCGCAAGGCCAGTTTCTGCAAGTGAATCAGTCGTCTTGCAACTTGTTAGGCTACACAGAAACAGAACTGCTGAGCCGAGATTTCCAAAGCATTAGCCATCCTGAGGATCTGAGTTCAGACTTGACTCTGGTACAGCAATTGCTCAACGGTGAGCTCAACAGTTACCAGCTAGAAAAGCGTTACTGTCGCAAAGATGGCAGTCTTCTCTGGGCCAACCTCACGGTTTCTCTGGTGCGTTCTGAGCAGGGCGAACCCCTCTATCTGCTCGGCCAAATCGAGGATATTAGCTGGCGCAAGCGGTCCGAACAAGAGCTGTTGCAGGCCAATGCTCAGCTAGCACAACAGGTCGAACGACAAACAGCTGAGTTGATTGCCTCACAAGCGCAAATGCAGGCGATTTTGGATCACGTTCCAGCTTTTGTTCACCTGGATGACTTAGAGGGCCAAATGTTGCTATCCAATGCCGAATGGCGACGCTTGTTTGGCTCCCACTACGCCGCTCCAGTCGGGCAGGTGCTGCAGGATGTCTTTGGCCCTGAGCAGATTGCTGTCTTTTTACATGAGAACCAGACCGTTGCAGCTCAGGGGAAAGCCATGTCCTTTGAGGCAGAGATTGCCACACCTGAGGGACTGCGCACTTATTTGAAGCTCAAATTTCCCTTACGTGATGCAGCAAATGGAATTCGAGCGATTGGTTGCATTGCCATGGACATCACAGAGCGCAAGCAGAATGAAGAACGGCTGCAAGCCCTCACGGAGCAACTGCAACAGCAGAATGAGCAACTGGCAGAAGTATCGCAGCTGAAGTCAGAGTTTCTGACGACCATGTCCCACGAGCTGCGCACGCCCCTAACCTCGATTTTGGGTTTCTCCAGTGTATTGCTCCAGCAAATCTTCGGTCCCCTAAGTCTGAAGCAGCAGGAATACCTGTCTCTGGTTCACCTCAGCGGTGAGCATCTGCTTGATTTGATTAACGACCTCTTAGATCTGGCCAAGATTGAAGCTGGCAAGATGGCCTTGAACTTGGAAGTCGTGGACTTAGAAAGCCTCTGCCACGATGTCATTCAGATGATCGAGGTGCGGGTTGTTGAGAAGGGCCAGCACCTCCACTTAGAACTGCCAGAGAGCAGGGAGCAGGTGGTAATAGACCGGCAACGAGTGGTGCAAATCTTGCTGAATTACTTGTCCAACGCGGTGAAGTTCACCCCTGAAGGCGGCCGTATTGTCTTGCGTGCTGGTTGGTCCACCTGCCCAGAGTCCATTGCTCAGGCTCTACCTAGACCTAACTTGAGTTCAGAAATTGTGGCTGAGCCCAGTGGCGAGGAGCGTTTTCTTGTGTTGTCCGTCAGCGACACCGGCATTGGCGTTCCTCCAGACAAGCAACATCTGCTGTTCCAGAGTTTTCAACAGGTGAATGGAGCCATCGACCGGCATTACGAGGGTACAGGTCTGGGGCTAGCGCTAACTCGGCGTCTAGCCGAGCTGCATGGTGGTACCGTGTCGGTAGCTTCGGCCCCCGGGGTGGGCAGTACCTTCTCGGCCTGGTTGCCTCTGCTTGAGCCGCCCCTGTTGCCTTTATTGGCTCAAGGCTCTGAGGAAGCGGCTCATACTCGCCAATAGGCCTTCACTGCGTCTGCCACCAGTTTCTGCCTGAAAAATGCGATTCAGATCGTCGGTGTTGGGTTTGAGGGGCTGTTCTGCAACCAGTTGAAACTCCTCGCCTTGACGTTGCCACACCTGCCAGGGGGCAGGATAACAGCGCAGCAGGGCTACATCCTCATCTAGAGGTTGCACAAAGTAGCAGGGCTCGAAAGTGTTGAGAAAGCGCTCGCGAACTTGGCGGCCTGCATAGCCAATGCCAATCCTACCGATGTCCTCTAGCTGTGGATTAAACAGCACAAAGGGCCGTTCACCCGCCTCAACTGCGTGTTTTTCTGCTGTGTTCAGCTCCACAGAGGTAGGTGCAACCACTAGCACCGCCCGATCCTCTGGCTCGATCTTGGTTCGGCCTTCATTAATCCCGCGCATCTCAAACCCTTCGCCTTCCCAATCGCGTCGGGCTAGGGCCGCTGCACCCGCATCAGCGAATAGCACCTTTAGACCAGGCGACCCATCCTCGCGAGTCAGGTCACTGAAGGCGCGGGTGAAGTTGCGCGCTAGAGGCATCGAATTCAGCTCAGGGAAGCGCAGCTCAATCTGAAGTCGGCTGTAGCCCGCAGCGAGAGCAGCACGGGTCGCCTCAACGGCGTGGTCAACCGCTTCATCTAGAGAGTTGGGCAGGGCAGTCATGGGTAGGCAGCGCTGGGTAAAGCTCCTTTTATTATGCTGGGCATTGGGTGGTGTAAAGCGCTCTAGTTTCGAAACCCAGCAGCGCTTAGAGCAGCTCACCCAGGCTTTTGTCAGCCGGGGAGCCGATCTCAGTACAGCTCAGCAGCTCTTAGCAATACGGTGCGCCGCGAGGCTTATGTGATGGCCTACAATGACTGCTTCTATTTCATTGCGATTGCGCTGTTGCTGAGCGGCATTGCCATCCTTTTCTGCAAGAAGACTCGTGCAGTGGCTGGAGCAGCTGTTCACTAACATCAATTGTCCAATCGTCAGCTAATCAAGTCGTCGAATTGCCCTGGCTCAATAAAGTTTTGTTACTTTTTCCTGGCCTAAGCGGCACTTGTGCATCCTGGCCGTTTAGTTGTTAGTAGCCTGAGATACCAGTTCTCGACAGGGATCAGGGTCGGGGATATGATTAAGAGCTATTCGAAGGCTTTTCTGAATTGAATCCTGAGAGGTTTCTGTGCGAGCAACTGGCGCTTTCGCTCTGGTAGACAGTCTCAAACGACATGGAGTCAAACACGTATTTGGCTACCCCGGCGGCGCGATTCTGCCGATTTACGACGAAATTTACCGAGCGGAAGCACGGGGCGATTTGCAGCACCTTCTAGTGCGGCATGAACAAGGTGCGGCCCATGCCGCTGATGGCTATGCGCGTGCCACTGGGCAGGTTGGTGTCTGTGTGGCTACCTCTGGTCCAGGGGCGACCAACTTGGTGACTGGCATTGCCACGGCTCAGATGGACTCAATTCCGATCGTGGTGATTACAGGTCAGGTGCCGCGTAATGCCATTGGCACTGACGCTTTTCAGGAAACTGACATCTACGGCATCACACTGCCTATCGTGAAGCACTCTTATGTGGTGCGCGATCCTCGCGATATGGCCCGAATCATCGCCGAAGCTTTCCACATTGCTGCCACAGGGCGACCGGGTCCGGTCTTAGTCGACATCCCTAAGGATGTGGGGGTCGAAGAATTTGATTATGAGCCCGTGGAACCGGGTCAAATCAACATCCCAGGCTATCGTCCCACAGTTAAAGGCAATCCTCGTCAGGTCTCACAAGCGCTGAAGTTGCTGCAAGAGAGCCATCGACCTCTGCTATATGCGGGTGGCGGTGCGGTGATGGCAGGTGCGCATGCCGAGGTCAAGCAGCTTGCTGAGCGTCTTCAGATGCCCGTTACTACGACCTTGATGGGTAAAGGCTGCTTTGACGAGAACCATTCCTTAGCGGTGGGCATGTTGGGCATGCATGGTACCGCCTATGCCAACTTTGCCGTGCAAGAGTGTGATCTACTCGTTGCGGTTGGGGCTCGCTTTGACGACCGGGTGACCGGCAAACTCAATGAGTTCGCCCCCCACGCCAAGGTGATCCATATCGATATTGACCCGGCTGAGGTGGGCAAGAATCGGGGACCGCAGGTGCCAATTGTGGGCGACGTCAAGCAAGTGCTCGCAGAATTGCTGCGCCATCTGCAATCTCAAGGTATTGAAGCTGATGGCAAGACCAGTGCCTGGTTAGAGCGAATTGAGCGTTGGAAGCAGGACTATCCCCTAGTTGTGCCCCAACCCGAAGGCGCCCTCTCGCCTCAAGAGGTCATTGTCGAGTTTGCCCGGCAGGCTCCTGAGGCCTACTACACCACTGATGTGGGTCAGCACCAGATGTGGTCGGCTCAGTTTCTTAAGAACGGGCCGCGTCATTGGATCTCGAGTGCCGGCTTGGGCACGATGGGCTTCGGCCTGCCCTCAGCTATGGGGGCGAAGGTGGCTCTGCCAGATGAGCAGGTCGTTTGCATCAGCGGCGACGCTAGCTTTCAGATGAACCTGCAAGAGCTGGGAACGCTAGTGCAGTACGGTATCCACGTGAAGACAGCTGTCATTAACAACGGCTGGCAGGGCATGGTCCGCCAGTGGCAGGAAACCTTCTACCAAGAGCGCTACTCACAGTCCAACATGGAAGTGGGGATGCCTGACTTGATCAAGTTGGGAGAAGCCTATGGCATCAAAGGAATCGTCGTGCGTTACCGCGATGAACTGAAGGATGCAGTGGCCGAAATCCTGGCCCATAATGGCCCGATGCTGGCTGACTTCCGGGTGGTGAGAAACCAAAACTGCTACCCCATGGTGGCTCCTGGCAAGAACAATTCACAAATGCTCGGTTTGCCAGAGTTGAAAAAACTAGAGCGGGCGACAGAACTGATCTATTGCGCCAGTTGCGGCACAAAAAATGTCACAACCAACCACTTCTGCCCAGAGTGCGGCACCAAGCTGTAGGCGGCTCTGCCTGAGAGCTTGATTGCAATTGGGATTGCATAGCCCCTCGGGTTGGCTCTTTAAGGACCAACGCGGGGGGCTAACTGGTTAGAGGCTTGATAGACTCAGAAACCTAACCCTCTCCCGCTCCCTCACAACAAAGCTGGACAGGTCCGTTTGGTCCCTGATGCGAGGCCCGATAACGAGACCTAATGGAGAGAGCCTGAGTGAGGAGGCTGTATCAAGCAAGCAAAGGTATGCCTAACCACAAATCTGCCCAGAAATCTGAACCGGAGCCCCGGCTCGGCGAATGGCTGACTCGCCTTTTCGCCCTTCTGTTCGTTGTTGGCGTCATCCAATCGGTAACCCAAGCGGTTGTACCACTGATTCCGACTTTGATTGGCAGCAGTGCGGCTCTAGTCGCAGGGTTATTAGCGTGGCGCGGTTGGGGCTACTACCAAGGGTTGGAGAAGAACCGACAGGCGTTGCTCAATGCGGCCTTTTATCAATTGGTTCAGCAAAATCAAGGACAGATTACTGCTCTGGATTTGGCGATGCAGGCCAATTTATCTGGGGACATTGCTCAACGGTATCTAAAGCGCCAAGCCTGTGATTTTGCCGCTCACTTTGATGTCACTGAGCAGGGCGAAATTATCTATCGTTTTGCAACTGCTCGAACCTTGGCTACTCCGGTCTCAGGGTCTACGGGCTCAGGTGAGCCTATCGCATCCCTAATCCAAGCCGAGTTAGCACGACGCTTAGAAGTAAGCCCAAGTAGCATTAGTAGCAAAAAACGTAGACCCAATTTCTCGGAGTGGTCCAAAACTAGAGATCCGGAGAACATCGCTTGGCAGTATTCTCCGGAAACTCAACGTTTTTATCCGATGGATTGACAGTTAAATTGCCAGTTAGATTGACAGTGATTTTAAGTGAGTGCAAGGTAAAAAGGTGAATTGGAAATATATGAGAAGATTAGATAAGATCTAATATTAATATGGATTGATCTGGAGTGAATTTAATAGGTGCTCCAATATGCAAAAGGCTTTCTAATAAGCAAGAGAGCTGTTCTCAAGGGAAAGCTGAAACAGAATGTTTCCCTATTGGCTTCCCTCTGGGGGGAGAGCTAAAACGACAGACTATAGCAGGGTAGATTACAGCAGGATAGAGAAGTCTAAATTAGTGCTTATCTGTAGCTATCACATCGAATGTAATTAACTTGGCTTTGTGGTTGGTATTGACTGAACCTTGAGCCCGAGAATTTAGGGGTCTGGGACGTTTAGAAGTCCAGGAATTTGGGCAGTGGAGGCGAATCTGGGGCAACAAAATCGCACTTTTTTCTCAAAATCTATCTTTGGGTAGATGTCGGCCTAAAAAAGCCCTAAAATCTAGTATGTTGCTAGCAGTACAGAAGGCTGAACAGGCAAAGGTTATAAAAACTTTCAGGCCTTTTATATTGAAGAAATTGAGCTAACCTAAAATGTTTTGAGTAGCTGTTTGCCAAACTCAAAAAGTTTTGTGATTATTACTAAGAAGCCCTCTGATTCCGAGATTGCTTATGTGCCAAGGCGTACAGATGGCTGGGTCAATTGAGCAGGGTGCGAACAATAGGTCCAAGGGTCCAGAACAAACAATGAGTGTTAGTGCAGATCTGTTTTCGACCAAGATGAGGGCAATGCATTGGCGCTTAGCTACTCTTTATGAGCAAGCTGAAAAAGTTGCCAAGCCTCATCCAATGTTGCCACCTCAAACCTTTCTGGAAATTGGCAGAGCTTCAGAAGAGCTACAGGTTGCGGCTGAGGAATTGTGTCGGCAGAACGAAAAATTGGCCGAGGCTTTGCATAGCCTAGAAACCGAACGCCAACGTTATCGCAATCTGTTCGAGTTTGCGCCGGATGGCTATGTGGTGATCGATTTGCAAGGCACGATCCAAGAGGCAAACCGAGCGGCTGCGATTCTACTCAATGCTCAAACCCAGTTCTTAGTGGGCAAGCCCTTGAGTCTGTTTGTTGCAAAAGATGCACGTCAGTCCTTCAACACAGAATTGCTGCAATTTCGGCAGGCCATAGAACGCTCGGCTTTGAGTCTGTCTGGGCGGCGCCAGGAATGGACCATGCGCTTGCAGCCGCATCATGGGCAAGTCTTCGATGCGGCTTTGAGCCTAGTTAGCTCCCATAACCAAGTAGGCGACCCTGTAATTCTGTGCTGGTTTCATGCGTTGGCAGAGCGCAAGGGGTCAAACTCAGCTCTGGCTGAACCTAACAATGCCGACTCAGATCGGATGGTGCAGAGCTATGTTCGGGGCGAAGTGATTCCGTTGGTACCGCAGAGCGTATGGCAAATTCGTCAGGGTCTGGTCAAGCTGACGACGGTCTCAGCCCGTGGCGAAGAAGTGTTGATTGGCCTAGTAGGATCGTCCATGCCCTTTGGACCTGACTTGACTGCTCTGCCAGTTTTTCAGGCGACTGCGCTCTCAGAGCAAGTGCAACTGGTCTCGATTCCGCTGGTAGAAGTTGCGGCCTCGCCCAAACTTGCGCAAGCCCTGCTACAGAGCTTTAACCAACGGCTGCAACATACCGAAGCTCTGTTAGCGATTTCCGGTGAGCTACGTGTTAATGACCGCCTGCATCAACTTCTACAGTTGCTTAAACGGGAGGTTGGGGAACCGACGGCTGAGGGAACTCGGCTGGGTGTTCGTCTGACTCATGAAGATCTGGCTAATGCTTGTTGCACGAGCCGGGTGACGATCACCCGTTTGTTGAGCAAGTTGCAGAGGCAAGGAAAACTATCGTTCTGTCCCAAGCGCCATATGATTCTGGCTAGTTAGGGCTGAACCTAAATTAGCCTAGTTTTGCCAACCGTTTAGCCCCCGACTGAGTAGGCTCATCACTGCAATGTTGAAGTTGTAGAAGACCACTGTGTCAACCAGCACAGTTGGCCTTAACAATTCTGGAGGGATTGCTCTAGTGTTGATGCGACGTTTAGTTCAGCGAAGGAGTCTGTGCGAGCCTGAGGCTGCCCATGCGAGTTCGAAAAATTCTAAAAGTTTTAGTGGATATAGATAGTTCATACAAAGTCGTTGTGTTCTTCAGCACAGTTGGCCTTAATATTCAACCTGCCAGGCGATAGAACGATGCTGCCCAGCTGAGAATTACAATAGTCTATTACGGGGGTCTAATGTGGATACTAAGAACTTAAAATCAAAGAATCAGCTTGACAGTTACTCCTGTTGAATCTAGGCCGTTGCTAAGTTTATCTCGGGTTTAGATCTAATAGGAGTAACTGTAATATAGCCATCGTTTTGCACAGTAACTCTTGAAGCTAACTAGCAGATTTGGCTGGGCTGGCAGCCAGCTAAATCAATTTATTAATTAATAATAAACAATTTACCATAAATAATGCTGAAACCAAATAAGACTGAGGCCATTTTACATCAGGCAGAGATGGGCCTTGAAGGATTAAGGGTACTCGTTATTGAGGATGAACCTGATTCGGCAGAATTAATGACTGTGATTCTGGAGTGCGATGGGGCAGAGGTGACAGCTGTAGGGCTAGCCCGCGATGCCTTAACTGCCTTAAGATCCTTCAAGCCAGATCTTTTAATCAGTAGCATTGAGCTGCCCGATGCCGATGTCTACACCCTCATAAGAAAACTCCGCTCGAATTTGCTAGAGCAAGGCAGTCAGACCCCGGCGCTTGCCGTGGTGGGTTATGCAGGGGCTGTAAGCCATAAGCTTGTCCTAGCAGCCGGGTTTCAGATGTGCTTGAGTAAGCCAATCACACCAGACCAGTTGGTAGCAGCCGTTTTGAGCTTAACTGAACGTCGGTAGCCCATAGGCCTGAGGTTTGTCGGATATGAATAATGCCCCAAACTCTAATGCCCTAAACTGTCGAAGCAGTTTAGGGCATTGAGGGCTTACGAGCCTAATTTTACGAGCTTACTTATTTTCTGCGAGAGATTGGGTCGGAGGGGCGTTCAACAGGAGCCACAGGAATGGTTGCCAAACGCTTGCGACCGAAGCCACCAAAGAAGTCATGGAAGATGACGTAGAAGCAGGGAATGATGAACAGGGTCAACAGCGTTGCCAGCGACAGACCCGAGAACACCACTACCCCCAACGGTTGTAGAAATTCTGCACCCTGCCCAATGCCCAGGGCTAAGGGAAACATGCCTAACACTGTGGTGATCGTAGTCATCAGCACTGGCCTTAACCGTTGAGGAGCTGCCCTGAGAATGGCAGTGCGACGGTCTAGTCCCTCCCGCTCCCGCAACTGGTTGGCCAACTCCACCATGATGATCGCGTTGTTCACCACAATACCCACCAGCAACACGGCACCGACAATAACCGTTGCACCAACAGCCGTTTTGGTGACGTAGAGACCGAAAATGCCCCCTGCCAGCGCCAAGGGAATGGTGAACATGATGATCAGCGGGTCCACCAGCGAGTTGTACTGAACCGCCATCACTACAAACACCAGGAAGCTAGCCAAGCCGCCTAGAAGCAGCAGTGAACTCTGAAGCTGGCGATTGGCCTCAGCCGCAGAACTGGGCAATAGGGTGACACCTTCAGGCAACTCTACGTTTTTGATAACCGTATCGACTTGAGCCAGAGCTTCTCCCAAGCTGGCTCCCTCAGCGAGGTTGCCTGCAATCAGAAATACCTGCCGTTGGTTGATGCGCTGCACCTCGCCGGGGGCCTGGCCTTCTTCGATCCGGGCAACATCACTAAGGCGAATAGGCCGGTTGTTTTCGACAAACAGAGGCAGGCGCTCCAACTGTGAAGCCCGTTGCACGGCTTCCTGGTTGAGCTCTACCCGCACATCGACCAGCCGATTATTGCGCTGCAATTGAGTGGGAACTGAGCCTTCAATCGCGGTCTGAATCGTCTCGCCAATCTCCTGGGCGGTCAGTCCAACTGCTGCAACCCGTTCCCAGTCGGGACGGATCTGAATTTCTGGCTGGCGGTCGTCGGCATCGGGTCGGAAACTAGCCAAGGCTGCACCCTCATCCAGCGCACTGAGCACTTGACGACCCGCCCGACGCAGCTGCTGTTCGTCATTGCCCTGGAGAATCACATCGACTTCTGAGCCTTGGGTTGGCGAGTTGGTCAGGACCAGACCCCGCACCTGACCAGGGTTCAGCCGCAGCCGGATCCCGGCCAGATTGAGCTGGTTAAGCTCCTGATTCACCCGTTGCACATAAGCTTCGACATCCGTATTGGGCTTGAGCGTAACCGTGCTGGAAGCCCGCAGCGGATTCTCGCTGGTGTTACTGCCAAATAGCGCACCCCCAACCACGGTGAAGGCATAGTCGGTTTCTGGCTGCTTTTGGAAAATCTCATCCACGGCAGCCATGACTTTGCGGCTGGTGCTCAAGGGGGTACCGGGAGGGAATTGCGCCCTCAGCTCGGCTTGCCCTGTGTTGATCCGGGGCAGGATTTCTTGGGAAATCTGGCCACCTAACCACCAACTGCCTCCGCCCAAAATGGCCACCGTGAGGCCCGTGATCAGCCAGCGCATCCGCAGAACGCGATTGAGCAGCGAGCCATAACCGCGCGTGGAATCCTCAAAGCGGCGGTTGAATTGTTGCAGCAGCCAAAAGCGACTGACACCGCTCGACCAGCGTACGGCCAGCAAACGCGAGGTCAGCATCGGAACCACGGTCACCGCGATCAAAATCGAAGCGGCAACGGCAAAGCTGATCGTGAGAATCAACTCATTGAACAGCAGCGAGATAAAGCCGCCGATCAGCAAGAAGGGCAGAACTGCCACTAGGTTGGTCGCCGTGGAGGCCACTAGAGCTGACTCTACCTCCCGACCGCTCTGCTCCGCCTGGTCTAGCAATTGCTTGGGGTCGAGATTACTTTTGGTATCCCGTCCCGGGGTCATGCCTGCGCCTTCGGCGATGCTCTCCAGCATCACGATCGAGTTGTCCACGACAATGCCCACACCTAAGGCCAAACCGCCCAAGCTGAATACGTTAATCGATAGGCCGAACAAGCCCATCAAAATAATTGCGGCCAGCGTCGCGAGCGGAATTGCGAACACGATGATCAAGGTTTGGCGCAGCGAGCCCAAAAACAGCAGCACCGCTAGAGCAGCCAGCCCCATGCCCACCAGACCTGAACTGGTCACGTTCGAGATCGAGTTGCGGATAAAGCGAGACTCGTCGCTAGTTGCCGTCAGCACCATGTCTTCCGGAATCAAGCCTGACTGCCGCAGAGACTCAAGGCGCTGCTTAACGCCATCCACGACAGAGATGGTGTTGGCATCAGGCTGCTTCTGGACACTGACCTTGACTGCCGGTTGACCATTGAGGGAGGCGAAGATGCGTTGCTCCTCCGTGCCGTCATTGACTTCGGCGAAATCCCGCAGATAAACGCGTTGACCGGGCTGAGCAGTCTGAGGTTGGCTTGAGTTGTCGCTCTGTTCGCCTGATGAACTGGATGAACCCGATGAACCTGAATTCTGAGAAGAGCTATTGCCGACTTCAAACGAGAGGTCACGGATTTCGCGAGCGTCTCGGAATCGACCCACAGTTCGGGTCAGTGGCTCTGTGGTTTCACCCAAGATGCGACCGCCAGAGATATCCTGGTTGCGCTCGGTTAGGGCATCTAGAACATCGGTTAAGCCAACGCCTAAGGCTTGCAGCCGGTTGAGATCGACGATGACCCGGACTTCTTCTTGCACACCCCCGGCCACGTCTACTGCTGCCACCCCCGGCACCACACTCAGCTCCCGCGATAATTCCTCATCGGCGAATACGCGTAAGTCCACGCCCTGCAGTGTCTCAGAGGTGAGCGCGAACTCATAGACTGGCAACTGCGAAGGGTCAAATTTGAAGATGCGGGGTTCTTCAATCGTGTCGGGTAGGTTTCCTCGTGCTCGGTTAAAGGCAGCGGTCGCATCATTGAGGGCTTGGTCGATGTTGCCACCCGTTTCAAAAAACAGGTCCAAACTGACCTGTCCCTCACGGGTTCGCGAAAAGATTTGAACAACGCCTTCAGTTGCCGAGAAAGCCTCTTCCAGCGGTCGAGTTACTTCGTCTACAGCCACCTCGGGTGATACACCTGGTGCATCTAGGCGCACACCAATCCGGGGATAGGTAATTGAAGGTAATAAATCAACTGGTAACCGAGTCACAAAAAAGAAGCCCAGCACGAGCACTGCCAGGGTGAGCATGAGGGTGCCAATGTGTTGGCGAATGGCAATGCCGCTAAAGCTAAATCCCGTAGGTTTGGCGTGTTGCATTACAGTTGGCTCTCCCGCTGGCTAGTCTCTGACAGAATGCTCAGACGCACCGGCTGCCCATCTTTAAGGGGTCTGCCACTGCGGGCAACAAAACGTTCCCCAGGCTTCAAACCCGATAGAATCTCGACTTGAGCGTCGTTGCGTTCGCCTAGTTTGACGGTTCTGGCTGCGACTTTGGCTTGCTCACCCTCGCCTGTGACTACAAACAGCGTGGACTGATTGTTATCAGCGTTGTTTTGTGAGCTGTTTTGTGAATTGCCCTGGTTGTTATTTTGTGAATTATTTTGCGAGTTATTCTGTGAGCCGTTTTGAGTATTGCGATTAGCGTTATCCTGTCCGCCTCGCTGCTCGTTTTGTACCAGAGCAGTTTGGGGCACGACAACTCGTTGAGCGGTTTGCTGGGTAAAACTAACGCGCGCTAGTAAACCACTGCCAATGCGATTACCGGGATTCGCCATTGTCACTTCAACCGGAATCAGGCGGGCAGTCGGGTCAGCTGCCGGAGAAATGCGGCTGACTCGTCCTGTCAAGCGCCGGTCGCCCATCGCATCCAGGCGAACTTGCACGGGTTGTCCTACCCGGATCGCTCTCAGTTCCAGTTCTGAAACTTGAACGATGACCTTGACCTGGCTGAAGTCACCGAGCCTTAAAACTTCACTGCCCGGTTGGGCCAGATTCCCCGGCTCGGTCACCCGCTCCAAAACCGAGCCATTCAAGGGGGACGTGAGCAGAGTATAGGAACGCCGTTCCTGTGACTGCGCCACTACAGCCCGCTGAGCAGTGACTCGGCGCTGGGTCGCGGCTACTGCTGCTTGCTGGGTGCGGATCTGAGATTCGGCAGCTCGCACCGCTTGCTCAGCCGTTCGTGCTTCGGTCAGGGCTGATTCTGCTTCTTGCTCTGCGATTGCTCCTTCTCGGAGTAACTGTTGCAGGCGACTGGCATCGGCACGGGCCTGTTGCAATTCGAGACGCGCTTGTTCCAGCTGAGTCCGAGCATTGCTCACCTCAGTTTGGGCTCTGGCAACCTCTGACTGCTGCGCCGCCAATTCGGCCTGCGCTTCCAGCACAGCAGTCTGGAGCAGGTCATCGTCTAATTGAGCTAAGGTTTGCCCCTGTCGCACCCGGTCTCCCACATCGACGTTGAGGTTGATCAGGCGTCCCTCAACTTGAGCGCGTAGAGAGACCTCCCGGGCAGGCTGAGTGGTGCCGGTGTACTCTAGCTGATTCCCTAGAGAACCGGTGCGCGCAATAGCAGCATCGACAGGAGTTGGACCACCTTGCTCGGCTCCCTGTGGCTGAGCCTGCGCTTCGGCTTCTTGCTTGGGCAACAGACCGCAGCCAGTCAGCGGCAACAGCAGGCTAACGATGAATAGGGGAAATAGACGGCTGGCGACAAGCGGCAGCTTGAAGTGCTTGGACGTTCTGCTCGGGGCTCTTTCGGCCAATCGAACAACAGGCTGTGGCATGGCAGGGTCTTTCCTCGGCACCAAGGGCGTTGGCGGGCGGGCTTCGGTTGTTTACAAAACTACACCTCACACCCCTATTAGACGTCTGTCAGTTGAGACAGGTTCAGATTGGGGTGGCAGAAATTGAGCGAGGACAGGTCGCAAGGCCTTGGAACCTGCCAGTCTCTAATTAATAGCAGGTAGCAGATTTACCTTAATGTGCGGTTAATAGAACTCAGCCCTGCTCTTTCAGCTTCCCGCTGTGACCAGAATTGCCTCCGGTGAAGGTTTTAGGAGCAATTGGCGCTAGTGACGATGCCGAAGTTTAACACCTCGCTCAAGACTTACACCCACGGCTTACAGTAGTACGCACAGTGCGCCAATCATAGGACAGCATTCAGTTTGGCCCAAGGAAGATGGCATGAAAAGATTGAGACTCGCTCGCAATGCCAGCCTAGCAACAACGCTATTGATCACTGCCTTGGTAGGTCTTTCAATCCTGCTGGGCTACGGCTTTTCCCCCATGCTTTCACGGGCTTCAGAACCGGATTTAAAAGTTTTTGAGCAGGTCTGGCAAACAGTCAATGATTCCTTTTACGACCCTAACTTGAAGGGGGTTGATTGGAGAGCGATCAGACGAAAGTACGAGCCTCAGGTTAGACAAGCCCGCTCTAAGCCAGCAACAGCAGCTGTAATCAACCAAATGTTGGCGGAACTCAAGACTTCCCACACCTATTTCTACACCTCCGATCAGCCTGCGTACTATCAGATTTTGGGCATCTTTCGACCCAGGAGTTCTGAGTTGCAGCAGCAGCTCAAGCCCTTCTTTCCCAATGACAAGCTTGAGTACAGTGGCATTGGCATTTTTACCCGAGATATTGATGGCAAAACCTTTGTCAGTGGGGTCTGGGAGGGCAGTCCTGCGGCTGAGGCAGGGCTGCGCCTGGGCGATCAAATTTTGAATGCTGAAGGACGCCCATTCGAACCCATTCAATCTTTTGCTGGTAAAGCCGGTCAAAAAGTCAAACTTCTAATTCAGCGTTCACCTGATCTCAATTCGCAGCGAGAAATTGCCGTTACGCCCAAGCTGCTTGACGCAACCACGATGTTTTTGGATGCACAGAAAGCCAGTACCCAAGTGATTGAGCGAGCGGGTAAGAAATTGGGCTATGTTCACATTTGGTCCTACGCCAGCGACCAGTACCAGCAACAATTAGAGGAGGACTTATTTTATGGTGATCTCAAAGACGCGGACGCATTGATTTTGGACCTGCGCGAAGGATGGGGTGGGGCACCCCTCTCGGTTCTTAATATCTATACAGCGCGGGGACCTAGCGTGACCAATATTCCACGCGATCGCAAGCGCTACACCAATAGAACGCAGTGGAATAAGCCAGTGGTGATGTTGGTCAATGAAGGCAGCAGAAGTGCCAAAGAGGTTCTGGCCTACAGCTTTCAGCAATACAAAATCGGACCTGTCGTAGGTTCTAAAACGGCGGGTGCTGTGGTGGCCGGTCGTCCGTTTCTAATGTCAGATGGCAGTGTGCTTTACGTTGCTGTTGCCGATGTTTACGTTGACGATGACCAGCGTTTGGAGGGGGTCGGAGTCACTCCTGATGTCGAGGTGCCCCTACCTCTGGCTTACGCACAGGGAGCAGATCCACAAAAAGAGCGGGCTATCCAGGTTGCCCTAGAAACGCTTCAGCGGCCCCGATAGCTCTAGCGCCTTGAAAACTAAAACTGCGAAGTGAGTTAGTAGATCAGGCACAAGCAAATCAGCAGATCAATGCGTTAGATCATGCGTTCGCAATCACCCTTAGGGGATCAAGGTGATTGCGAACCTGAATTGCCGTTAAGCGACTCTAAACACTGGGCACAGACACGAGCATGGGCTCTCGGTTCAGCTCAGGCTGCACAATCAGAGGCAGACGCACCTGAAATCGGGTGTCACCTGGGCAAGAAACAACTCTAATGTCGCCCCGATGTCTCGACACTACGATGCGGTAGCTGATGTCCAGCCCCAAACCACTGCCCTCACCAACTCCCTTCGTGGTGAAGAACGGCTCGAAGATGCGCGACTGAATTTCGGCTGGCACGCCAGGGCCATCATCTGCAATTTCGACGAGAACGCAATGGTTCTCGTGGGCTGTGCGGATGCGGAGCTGTCCGCGTCCCTGCATCGCGTCGATGGCATTGTCAATCAGATTGGTCCAGACCTGATTGAGCTCGTCGCCATAAGCAACAAAGCGGGGCAAGCTCTGGTCATACTCACGGATGACGGTGATGCCCTGCTTGAGCCGATGGCCCAGCACGATCATTGTGCTTTCCAGACCGTCATGCACATCGATCTCCTGAACCGAAGCCTGGTCCATGTAGGAGTAAGACTTGACGGCGCTGACCAGATTAGAGATGCGGCTGGTGCTCTGCTCAATTTCTTGAAGCAGTGACACTGTAGATAGGGTTGCCTCTAGCCAGGCCAAGACGCAGTGGAGCGTGGGTGCTGGGTTACTGGACTGAGCAGCAATGCGGGCAGCCAAGCTGTCGAGCCAGGTGGTATTCAGCCCCGCTCTGACCAAAGTGGGGGCCAGTCGCCAACCGTTCTGGATGCCACTGGAACTGAGCCAGTCACTGCACTCTTCCTCTTGGTCGCTTTGCGCCAACGGATCCAAACGCAAAGAAGTGTTGGCCCGCTGCAACGCCTCTTGTTGCAACTCGGTGAAGAAATCGAGGGGGACCGATGCCCCGGCTTGAGCGCTGAGATTGAGGGCTAGGGATTGCAAGCTTTGAACTGTTTCGTACAATTGCTCTGCGGCTCGACGGCCTGCTGCTGCCGGATTGTTGAGCTCATGGGCCAGTCCCGCTGAAAGTTTGCCTAGCGCGGCCATCTTCTCTCGCTGCCACAGCATTGCTTCCTTGTCCTGGAGGCGCTGCATCATCGTGGGCAAAATAATGTCCCGCATGGGCGAGCAATTAAGCATCAGGCTCTTAAATGACTCTGCACTAATTTGCAAGACCCGAGAAGGATGAACCGCTCGAACTGTAGAGCCACAGGGCTTGCCAGTCAGGATGGGGATCTCACCTGTAAACTCACCTGGCTGATAGGTGATCATGACCTCGCTGCCGCCGATCTGCTTGGTGAGTTGTAATTCCCCTTCCAGCAGCACGAAGAAGAACATAGTCTCGGCTGGGTCGCCTTCCTTAAATAGGATTGCTCCTGGCTCTAGCCAGCTCTCTTCGCCGTGTTCTGCCCACCATTGCAACTTGCTGTCGGACAATTTCGCAAATAGCGGAAACTGACGCAGGATGTCGATCATCGTTCCACCTTACAAGGATGCTAACTGCTCTTAATTGGGATGGCCTATTTGATCACTGGACCTGACCCACTTCTCTACCTAGCTTTAAGTTTATGAGGTCGCTCCAGAAACTCAAAGCTGTTGATATGGACCCACTAGGGGATCAATAGGCCGGAGGTTTTAACCTGAGTAACAAACAGTGAGTTGTTAAGAACAAGACAGGGACCGCCATTGGGTAAAGTCGCGACCTCAATGAACTCCAGCAAGTTTGGCAATAAGCCCCAATTTTTAAACTGCTTGCTCAGGTGAATGAGCGCCTGCTGGGGAACTGCAGCATCAAAGACTTCAAGATGCATAGTGCCTGAATAATAAGGCTCTGTGCGCCAGCCTTTAAACCCGCTAAGGGGAGAAGACGGGAAGCGCGAATCATATTGTCGCTGTCTGACAATACTCAGCTCTGAGAGCGAAAGAGCAATGACATAGCGGCGGGCCTGATTGGCGTAAACTCTCAGCTCCGGACTGCGCAGCTCTTCGGTCAGAGGGGCATCAGGCGCAATTTGGTAACCGGATTGATTTCTTGATTCTGAGTCAAAAGTAAATACAAGTTTGTCTTTGCCTGCCAGTTGCAAAGTCGGAAACTGGTCGAGAGAGGTTGGCTCTGAGGCGTCTGCTTGAGCCTGGGACGCTAGCGTCTGAAAGTCTTCAAAAGAAATCGATTCAGTTGCAAAGCTCTGAAGATTGACCTGCCAAACCTTGGGCTTAGCGCCTAAGATCTCCGAGTTCCAAGTAAATCCAGGTACATAGGTCCCGTCGGGTAAAACCTCGGTGAGAAAGATCTCTTCCTGATTGCCTGGAGCTGTATAAACTCTGGGATTGCTTAGCCCTAGCAAATCACCAGAGGTGAATAGGTGCGCTTTCTCTTGACCCTGAACAAGAGTCCAGGCACTGTCGCTGTAGGCTAAGCTACTCGAACCTGCTGAGCAGCTCCAGGTCAACAATAGAGACACCACGGCAAACAGCAACACAGACCGCATCCCTTGTCTAAGGGCAAACCAGGAGCGCTTGGGAGGATACCGTAACCCCATAGGTGGCTGCTTTTACGAATGGTGCTTTTAGTTCAGAATATTGGCTTAGGCTAACTGATAGTTCCGGCTGACTGATAGTTCGGGCTAACTGGGCCAGAATCACTAACTTAGACTAACTTATGGCTTAAGCGCTCAAAATACTCATACTTTAGAATGGACATAATCACTAAAGGATAGTATTTCTCCCCTCGCTTCACAGCTTCGCGTAGCTTGCCTTCCGTTTGAAAGCCAATCGACTCATAGACCTGTCTAGCTCGCTGGTTATGCTCAAAAACATCCAGCCAAAGGCGATGGGCTTGATGCTGCACAAAGACTTCTTGCATCAATAGCCGCAGAGCAGTTTTGCCATAGCCTCGACCCGGCTGAGCAATCACAATGCGAGTTAACTCAATGCATTGATGAGGTAACTGGAAGCCCGCTAAGATTGCGTAGCCTTGCTTTTCGCCCTGGTTGCTCTCAAAGATTTTGTACTGTTTGTCTAGCTGCTGTAGGTTGATTTGGTGTTCGGCTAAGCTCCAAGGCAGGATAAACTCTGCAACCTCGTTCCGGGCTTCCTGCGCGACAATAAAATCCAGATCCTCTGACTGAGCTGGTCGTAAGTGCATCTTTAGTGGCCCTAGATACTACAAGTTTGTCGTTTGTCTGCTGCTTAGTGACGGTGTCTTCTTATAAGCATCTCACGAACAAAAAAAGCACCTCCGTAGTAGAGGTGCCTATGAGATGTATGTGTTGTGAGCCGGATTAAGCGCGTTATGAGAGCGCTAAGTTCTACACGCTAGTTTCAGGGCTCGGTGCGAGTAGACCAACGCCATTGAGCGGATCGGCTTGGGTGAAGGGATAGAGCTGATTGGCGACTTGAGCTGCAGTGCCAGGGAAGTCGCTGAACAGCCCGTCCAGGCCAAGGCTAAAGAACTGCTGATACTCCAGTGCTGGGTCGCCGTTGTAATCCGGAGCCAGGTAAAAGTCCTCGTTGCGGAAGGTGTAGGCATGCACCAATAGACCGGCGGCATGGGCATCTTCGATCAGGGTCGTTGGTGCTTGCAGCAACCGATCAGCATCACTGATTTGGCCGTCACCGTTGAGGTCATCCGGCTGCCCATTACCGTCGAAATCTACGGATTCAGCAGGAATAATCAACCGCTTCCAAGGGCCAATGCCATCGGCATAGGTGGCAATTTCTGCCAGACCAGTTGGAGCCAATAAATCGCCGTAGGTGCGCGTGTCACCAGTGGCAACAAAGTCGTAGGGCTGCACATCTGCTGCATCGAAGAGCTGGACTAGCGGCACCTTGGTGAGCTCATTGAGCTGTTGTAGATTGCTCACTTCAAACGACTGGATGAACACTGGCGAATCAGCGCTGGTATAGCCATTGGCATCCAGCACTGCTACCAAAGGTTCTTCCAGAGACAGCCCAATCGAATCGAAATAGGTGGGGTGCTTGGTTTCTGGATAGATGCCAACTGTGCGACCAAGTTCAGCGCTCTTGCTCTTGGCCAGATCGATCACTTCTTGGAGGGTCGGCACCTCAAACTGGCCATTGAAGGACTGGTCGCGGAAGGGTAGCCGCTCGTTGGCCCGCAGGGTTTTGATCTCCGCCAGCGTGAAGTCTTCAGTGAACCAGCCGGTCACCTCGCTGCCGTCAATAATTTTGGTGGCGCGGCGGCTGGCAAACTCAGGCCGATCAGCTACATCGGTGGTGCCCGAGATCTCGTTTTCGTGGCGGGCAATCAGGATGCCATCTTTGGTGGAAACCACGTCAGGCTCGATGAAATCAGCGCCTTGTTCAATTGCTAGCTCATAAGCAGCCAGTGTGTGCTCAGGCCGTAAACCACTAGCGCCCCGGTGCCCGATGACCAAAGGCCGAGCAGCGGTGCTCACGAAATTGGTGATCGATAGGCTACCAGCATCGACGCCCTCAAGAATGGCCAGAGCTTTGTTGCCATCTTTAAGGCTGATCAGGGTATCGTCGCCCAGTTGATTGATTTTGAGATTGGCATAGGCTAGCCCAGCTCCCAAGCCGAGGATGTCCTTGCCCGCCTGGAAATCAGTGATCCGGCTGCCTGCGGTGGGAACTTCGCTGTCAACGATCCAGAACTGGTCACTGCCAGCACCGCCGGTTAAGGTGTCGCCATCTTGCGCGTATAGCTTGTCGTTGCCGCTGCCGCCTTCGATGTTGTCATTGCCTGCTTCTCCGAAGATCTCATCATTGCCTTCGGAGCCCTTCAGGTAATCGTTGCCGTCATTGCCGTAGATCTTGTCGTTGCCGCTATTGCCGTCGATGGAATCGTCGCCAGCGCCGCCGTAAATGATGTCGTCGCCACGACCGCCTTTAACAGAGTCATTGCCGCCGCCTGCAAACACTAGATCATTGCCGGAATTGGCGTTGATGCGATCATTGCCACCAGGACCATAGAGGCTTTTATCGCCCCAAATCGTGTCGCTCCGGCGGCTGCCGCTGAGCTGATCACGACCGTTGTCGCCGCCAATCGTGGGGTCGTTAGCGACCGGCACTGCCAGCAGCAACTGGCCACCCTGAACATAGTTGCCGCCCAGATATTGTGGATCACGAATACTATGGGCCTGGACATCGAATAAATAGGCGCTGCGACCTTGGCTGTCAGTAGGCACCTCGATAATGCCCGAGGTCTCCCAATTACCAGGCTCCGGATCGTTAAACTTTGGACCGGCTGCGCCTTCAATGGCTTCAAACAGTGGCACAATCTCGCCGGATTCAGGGTTGAATGACCAAATCTGCGCGTCGCGGCCCTCAGCCGCCATGACGTCATCACCAAAAGCAGCTGCGTCTTCTTGAATTAAGACATTGCCATTGCTGTCAACCACAATGTTGTCGTAGCTGACGCCTTTACCAGGACCACCAGACAGCAATAGTTCAAAATCATTGATGGCTCCAGTGGGATCGTCAGCATTTAAGCTGAAGCGATAGAGTTTGCCGTAAGGGTTTTCGGCTTCGTTAGCATTCTCGGTTGCTGAGCCATCTAGGCGTTGCTCAGCCCCAGTAGTAACGAAATAAAAGGTCCCCGCATTATTGGGATCTTCGTGAATATCTTCAGGGCGGCGGAAATTGGTCGAGCGGCTCTCGGTGTTCACCCAATCGCTCAAAACCTTACCGTCTGGATTGAGGACGACATTGCTGTCAACCTGGGTCCAGGTTGCGCCAGTTCTGACGCCTTCGCTTAGGGTTTCGTTGCTGTGACCTTCAACTTTCAGCACATACAGATCGCCCCGCTTAAAGCCATTGGGATCTTCTGCGGTTTGCTCGCCAACAAACATGTAGACTTCACCGTCGGCGAAGTCCTCGGTGCTGATCAGAACTGTTTTCTCGGAGTTTTCAGCTCGATATTGAGAAGCTGCGAGGATGTTTTCTTTGGCATAGCGGCCTAAGCCATCAATCGCCTGAGCGGTGCCATCGGTAGAAACAGCCCAAGCCCGACCGTTAGGGGTAAATTCCTCCGGGGCGAAGTAAATGGGGCCATCTTCGAAACCATATTCAGCTAGATAGCCCGAACAGAAGCGATTAAAGCTAAAGCTTGCGCCGGTTGCGGCGTTGACATAGGTGCCAGTTGTGGTGTCTAGAACATAGGTGCCAGTGCTGTCTACTGCCTGTTCGATCAGGCTCTTGCCGCCGATAACGTTCCAATCCTTATCGAACTTCAGCAGTGAGACTTGCGCTCCCTTAATTTGTCCAGGAACGGTACTGGAAATATCAGAAGTTGCAGAAGGACTTAGTTCATGATTGACGAAGACATAATAAGCCTCTTCCGTGGTAAACAGGCCAATGCCATCTGGTACTCCAGTAAAAGCAAAGGTTTTACCTTCAACCACGCTCAAGTCGTCTAAACCTTCGCCAGTGAGCAGCGGAAACTCATCGCCCACGGTGAGCAAAGGAGTCACTTGATAACCACCGTTGCCGGGTACATTAGCAACGTAAGCAGCAGCGTTTGTCTGCCCGTCGATCACATTAGCCATTAAGCTTTCCCCAATTTCTAGGACTCGTTTTTGCACCCTCGCTAGGTTCCCACAGCAATGCTAAGAGATTGCTATCATCTCTTTAAGAAACGTCTTAGTTAAATTAATTGGAAAAAGCTTGAATTAGAGACTCAGATGTCTAAATATGGGAAGTTTTTGAGACATTGAAAAGTTAGTTCAAACTAGCCTCGATAGTCTGGCTATGCTTGGACTAGCCCCAGAAATGCTGGGGTAGCTGACACGGCTTCGGTTTGAAAGTTGGACAACAAAACCGGCATCTATCGCAATATAGTTGTCTCGAAATTAAGGTAGGGTTAAATTTAGAGTTTGCTGCTGCGTTGGACCTCCATTTTGAGTAAAGAAAAGTTGAAAGCTAAGGTTGACTTGTCAACCAATGCCAGCTCAGGGCCGACCCTGGGTGAGTATGCTCGTGTTGTGATTGGCGAACAGTATCGTCGTTTGATCAAGCCCGAAAAGAAGGTTTTAGCTGATAAAGATCCAGAAGCCCTGCACCAGATGCGGGTGAGCAGTCGTCGTTTGCGAACAGCGCTCCAGGTGTTTGCAGTCGCTGTGGAATTGCCGAAAGCTGCCGGTGCAGATCGGGTGCGCGACCTGGCGCGAGTGCTAGGTGAACTGCGTGATTTAGATGTACAAACAGCTACGCTGAAAACGGAGTATCGTCCTCATCTCGAGTCTGGGGAGCAACAGAGCTTGGACCGGGTTTTAGATGCTCTAACTAAACAGCGACGCAAGACTTTATCAGGGGTGCAATTTGTCCTGAGCCAGCCCCGCTACCAGAAACTCAAAGAAGCGTATAGTGTCTGGTTGGCTGAGCCCCGCTTGAAAGCACTCGCTGAGAGCCCTTTGCTGCCTTTGGTGCCCGACCTGCTGAGTCCTCTGCTCTCAACCTTGCTTCTGCATCCTGGTTGGTTGTTACCTGTGGAAGAAGCCTTGGGTAGCTCTGCGCCAACCCTACACGAGCTGCGCAAAACGCTTAAGCACGTGCGTTATGAAGCAGAGTTCTTCACTCCCTTTTATGGTGAAGCATTCACCAACTGGGTTGAGGATGTGCGCAAGCTTCAAGACAACTTGGGCGTTGTGCAAGATACCCAGGTGCTCTTGGAACTGCTGCTCGAAGAACTGCCACGTGGCACTAAGCTGCCTGGCCTACAAGAACTCGTTCAGCAGCGACAGTCCCAAGCCATGACCGATTGGGAAACAGTGCGGCAACAGCATTTAGACCCTGCTTTCCGCCGGCACCTGCGGCAGCTCATTCTCGATGCCAACCTGGAGGCGACGCCCCAGCCCTCTTCCGCACCAAAAGATTCTGGGCCAGAAGATTCTGGGGTCAGAGATGGCAGCAGTGAGTCTGAGGCCAAAGCCAGTAAAGCTCTCAGTGAACCGGTGACTACTAACGCTTAAGGCCCAATGCTTAATGTCCAATGCTTAATGCTTAGCGATTAAAGCCAGCCCCGCAGCTTGTACACACCAAGGCCCACATATTCCCGCAGAGCGCGACTGGTGTTGCGCAGCGCATCTGCATTGGGTAGCCAGTCAATCCCAGCCTCCCAAGCATTCTTACGCGCTTGGCTCTCCACCGCCAGATAATCGGTTGTCGCGGGTATGGCCTCAATGCCCTGCTTGGCAAAGATAGCCAGCGAACGGGGCATATGCAGTGCGCTAGTCACCAGCAGCACCCGCCGCAAGCCTCGCTCCTGCAGAATTGCCTTGACATTGCGGGCGTTCTCGTAGGTGTTGAAGGAGCTTGGCTCCTCCAAAATGGCTCGGCGGGGAACCCCCATCGCCTCAGCTAGCGCTGCCATATCGCCCGACTCAGGCGGACCACCGACGCCGAGCCAGTCCACCCGACCGCCAGACATGACTAGCCAGGGCGCTAAGCCTGCCCGGTAGAGCCTCGCCCCATAAATCACTCGATCTCCTTCCTCCGCTACCTCGGGCCAAGTTCGAGGTGGCAGTTGGGCCTGGATGCCGCCTCCCAGAACCACGATCGCATCTGCTTTAGGCAGCGTGGTCTGATCCGCTCGATAGCGCCACTCCAGCGAACGCACGGCACTGTCCGACAGCGCTTTGTTACTGCTCAGCAACAGCAGCAGGAGGGCCGTCAGCACACAGGCAAAACTCAGCCGTCGTCCCCAGTCGCGCCGCCAAAAAGTAAACACCCCAATCAGCAGCAACAAACAGCTCAGCCCCAACGGATAAAAAAACGGGGGCAAGAGCTTAGATAGGTATTGGAACATGGTGTGCTTGGGCGAAGGCGGTCAGAAGACAAATTTCAGCTCTACAGTCACACCATCAGGAGACTGCCGGACGCCAATTTGACGAATAAATTCCCGAAAGAAGAACCGTCGTTCTGTCTCTGATAAATCTTGCCAGAACTGGGGCAAGGAAGCTGTTTGCGCAATCGCACTCAAACTAATCGGTGGCAGTTGTGCCATTTGAGTTTGCAGGTCTGCCAGTTCTGTGCGCAGGTTGTAGGTGCGTAAAGTTGCGGTTTCAGAATCCAGCACCCCAGTTGCCTCAAGGCTAGGAATCTGCTCCAGAATGCGCTCCTTATCCGCGATCACCGCCATCATGCCGGCTCTCGCCTGTCCCAGTCGTGAGAAATCCAGTCCAGAAACCGTGCGCGGCAAATCGGTGCAGATCGCCTCAATGACTTGTTCCAACACCTGCTGATAGGCTATCGCTGGACACTTAGGCGCTCTTGAACACTTGGGATTGCGCAAATACAGATACTCGCGGCTTTTGCCATGGGTGGTCACCCGCGAAATGGTTAATGGTTGCGCACATTCAGCACAACTCACCAGCCCCGCTAACGACCGGGGCGCGCTCACTGTACGTCGAGGTAACGAGGCATTGCGCCGCAACAAACGGTCAACCTGAGCTGCGTCTTGACGCGATAGCAAGGCCGGGTGGGTATCCCGTAGAACCTGCGGCTTGCCTGCTGGGGTTGGCGCTGGATGAGATAAGTCGCCGCGATAAACCGCACTGGTCAACCAACGCCGTCCTGTCGCTACAGAAATACGTTTGCCATGCTTCTTGGCCAGATAGCGGACAGCACCACGCAGAGAGCCGTAGAGCAAAAACTGCTCGAAAAAGTCTTTCACCACTACCGCGGCACTGCGGTCAATGATGTAGTGCTCTTTGCCGCGACGGTAGCCGTAGGGGGCCTTTCCAGGCGGAGGCAGGGCTTGCAGCCGCTTCCGCGCATGTCCTAAACGCAAACGGCGCTGTTGCTGGTTGGCTTCAATTTCTCGCAGCAAGTCGAGTTGTGCCGCCACGTTGCTTGTGCCTGCATCCGAACGGTAGCTCTGGTGAGTTGCGATTAGACAAATGCCTTGTGCCTCCAGCTGTTGCAACCGCTGGCAGACCTCTTCGACTGTGTCACCCAAATCGGCCAATCGGGGCAGCAGCAAGTGAGAAAACTGTCCCGCTTGGGCGTCAGTGAGAAGTGCCTGCAATTGTTGTCGCCCTCCCAAATCCTGGTAGACCCGGTCAATGGACCAGTCCTCAAGGGGCCAGTTCTTAAGGGGCCATTTTTCGGAGGGCCGGTTCTCAGAAAACAGCTCGGGGGCTGGCTCCAAGCCAGGCTCACTGTAGAGATAGGCAACAACAATTGCAGGCACAGAATCGGACCTTGTTTAGGCTGCGACTGGGGTTGAAGCCGCGTCAGGCTCAGCGGTCATCTCAATGGGAACGCCATCGCGAGCGAGTTCGGGCATCTTGCCACCCTTCTGGAGCAGGTTGCTGACCATGGCTAGCATGGCGTTGACTTTGCGCGTGCGCCACTCGTCGATCACGGCTGTAACCGCAGCGGGAGACAGGCGTCGCTCTAGAGCTTCGCGCAGGTAGGCGGCATGGCCAGTCTCATCTTGAGCCACGCTGAGCATGCCCTTGCGGATATTGACGCTGACCGGATCATCGGGCAGAGCGTGGGCCATGCGCACAAAGTCACGGCTAGCATCTAATTCCAGAATGTAGGTGCTAGCCATGAATACTGTCCAGTCGATGTTTTGCGGCTTGAAGGTCTCTTGGGAGTAACCCTCAAAGTAAGCCTCAAAGAAGGGACTGCGCCTGCGATCATCCGGCTTGGCTTCCTTTGGCTTGCCTTCCTGAGCTTGGGCCAAGCTCTTGAAATCAATAACCTGCTTGTTGAGCTGCTTGAGGGCATGGGCAAAGATTTGACCGTGACGGTTCTCATCAGAAGCATGCTTTGCCAGCTTCTCGGCCAACCAAGTATCGCCCTCGGCAGCAGCTCGCGCACTCAGCGCCTCTAGAAAGGGGACAGAGCCAGACTCTGCCAGTTGCAGCCCTGCTAAGGTATTGGGTCGGGTTAGCGGATCGCGCAGACTGCGAGCAGACACAAACGCAACCGCACCTGAGCCCAGGATATGCAGGACGTGGGTAAAAAGGTTCATAAAGGGGCAGGGTGTGAAGAACCGTAACCAACCTCGATCCTAGCCCTGTTCTCAAGGCTGAAGTGCTTAGATCACACAGTTTTCAGGTCTCGGCTAAGCGATTGACCTTGCTATTGAGCTGATGGAGCAGGTGGCTCCTGGTTCTGCATCGGGGCCGGGTCCTCTACTGGCTCGGATGCCAAATAATCACCTGACTTGCCGCCGCTTTTGCTCACCAAGCGAATGTGCTCGATTTGGATCGATTTCTCTAGAGCTTTCGCCATGTCGTATAGCGTGAGAGCCGCTACTGAGGCGGCGGTTAGGGCCTCCATCTCTACCCCAGTCTCAGCGCGGGTCTTTACCTCCGCTCGAATCTGGTAACCCGGTAGCTCTGGGTCTGGGCTCAGCTCAACCCGCACCTTGGTCAGGGGCAGCGGATGACAGAGGGGAATCAGGTTAGCGGTTTGCTTGGCTGCCATGATGCCTGCAAGCTTAGCTGTCCCTAAAACGTCGCCTTTGGGAGCATTGCCGTTCTCGATCGCCTCAAAGGTGCTCTGCTGCATGCGCACCTGGGCTGCGGCGACCGCCTGACGCAGGGTCTGAGCCTTGGCTGAGACATCGACCATCTGGGCCTGACCGCTGCTATCTAAATGCGTGAGGGGAAAAGAGTTCATAATTTGCTGGATGTATGTTATGGTTATATTCGCCTTGGTAAGGGCTTGTAGCTCAGTGGACTAGAGCACGTGGCTACGGACCACGGTGTCGGGGGTTCGAATCCCTCCTAGCCCGTCTAAAAGACAAAAGTGCGTCGTTTGGGACCTCCCATAAGGGGGTCCCAAACACTTATAAGCAGAAAATCAGGGCCGGTTGGGTGAGTGACATGGGAACCTGATCGCGCTCGGTACCCGTCAGCCGGTAAAGTCTGACTGAATCAGCGCTGACGATGCCGTCAGGATCTTGTCAAACTACTGCCAAGGAAACCTATGCATCAAGTTCGGGATCGTCGAGCTATATTTTGCTGCTGGCTCAGTGGCTCTGTCAGTCTGGGCATGTTGGTTAGCAGCTTAGTTGTGCCAGTGCTGGCACAAACGCCAACCCCCAACCCAAGCCCAATTCCAGGCTCAACCCCCAGCCCAACTCCCAGCCCTAGTTCAACGCCAGGAGGTACGCCAACTCCCAGCCTGACTCCGGTGGCTACACCCAGTCCTGCAGCTACACCAAGCCCCACGACTGCACCAACTCCTAGCCCGACACCTAGCCCGACGCCAGGTGCGACGTCCGCTCCTAGCCCCACCCTGACCCCAGCACCAGCAGTTACTCCGACTCCTCGACCAACGCCGAGCCCTAGCCCAGCCCCAACCCTTCCAGGTTCCAGTTCGACCTCGCCTCAGTCGCAGACCGTTATCTATGTCAACCCTGCTGCGGGGGCCGACAGTCCTGGGGCGGGTAGCCAAAATGCGCCATTCCGCACGATTAGCTATGCTTTGTCCCAAGCTCAGCCTGGGACCACGATCCAGCTGGCTCCCGGTCGCTACACCACTCAGAGCGGTGAACAGTTTCCCCTGGTGCTGAAACCGGGCATTAGTATCCAGGGTGATGACGCAAGCCGAGGGGCCACCGTGGTCATCAATGGGGGTGGGCAAATTATCAGCCCTACCTTTGCGCGGCAGAGTGTCACGATTCAAGCGGCCAATAATACCCGCATTAGTGGAGTCACTCTGACTAACACTGACCAGCGCGGCACTGGCTTGTGGATCGAGGATGCCAACGCTACCGTTAGCTCCAGCACCTTCACCGGCAACGGGCGCGAAGGGGTGTTTGTGGCCGGTAGGGCAACGCCGACGCTGACGCTGAACATCTTCCAAGGCAATAGGGGCAACGGGATCTCGATTGCAGGCAGTTCTCAGCCAATCGTGCGCGATAGCCTGTTTCAACAAACCGGCTTTGGCATCAACGTCGGACAGACTTCTGCACCTCAGCTAGTTAACAATCAGGTGCGTCTTAACGAGGATGGCATTGTCGTGCAAAACACGGCTCGGCCCGTTCTGCGCCGTAACATCGTTGCCGACAACCGCCGTGATGGTCTGGTGTTGATTGCTGATGCGCAACCGGATCTGGGTACTGCGGCAGAACCAGGCGCCAATGTATTCGCCAACAATGCCGGACTGGCGATCAAAAACGCCACTCGCACCATAACCCTGACATCCTATGGCAACCTGATTCCAGCCAACAAAACCAGTGGGCAGGTCAATATCGTCTCTAGCTTGCCACCAGGGCAATTTAGTGATGTGGCAGCCAGTTGGGCGGCTGACTACATTCAGGCTCTGGCTCAGAGTGCCATCATTGGCGGCTTTCCGGATGGCAGCTTCCGGCCCGATGCCCCCGTTACCCGAGCGCAGTTTGCCACGATCTTACAAAAGGCCTTTCAGCCTACTGCACAACGCCCCGGCACCACCTTTAGTGATGTACCAGCCAACTACTGGGCTAATGCTGCTATTCAGGGAGCCTATCGCAGCGGTTTCATGTCTGGTTATGGCGGCCAGTTTCAACCAGAGCAAAACATCCCGCGTGTTCAGGTGCTCGTTGCTCTAACCAGTGGCTTGGGCTTAACGCCTACCAATCCTGATGTGCTCAGTCGTTTTCAGGATGCAGCAGAAGTTCCTAGTTATGCTGTTAATGGTGCTACTGCCGCTACTGAACGGCGTCTGGTCGTAACTTACCCTGATCTAAATCGGCTCAATCCGAATCGTCCTGCTACCCGTGCGGATGTTGCAGCCTTTGTATACCAGGCATTAGTTAGCACCGGACGGCTACAGCCAATTAACTCGCCCTACATTGCAACCGGCTTTGGGAGCAGTACCCCAGTTCTGGGACCTGTCGCCAACCGTCGTTGAGGGCTAAGATCAGCTGGTTAACCAGGATTTTGGCGTTAGAGACAGCTCACCATGCTCCACCTTGCACAGGTCCAAAAGAAGGGATTTCTAGGCAAAACGGAGCTGCGCCTGTTGGCGTTTGAGCGCAACGAGCACACGTGGGTCGTCCTCATCGAAGAGGAATTTGTTACCGCCAGCGATGTTAATTTCCCTGAGAACATGCTGGTGTTGGTTGAGGTCAACAGCAATCGGCAGGTCCAGAACGTCCGGGATGCCGGCAAATGGGTTTTGGACCTGCTGCAACGCCATATGGCTCCTGGCGTCAATTCGGCCAGTTTGGAAGAAGAGTTCAAAGTTGTGGAGGGCTGGCGTCAGTCTCTCACCCTGCAAAGTCAGGAGTTTAGCCGGCGTCAGCTAGAGATTGAAGCCCGGCGCGAGCAATTGCAATTGCTAGAAGACACGCTCAGCCGCCGCGAAAAAGAGCTAGAAGCGAGCTGGAACAAACTCCGCACGGAGCAGGAACGCCTGAACCGAAGCCGCTAGTGTTGAAGAACCTTGGCCGCTCTGAGCTCGTCGCCTGTGACCGCGCCGGTCGCACCGTTGTGACCCATCAATATTCACAAGCGCCGCTCCAGCTCAGTGCACCTCTGTACTTAGAACCGCACCGGCCTACGCTCTACCTACGTAATCCTAACGGTGGTTTGTTAGGCGGCGATGTCCATCAACTCTCCGTAGTTCTGGAAGCAGGGGCTCAGCTTGAGCTTCGCACCCAGTCAGCGACTCGTCTGCATCCCGGTAGCAGCGAACAGCACCAACAGATCCGGCTTGAAGATGGGGCCAGCCTGACCTATTGTCCTCACCCCTTAATTCCAGGCCAGGGAGCCCACTATTGTCAGACCACGCACATTGATCTCGCTCCGACTGCCTGCCTGTTTTACAGCGAAGTCTGGGCCAGTGGACGGGTGGCAATGGGCGAATGCTGGCAATTTCAAGGCTTAGAAAGCCGCTTGCGGATTTATCGCGATGGTTGCCCTATTTTGTGGGAAACTCAGTGCCTAGGGCCAGACCTAAGCCTTGTGCAAAGTCTGCCCTCGCTGGGAGAGGCCCAAGCTTGGGGTACCCTCTGCTGCTTTGGCCCCTGGAGCAAAGCGCTACCGGATCTGCCTAAGTCGTCTGGACTTCAGACTTGGAGCCTGGACAATGACGCAGGTGATCGCCTAGTTCGCTGCATAGGAGCCAGCGCCCAGCAGATCTGGCAGCTGTTTCAGAGCTTGGAGATCCCGGTGCGATCCCCGTCGCTTTCTCTTCGTCAAAAATTGATCTAAGAGAAGCGAGGCTTTGCGATATGATTTTGGGCAGCAGTAAGTATTTATTACATGGGGGCCACCCGCAGTGATTAAGGTAGCAATCAACGGCTTCGGGCGCATTGGACGTAACTTCCTCAGGTGCTGGCTGGGCCGTACTGACAGCCCGCTTCAAGTTGTAGCAATCAACGACACCTCCGACGCACGGACCAATGCCCACCTGCTGAGGTACGACTCGATCCTGGGGCCGTTTGAAGCCGACATCAGTGCGGATGACAACTCGATCACGGTCAACGGCAACATGATCAAGACCGTTTCTGACCGCAATCCTTTGAACCTGCCCTGGAAGGCCTGGGACATCGACTTGATCATCGAGGCCACTGGTGTCTTCACTAACCGTGAGGGTGCGACTAAGCACCTAGAAGCGGGGGCCAAAAAGGTGCTGATTACAGCTCCAGCTAAAGGAGACGATGGCACTTTCGTCATGGGCGTC
The DNA here is from genome assembly GCF_014696065.1 of Leptolyngbya sp. FACHB-261. Taxonomy (NCBI): domain Bacteria; kingdom Bacillati; phylum Cyanobacteriota; class Cyanophyceae; order Leptolyngbyales; family Leptolyngbyaceae; genus Leptolyngbya; species Leptolyngbya sp. FACHB-261. Next base: position 152,125 of record NZ_JACJPL010000018.1, on the reverse strand, counting down.
AATGACGGCGATTACGACCATGCCAAACACAACATCATCTCCAACGCTTCCTGCACTACCAATTGCCTAGCTCCCGTCGCCAAGGTAATCCACGAGAACTTCAAGATCGTCAAGGGCACAATGACGACGACCCACAGCTACACCGGCGACCAGCGGTTGCTAGATGCTAGCCACCGCGATCTGCGTCGGGCGAGAGGGGCAGCCCTAAGCATTGTGCCGACCACCACGGGGGCTGCTAAGGCTGTAGCTCTGGTGCTGCCAGAACTCAAGGGTAAGCTTGATGGCTTCGCCATGCGGGTACCTACCCCGAACGTATCCGTGGTTGATTTGGTGGTTGAAGTTGAGAAGCCGACGATTGCTCAACAGGTCAACGAAGTTCTCAAGCAGGCCGCTGAAGGCTCAATGAAGGGCATTTTGGCCTACAGCGAACTGCCGTTGGTCTCAATCGACTATCGCGGTACTGACGAGTCCTCAATCGTGGATGCTGCTTTGACCCTGGTCATGGGTGGCAACATGGTCAAAGTCATCGCCTGGTATGACAACGAATGGGGCTATTCCCAGCGGGTAGTTGACTTGGCCGAACTCGTAGGCCGTAGCTGGGTGGCTTAATAACTCCTGCTACTTCTAGAACGGAGTGATCACTGTTGGAACCGGAGTGCTGCGTCACTCCGGTTTTTTGTGAGCCAGTGATGGATTTGTGGGGTTTCTTGAGTTGAAAAAGCCCTCTTGGATGGGGTCTAATCCTGTGCGTCCCTTCCACCACCGGCTGAATCGCTTTCTCTGGTCTTAAACCGCTCGCTCCAGAAAGGCCACAGACTCCACATGAGCTGTTTGGGGAAAGAAATCTGCAGGTTGAACTTTGCGCAGCTTGTAGTGTCCCCCATTCAGCTCCTCGTCGGTACGGCAAAGCTGTTGCAAATCACGGGCTAAGGTCGCGGGATTGCAACTGACATAAACCAAGTGTTTCGCTGGTGATAAACGCAGTTGAGCTAGCACTGAGGCATCGCAGCCTTTGCGTGGTGGGTCGATCAAGACCACATCAGGGACAAAGCCAAGCTGGGGTAGCAGCGATTCTACAGTGCCGGTCTGGAAACTGACGTTAGTGATGTTATTTAGCTTGGCGTTGGTTTGAGCCTGAGCAACCGCCTCAGGTTGTACTTCAATGCCAATAGCCTGACGGACCTGCCGTGCTAGAGGCAGGGTCATAGTGCCGATGCCGCAATAGGCATCCACTAAGGTCTCATTCCCCTCAAGCTTGAGGTGGTCTTGGATCACCCGCATTAACGCTTCTGCCTGCTCCGTGTAGACCTGGAAAAATGTGTCAGGTCGGATCTGGAAGCGCAGGTCTGCAAAGCTCTCCTCCAAGTAATCCCGTCCCGCTATAGTCCGGGTCTCGCTACCGAAAATAGCGTTGGTCCGCTCCGGGTTGCGGTTGAGCGTCACACCTACCAAGCCGGGATAGCGGCGTAGCCACAGATGCGCCTGATCCTCCAACCCCTCCAGATCCCAGTTACGCACGACCAGAGTCAAGAGCATTTCGCCTGTTCTACGGCCGACGCGTAGGCTCAAGTGGCGAACCAAACCGCGATGCGTCTTCTCGTTGTAGATCGTCCAGCCCCGTTGCTGAATATCCTGCTTGACTTGAGCCAGCAAGGGATCCAGCCGTAGGTCCTGCACCGGGCAATGATTGAGGTTCACCAAGCGATGAGTGCCCTTACGGTAGTAGCCCGCCCGCACTTTGCCGTGGCGCTCGTCGAGCGGGTAGGTTACTTTGTTGCGGTAGCGTAAGGGCTCAGGCGCAGCCAGAATTGGCGACAAGCAGCCACTCAGCTCAGCGCTGCTCAAGTCAAAGCCACCGATGCGCTCTAAAGCCTGCACGACTTGATTTTGCTTGGCCTGAAGCTGATAGTCATAGCTCACTGGCTGCCACTGACAGCCCCCACACTTGTCGGCCACCATGCAACTGGGCCGTACTCGATGCGGCGATGGCGTCATGATCAGCAGGAGCTGGGCATGGGCATAACCTGGCTTGACTCGGACCAGGCGCACTTCCAATTCATCCCCTGGCACTGTATCGGGCACGAAGACCACGCGTCCCTCGAAGCGCCCGACGCCATCCCCGTTATCTGAAAGGTCTGTAATCGTCAGAGGGATAACGGCTCCCTGCTGCCAAAGGTTTGGGAGCGCAGAGTTCTGCATCAATTCGTTAAAAAATCACCAGAGATCTAGTCTAACTCTAGATTGAAGGAGGGATAGAGCAGACTTGGACCTACCAACTACCTTGTCCATTACACTAAACGCACTTTCTTCTGACCGTGATGATTCAGACCCACTACTTGCTGCGGTCTCGCACAGATGGTAACTACCTCATTGCCCGACCTCACGGGGCTGCCGACTCGGGTTATCTATTGCTGTTTGCTGAATATGCTGATGCGCTCAGCTACCTGAATGCCCATGCCCCAGAACTGCGGGACCGCTTTGCGGTGGAGACTTTGCCCCAATCTCAGTTACCGACGCTACTCAATCGCTGGGGCTTTGCAGGCATTGGGGTGGTTCGCGATCCTTTGGTGCCCCAGGTGAGCTTTCTGGCCCAAAACTAGAATCTTGCAGCCGGAAGCGGTCGATCTCAGTCAGAAACCTGAGTAGGGTGGAAAAAGTGGATTTGGACGTGAGCAATGACAGAGGTTAGCGACCGCCTCTACTGGTTGGCCCAAGCTCTGATTGCCTTTATTCCCTACCTGATTGGTGGCCTCGTGGCCGGGGCTGTAGTTCTAGCCCTTAGCGTGCTGCTGGCTCGCTATTGGTTGTGGGAATGGTTGCTGGCCTTCGAAAAATCTTTGCTGCTAGCCATCAATGCTCGATCAACGGCTATCTTGGATCGATGGATGTTTGCAGTGACCCTACTAGGGCAACGGGAAGTTGCAGGCCCTCTGTTAGGACTGGTTGGCAGCCTCTTAATCTATTATCACCAATCGGCTTCCGCCCTAGTTTTAGGCATCAATTTGGCAGGTTCCTGGCTACTAAACTGGATTTTCAAAGGGTTTTTTCGGCGCAAACGACCGGAGTTATGGGCCTCTCCCAAACGCCCTCTTGATTACAGTTATCCCAGTGGTCACTCCATGAGTGCTATCTCCTTTTATGGGTTGCTGGCGGTTTATGGAACTCGCTTTTTAAACATTACGCCGTGGCTCACATTTCCGCTGGGGGCCGTTTTGAGCATTGCTGTAGGCTTTAGCCGGATGTATCTTGGTGTGCATTGGCCGACGGATGTGTTGAGCGGCTGGGCTGCAGGTGGTATTTGGTTGGCGGCTTGCCTTTACGGTTTGGTTGAAATTGGTGCTTTTTGAATTAATTTGAAGCCTGGCTGGCACTGCTTAGGCAAGCCAGGCTAGAACAGTTGCTCTCGGCTTCTGCGCTGAGTTAAGCTGAGAGCCAATAACACCTCAATTTTACGACCCTCATTATCATGCAAGCCTGGTTAGCGCTTGGCGTTGTTCTTTTGTTTGTTGAGCTAGCGATTCCGATTCCCACTGCCTTTATTGCCTTTGCTGCAGGGCTCAGCGCTTTGCTTGTGGCACTGCTCACATTGGTAATGGCGAATGTTGCTGTTCAAGTTGTAGTCTGGCTATTACTTTCAGTTCTATTCGTTTGGTTGTCTCGGCTGCTAATTCCTAAAGAATCTGCGCTCCTGAAAGATGCAACTGAAGCAGTCACCCTGACTGAAATTCCAGCGGGTCGCGCCGGGCGGGTTCGCTACGAAGGAAGCTCTTGGAGTGCCCGCTGTGACGATCCTGGGTTAGCCATTGCCCCTGACCAAAAGGTTTATGTCATTGCCCGCAGGGGTACTACTTTAGTTGTTTTACCCAGCCAACTAGTCGAGTTGTGAAACTTCAATTCTGAAATCTAGTTCTTGAAATTTCGTAGGAGTTTTTTGCAAGCCAGTCCAATCTTTTCTAGACTGCAACTGAAGCAACGTTCAAAGAACTTTAGAGCATAAAAGTGATATGGAAGCAGTGCTGGTTTTATTAGGTGCACTTGGCATCACGCTTTTTGGTTCCGTCAAAGTTATTAATCAAGGTGATGAGGCGCTAGTTGCAACTTATGGCAAATACAAACGCAAGCTCTCGCCGGGCCTGAATTTTGTTATTCCAATTGTCGATACAATCGCCTACAAAGATACAATTCGGGAGCGTGTTCTCGACATTCCACCTCAACAGTGTATTACCCGAGACAATGTTTCAATCACCGCTGATGCTGTGGTTTATTGGCGGATTGTGGACATGGAAAAAGCCTTTTACCGAGTTGAAAATCTGCGTCAAGCCATGACCAATTTGGTGCTTACCCAAATTCGAGCTGAGCTGGGCCAATTGGAATTGGATGAAACTTTCACAGCTAGAACCCAGATCAACGAGGTGTTGCTGCACGAACTGGACGAGGCCACGGATCCCTGGGGTGTGAAAGTAACCCGAGTAGAACTGCGTGACATTGTGCCTGCCAGAGCTGTGCAGGAGGCAATGGAAATGCAAATGACTGCAGAGCGGCGTAAGCGGGCCTCCATTTTGACCTCAGAGGGCGAGCGAGAGGCCGCAATCAACAAGGCCAGAGGGCAGGCAGATGCTCAGCTATTGGGGGCAGAAGCGTCTCAGAAGGCTGCCATTCTGGAAGCAGAAGGCCAACAAAAAGCTCGTATTCTGAGAGCGCAGGCCGAGCGGCAAGAGAAAATTCTGCGCTCTCAAGGCACAGCAGAAGCGATTCAGGTACTAATGCGGAGCTTGAAATCAGACCCAGAAGCCCAAGAAGCTCTGAAATTCCTGTTAGCCCAGAGCTATATCGATATGGGCGCAACCATTGGCACCAGTGGCAGCAGCAAAGTGATGTTTATGGACCCACGCAGCATTCCCTCAACCTTAGAAGGAATGAAGGCGATGATTGGCGAGGTGCCCCGCACAAGCAGTGAAGAAATTAGCAGCTCATCCAATACAGGCAGTTGGTCAAGCTAGGAAAAAGTGTTAATTCCCTAAGGGCTCTAGGGTGAGCACGACAGCTTGACTTGCAGGTTTGTGATCGCCTCTTCCTCAGTCGCAAAGTTTAGTAATAAACTATCCAGCCCGCTGAGCTGTAAAGCCAGGGCTGGATTGCCGCTGAGGCCAAAGAGCGTTAGGCTACCGTATTTCTGCCGGCAGACCTTAAAAATTGCCACCAGTGTCCCTAAGCCAGAGCTATCAAGGAAAGTGACCGAGCGACTGTCCAGAAATAGGTGGTAGTGGCCCCAGTCAATGACCTTGCTCAGCATTGAGCGCACCTCGACTGCATTGGTCGTGTCCAGCTTGGTAGGCAAGGTCACGACTGCAAAGTTCAAATCACCGATCCGGCGGAGATCAATCATGGTGCCTGCACCGGTTGCTTTCTGTAATTACCCCTAATGTTCCCTGCCCTTACGAGCTGCTACCTACTACGCTACTTAGTAAGCTTGTGGGCTGGCCTTCTAGGCCTGTTTCTTAATTTAAGTTAATCAGATTTAAGTTAATCAGCAGCAATAACGCAGGTCTAGATTTATTGAGGTCCAGATCTACTGAGCGCTGTGGCTTCTCGGCCCAGGTAGCCGAAAGAGGCTTGACCTTTATGGAGCAGGTAAACAGGTCCGCTATACTAGCGGGCAGTTTCAGCGAGGCCACCATCCCTAGAGTGAACCTGCACCGCCTAATCCTCTTTACAGACAGCTCTGTAGAGCGCTGGGCCACCGAAGCCCGAGTGCTGCGCTGGCTAACGTTGCTATGGTTGTGCCTTGGACTGGCAATGCTGTTCTCGGCTTCCTACCCTGTAGCCTATGCAACCGAGGGCGATGGGCTTTACTACCTCAAGCGTCAACTGCTGTGGGCTGTTCTGGGGCTGGCTGGCTTTAATCTGATCGTGCATTTGCCGCTACGCTATGTTCTGCGTGCCAGCGGCTTTTGCGTTGTCATCTGCCTAGGGCTACTGGTTGCGACCAACATTCCAGGGTTAGGGCAGTCGATCAATGGAGCCTCGCGCTGGTTGTCTCTGGGACCCGTGCCAATTCAACCCTCCGAGCTGATCAAGCCCTTTTTGGTACTTCAGAGTGCCCTAGTCTTTGGCCGTTGGGAGCGGCTGAGCTGGTTAAGACGCCTGCTTTGGATTGGCACCTTTGCCGCCGTGCTGCTGGGCATTTTGTTGCAGCCCAACCTCAGTACTACCGCTTTGTGTGGAATTTTGCTGTGGCTGGTAGCCCTAGCTGCCGATCTGCCTGCGACTTACCTGGGTGGAACCGCTGCCTTAGGGGTGCTCGTGGCCTGTATCAGCATTGGCGCTCGGGAATACCAGCGACGTCGTGTCTTATCTTTTATGAACCCCTGGGCTGATCCGCAGGGAGATGGTTATCAGCTGATTCAAAGTTTGCTGGCAGTAGGTTCCGGTGGTCTTTGGGGCACCGGCTTTGGTCTATCTCAGCAAAAGCATTTCTATTTGCCCATCCAGTACACCGACTTTATCTTTGCGGTCTATGCCGAGGAGTTTGGTCTCATCGGGGGCCTAGTCTTGCTCCTGCTCCTGGCAACCTATGCCACTCTGGCGCTACGGGTTGCCTTGAAGTGTAAGGATCCGGTGCATCGGTTAGTGGCAATTGGCATCGGGGTTCTGCTGGTCGGTCAGTCATTGCTGAATATTGGGGTTGCTACTGGCGCCTTACCCACCACAGGCTTGCCCCTACCTATGTTTAGTTACGGTGGCAACTCCCTGCTCTCTAGTTTGTTTTCCGCAGGCTTATTAGTGCGCGTAGCACGTGAGTCTAGTGGGGCTCAAGTGATCAACCTAGGACAGCAGCCGGAGAATTTAGTAGGACTGCCCCAGCGAGCAGATCGTCCTAGCCCGTCGGTCCAACCGCTGCGCCCTCGCTCTCGCCGCGGTCCAACTCGCCCACAACGCCGGGTGCTCCGTTAACATCTGCAATGTCTGCTAGTGTCCCCATCCAGAAACCAGTCATAGCGCTCCAGTAAGATGAAGGGGCTACCCCTCCAAATGGATTTATGTTGGACACGCTAGACCTCTGGCTCTACCGGCTAAGCGAGTTCTCCGATCGTTTGGTGGCTGATCAACTCACCCACCTCAGTCTGCTCTCGCTGGGCATTGTCTTTGGCGCAGGTCTTCTAACGAGCTTGACTCCCTGCATGCTTTCCATGCTGCCAATTGCAGTGAGTTATATCGGTGGCTACGAGACGCCAAATCGTTGGCAAGCGGCACTGCAATCGTTGTGGTTTGCTCTAGGGCTAGCGACAACCCTAACTGCCCTGGGTCTTGCTGTGGCCTGGTTAGGCGGCATCTACGGTCAGGTGGGTGCAGGCTGGGGCTTTCTGGTAGGGACAGTCGCGATTTTGATGGGATTAAACCTGCTGGAGGTCCTGCCACTGCGGTTGCCCTCGCTGGGACAAGAGATTGAGATCTCTGAAAAGTTACCCCGGGGCCTGCGCTCCTACTTAGTAGGCTTAACCTTTGGTACCGTTGCTTCTCCATGTAGCACGCCAGTTCTGATCACGCTGCTGGCTTGGGTATCCAGTACCGGTAACCCCGTGGTGGGTGCAGGACTGCTGTTAGCTTATGCCGTCGGTTACGTGTCTCCTCTGGTTGTAGCTGGAACTTTTACTGCTGCGATCAAAAAGTTTTTGGAGGTTCGCCGCTGGTCAGGTTGGCTAACTTGGGCCAGTGGCCTTGTCTTGATCAGTTTTGGAACTTTGTCAATCCTGTCGCGGCTGGCTTAGCTCTGGTCAGTGTTTAGGCTGGTCAGCGTTTGGCTTCGGAACCTGGCCTAAATCTTTGGCTTACCCCTCTTTGGCTTAGCCCTTGGGCAGGATGGGGGGCTCCGGTGGCTGAGCTAATGGCTTTAATAGGGCTTCCCAAAGACCGCGCAGCGTGCCCGCGACTGGAACTGCCAAAATCACCCCCAGTAGCCCCCCAACTTGAGCCCCTACCAGCAGCGCTACAAAGATCCACACCGGATTGAGGCCAGTAAAGCTGCCTAGCAAGCGAGGGGCTATTAAATTGTCTTTAATCTGCTGTAGAGCAACTGCAACCAACACAACCCGCAACGCTAGCCATAGATCCTGTAGGGCCACCAACAGCGTAACTAGGCTAATGCCAATCGTTGCACCAATGAATGGAATCAGCTCAGATGAGCCAATTAGCAGAGCGAACAACAGACCAAAGGGAACTTCAAGAACTAGGAAGATCGGAGCCAAGCTGCCCAGCATAAACAGCCCCAGCAAGATCTGACTGATAAAGAACTGCTGGAAATTGCGATGCAGTTCTTCCTGCACTACAGTCTTGATGCGGGGGGGTAGAAAGCTCAGTAAGCCGTGCCAAAGCTGGTTCCCCGTTAGCAGCATGTAAAAAGTCAGAACAATTACCAACACGGCGTTGAGCACGCTGCTAATCGTACCCAAGGCAAATCCCAAAACTCCTGCTGCTAAGAGTTGTAGCTGGCTTTCTAGTCGATTGCTAATCAGCGTATTGAGCCGACCTAAATCTACAGGCAATCGCGAGCGGTTTGCCCAGGCATCTAAGCCGCTAATCTGCTGCTCTCCCGACTGGATTAGGGCAGGTAGGCGTTCAAGAAACTGAACGGTTTGGTCGGCAACGATAGGAACTAGCGTGAGCCAGAGCAACACCAAACCTAGCAGCGCAACTAGAAAGACGACCGCTACTGCCTCCCCCTGCCGTAGTCCTAAGCGCCGGAAGATATGCAGAGGATAGTGCAACAGAAAGGCTAACAGCCCTGCTGCTACTAGAATGGTCAGGGTTGTTTGGAAGTAGTGAAAAACTTGCAGCAGCAACCAGGCGTTGAGTGCCAAAACCGGCCCCAACAGACCAAGAAGCACCAGACGCTGAAGTTGGTCAAGCCGTCGCATCTGATGGTCCTTATCTCGTGTTGCCCCAAGAAATTAGGCTAGGAACTAGGCTAGATCGACCCTGCAATCGCTGTCCGTTGGCATGCCCGTTGGAATAACGATTAATGGCTGGCTTGAGTCTTTTAGCTACGCCGGTTAGGAATCTGACCGCTATCGCGGCCTCCGCCTTCCCGTGGCTTAGCTTTATTAACCCGAATCTGTCGTCCCATCCACTCGGCTCCATCTAGGTCTGCGATTGCTGCATCCTCCTCTGCTTCGGTAGACATGTCTACAAAGGCGAAGCCACGGACTCGGTTTGTTTCCCGGTCAGTGGGCAAACTAACTCGGCTAACTGTGCCATACTCCGCAAAAACTTCTCGAAGGTCTTGCTCTGTTGCACTGAAGGATAAGTTGCCAACGTAAATCGTCATCTAACTTGGGCTCCGAACGCTCTCCGAACGGATCAACTCTCCCTAGGGAGAGCATTACGGGGGGACAGTGAATGTCTAAGAACAGTAGCAAAGTCAGGACGAATTTGAAAAAATCTATCCCGGCTTATGTCCCAAAAACAGTCCCACAGCCATAACAACCATAGACTACCATCTGTTTCAGCAAGCGCAAACCTAATACTAAGAGTGAGTGCTAGTGAGTGAGTTAGCTAGGAGTTAGCTGGTAAAACTTGAGACAAGTACTGACGTGCTAACAAGTAGCACCAGCATCTCGGGCCTAGGCTAACCCACGACCCGTGAGACTGGCGTTTCAGGGTTATTGGCTTCCCTGTTGCCAGCGACGCAGCTGGTCTTGGGCCTCAGTATAAACATCACTGTTGGCAGGGATCTTCTGAGCAGTCGCTACGGCCAATGGAAGATCATAGTTAGCTTGGGAGCGGGCAATGGCTAGTAACCGAGCACTCCAGACATCAATTTGGGACTTGGCCTGTGACCCGTAAGTACCACTGTTAGTCAAGGGGCTAGCCAGTTGGATGGCTTGGCTGAGGGCATCCGCAGTGCCTGGGGCTGAGACCTCAATGGCCTGTTGCAGGTCAGCGAAACCATCGAGTTCTGCTTGCCAAACTCGCACCCGTCGACGAGCTTGACGGTGCAGGGAGCGATCAGAGCTAATGCGAGATGCCTCAGCAATCGCCTCCCGCAGATTGCCTTGGTCCGCGTATTGTTCAGCTCGGTCCAGGAAGGGCTGATCCTGAATGGTTTCGATCTGGTCTCGCCAAGCCTCAATCTGCTTTTGCGCTTCGTCATACAGGGCTCGTCCTGGTGGAATCTGAGCCGCTGTGCTCATCGCCGCATAATACGCTTCTACAGTTCCCTGTCGGGCAATCGTCCTTGCCTGGTCTAGGTAGGGGCTGTCCTCAATCTTCTCAATACGTTGCTGCCAGCCGCGCATCAAGTTCTGGGCTTGCTCCCAGCGGGGACGGGCAGCAGAGAGGTTTCCGGCTTGGGCAATGGCGCTTTGCAGCGCAGTAACGGTGCCCGGACGGGCCGTTTCCCGAGCCTTGTCCAAAATCTCTAGATCAGCAATTTCGTCCTGCCAACGGGTTGCCAAGTCCTGGGCCTTATAAAACAGCGGTCGGTCAGTTGCCATTTTGCGAACCTGAGCGATTGCTTCCCGCAAACCTTCCGCCGTGTCGGACCAAGTGGGCTCGTAGGCCCGAGCCAGCACCATGAAATCTGCCGCTTCTTCGCGTAAAGAGCTATCGGCTGGCACCTTACTAGCTGCTGCCAGAGCGCCATCGAGATCGCGCTTGTCCAAACGGGCCTGAGCAATATCCAAAATTGCTCGGGTCCAAAGGCTAATTTGTGACTGAGCACGACTGCGAGCGTAACGCTCCATCGGCACCTTGCGAGCGAGCTCAATTGCGGCTAGCAGGTCGTCCAATCTGCCAGAACTCGCTTTGGCTTCAGCTGCATCAAGAGCCACACTAGCTTGTCGTTCTAAGTCGATCTCGGCTCTCAGGGCATCAAATCGGGTAACTCGCCAATACTCGTTGTCTACGCCAAGCAATCGGTTAGCTGACAAAGCTGCCTCACGCCACTGCTGCTGGCGCAGCGATGATTGTGCCTCCTGGTAAATCCCTTCCGCTCGCCGCCATTCGCTCTGCCAACGGGCCACGGCAACCCCTACCTGCCCGTAGGCTTGACTGCTGCGAGGGATCATGGTGGTCGCTTCAATCGCCTGGTCGAGTTCGCCACTCTGATACAGGTCATCGGCTAGCTTGAGCACCTGTCGGGACCAGTTGTTGATCGACCGCTCCGCTTCGTTACGCAGTGGATGATCCTTGGGCAAGCTGTCGGCCAAGGCAATCGCCTGCTTCAAGGCATCAAGTGTATCTTGGCGGGCTAGAGCACCCGCACAGTAAAGCTTTTGGCCACCGGATGCTAGGGGCCAGCGAGCGGTTAGACAGTCTGGCAAGGCTGGCATTTGCAGGAGCAGGATCACCGAAGCCACTCCCATAGTGCTGGTGACCAATAGGCCCACCAAGCCCCACTGAAACCAGGAGAGCTGTGGCATTGCCGGTAGTCTTAGCAGGCCTTGGGCTGGAGGCTTGGATGGGGCACGTCCTGCTTCTTGACCAGATAGAAGCGGTGTCTTAGCTCGCCGGTCTTCAGGTGAGCGACGCCCATCGGCGGGCACTGCTCCGGGTACGGCTTTAGGGCGGCGATGGGGCTGGGCAGGTCCATTCGGCATAGATGTCATGTTAGAGCAGCCCGTGCCGTTGCTTTGCATCCGGCTGGCCTAAGCCTGGGTTTGTACGTCCCCTAGATTGGCTCTAGTTCAGATAGGTCAGCAACATTTGCGGCTCTGGTGCCTCTAGTACCAGGAGATCTCCTGGTACATCCACCTGATAAAGCAGGTTATAACGTCGTGCCGTAGAAACCAAGAGCTGCCAGCCACCGTAATCGCTGGGCTGCATTAAAACTTCGACCTCGAGCGGCAGGCGAGGCAAGCCTTGGCGCTTTAGGAGCTGTATAAGCAGTAAAGGCAGTTCTTGACTTTCTAGGCAGACTGCAACTTGGGGCAGGCCATTGATAGTCTGCCGCACGTGACATTCGTAGTGCCGGTTAAAAAAACTCAGCACTGGCGCTGTGCCAGGAAACTCTTCTGCCACAGCTTGAGAAATTCCGTCATGAACCTGCATGTCGTTCAGTATTCCCCTGCCTTTAGCTTTGCGCACGGGAATCCTGCCTGTTAGGGTGCGCTGTCATCGTTAACCACTGCAAGCTGCTTAAAGATCAACAAAGTTAATTTAGAAATTTAAACGGATGCCAAGTCATTCACAACGGAGTACCACAAAAGTAGCAATGCTCAACTGGTGCATTACCTGTTCACAGATTTGTGTTGGACATGACTCTCAGACGGCACACTGATCCGCCGGAACTATGGGGACTGGTACTAACCGGTTCCTTAGCAGCCCATGCAACTCTGGCTTTGAGCTTCCCTCAAACCTTAGTTTCAGTTGCTCAGCCAGCCCCCTCAGAACCGATAGCTATAGAGCTGGTTGATGTGGGACCAACAGCAGCGTTCAGCAGTACGGGGGCTAGTGCTGAGGCCAACTCAGGGGCTAGTGCCAGCTCAGGCTCAGATTCGCCCGACACAGGCAGTACAGGCACCGCTGACAGTTCGGGAGCTAGCTCTGCTCCGCTTAACTCAGCGGCCTCTGGCTCAGAGCCCCTGCAAGGGGCCACAACTCCCACTCGCCCTCCTGACCCCCTGACCCAACCTCAAGTGACAACGCAGCCTCAGCCAGCCCTGTCTAGTCCCGTTGCATCCCAAGCAGGTAGGCCTGCTGCAACTGCCGCAGAAGTGAGTGGAGCTCCCTCCAGCCCTGCTGCTTCAGCTCCGGCCCCGCCTGCTGCGTCAACCAGCGAATCACCTGCTGATTTGCCGGTTGCGGCTGAACCGCTTCCCACTCAGCCTGATCCAGCTCAGAACCCCGAAGCTCAACCGCTACCGGAGGCAGGAGCTACGACGGAGCCGGTGGCCTCCGACCCTAACCAATCCCTGACCGGCACCTTGGAGTTTGTGTCTCCAGAACTGCGGGATGTGCCTGAGGTGCCCCCTACCGTTCAGCCGAATCAGCCTCTGCCACCCTACCCCGCCGAGGCTTTGCGCTTGGGTCAGAGAGGACGCACTGAATTGATGGTAGAGCTTGATCAAACCGGTCGCGTGGTCAACGTCAGCGTGCTTCAAAGCAGTGGCTATGCCGAACTCGATGAGGCTGCCCGAAGCACCATCGCAACTTGGCAGTTCAGTCCTGCCTTGAGTGGTGGGATCGCGCGGGACTGCCGAGTGATGCTAGCGGTGCGCTTTGAGCCCGGGGGTGGCTCTTGAGGTAGACGCTACCAGGCGACCAAGCAATTAGGCTAAAGGCAAGGTTTAACTGCCCCAGGCTGTACATTCTGAAGAAGTTGTCATTCGTTGTAGTTCTGATTTGTATGGTCGTTGGGCATGGTCATTGAGTGGTTAAGGTTCAGGATGCGTCCCGAACAGCGGGAAGCATTTATTCAACGGGATGCAGAAGTGTGGACGGCAGGCCTGCAAAAGTTCCCTGGGTTTCTGGGCAAAGAGATCTGGATTGACCCGAATCAATCCACAGATGTAGTCGCCGTCACTCGTTGGGAGACCCGAGAACAGTGGAAGACAATTCCTCAGAGCGAACTCGACGCTCTAGACCGACGCATGGGAGATTTGCTAATTCCAATTGCAGAGAGCCGGGAGTATCAAATTCGCAAGTTTGCTCATTAGAGCCACCTTCCCTGGAGCTATGTCCTTCATTGAGTCTTGAATGACCTTGAAAGTGTATTTTTTCTGCCCGTTATTTCCCGTTAGTTGATGCATACTTGCCCCTGTAAGGGCCTGTATCAGGCGTGCCCTCGATAACCCACCAAGACAGACCTAAGAGACACCAATAGGCCAAACCAATGCCCACTCGGTTTCGGATGACTATCGCGGTTGGCGACCGTGTACAGTTCATCGACCCTAGCCCTCCACCGCCTGGCGAACCTGACCGCAAGTTTGGGCGTCATCTCGTGGGCAAAATGGCAACGGTGCTGGAACTCGTGCGCTTTGGTGGCGTGATTGTGCAGATCGACGGTGAAGCTCGTCCAATCGCAGCTAGCTGTCGCGAGTTGCGCAAACTCTCATAAGCTTTTCTATCTGCCTTGCTCTAAAGATCTATAAGTTAAGGCGCCAGGTCTTAGTTTCTCCCTTATAGAGGACGGGAAACCCTTGGTCAGTTCTGGTAAAAAGGGAGAAGCCGACCTTTTGCTAGTGAGAGTGGGGATTGCTCGTGCCACCGACCTTCGAATCAGGCACTAACCCAGACGTCGATCTGGCTCCTTTTATCGACCACACACTGCTGAGTGCAACTGCCACACCAGATCAGGTGCGGGCTTGGTGTGAACAGGCCGATCGTTACCGGTTTGCAGCGGTTTGTGTGTTTCCTAGCTACGTGCGGCTTTGTGCTGAATTGCTCAATCAAAAGCGGCCAAAAGTGTGCACTGTCATTGGTTTCCCTAGTGGTGCCAGCACTTCGGCAGTCAAGCTTTATGAGGCCCAGGAAGCAGTTGAAAACGGGGCTACTGAACTGGATGTCGTGATCAACCTAAGCTGGCTGAAACAAGGCCAGACTGATGCCGTACACCGAGAGCTAGCGTCAATTTGTGAAGCGACCGGCCAGACAGTCAAGGCGATTCTGGAAACCAACCTGTTAGAGCCTGAAGAAAAACGGGTGGCTGCGGAAATCTGTCTGGATGCTGGCGTCGCTTTCCTCAAAACCAATACGGGCTGGGCCGGGGGCGCTACAGTCGAAGATGTCAGACTGCTACGAGAGGTTACCCGAGGACGGATCGGGATCAAAGCCTCAGGTGGCATTAAGACCGCTGAGCAGGCATTAGCCTTAATTGGCGCAGGGGCAACTCGCTTAGGCACCTCCCGTAGCCTGGAGTTATTGAACCAGAGGGAAGCCCTTAGCCGCAGCGCCTCTGCACGCGCCCTTTCAGAAGAGCCCTCATGAGTCGTACCTATCGAGCCGTTGGCATTAACCTTCGAGGCATGGCACTGGGCGAAGCTGATCGCCTGTTGACGGTTCTGACCCGTGAAGTGGGGCTAATTCGGGTTGTAGCTCCGGGCGCCCGTAAGCACGGCTCCAAACTTGGTGGGCGCTCGGGCTTGTTCATTGTTAATGACCTACTGTTAAGCCGAGGCCGCACTCTAGACAAAATTAGTCAGGCTGAGACTTTAGAGTCCTATACGGGGCTCAGTCAAGACTTGGGTAAGCTGACTGCTGCTCAATACTTGGCAGAGCTAGCACTGTTGCAAGCCTTGACCGATCAGCCCCAAGAAGAACTGTTCATGCTGCTCACGGCTCACTTGAGCCGGTTAGAGGTATCAGACTCCCAGGCTGTTTTGGCTAACCTGGTCCAAGGTAGTTTTCACCTCCTGGCCCTAGCGGGTCTTGCGCCTCAAGTGCACGCTTGTGCAGTCTCTCAGCAAGCTCTGTTGCCAAATTTCAGTGAGCCAGACTGGCGAGTTGGCTTCAGTTTGGGCGCGGGTGGTATTGTCAGCCCTGCCCGTTTGTCGGAAGTTGCGGTAGAAACCTACCTGGGAGCTGCTGAGCTAGCTGCCTTTCAGCACTTAGCTGGGGATCATCTAGCTTGCGATCAGGGGCTAGAGGTTCCTCTAGCTAGAGAAAGGCAACCCGCCTCTTGGGCTATGTTAGAGCGGTTGCTGCGTCGCTACGCCCAATACCACCTAGATCAACCCATCCGTTCGGCGGCTCTGATTGAGAGCTGTTTTCCTCTAAGCGCCTGAGGTTGGTCTGTCGTTTTCTGCTGTGCCACGCCATGACCCGATTGTCTGACTCCGCCCTCGACCATCTGGAAGCGCTAAGAGCGACGGCTGAGCCGCCCTCAGAGTTTTCATGGCCTCGCCACGGAGGTGCCCGTCCCCTGAATGAGCAGGCGCTAGAGGTCCTTGATGAGGAGGAGCCTGGTGCTGAGGCTGAAGCTGAGCTACAAGCCAGCCCATCGCAAGAGCCTGAGGTGTCGGCGACGGGCTTTACACCTGTTCTAAAGAACCGCGATTTTTTAGCCCTGTGGAGCGGTCAGGTCTTCTCACAGCTGGCAGACAAGGTCTACCTGGTTCTAATGATTGCCCTAGTCTCTACCCGGTTTCAGACGGCGGGGCAAACTATTAGTGGCTGGGTGTCCTCGGTAATGATTTCCTTCACGATCCCAGCGATTCTATTTGGCTCTATTGCCGGGGTATTTGTGGATCGCTGGCCCAAGAAGCCAGTCCTGGTAGCCTCAAATGTTTTGCGCGGAGTCCTGGTCCTGGCTGTCCCGCCCCTTCTTTGGCTCTGTAAGGATTGGAGCCCACTGTGGGGCTTACCAATGGGTTTCTGGGGGCTGTTGGCGATCACATTTTTCGTGTCGACCTTAACGCAGTTTTTTTCCCCTGCCGAGCAGGCAGTGATCCCCTTAATTGTCGAGCGTCGTCATCTGCTGTCGGCCAACTCGCTTTACACCACGACGATGATGGCTTCGGTGATCATTGGTTTCGCAGTGGGTGAGCCGGTGCTAGCTCTAGCAGATGCCCTCTTTGGTGGCTGGGGAGCCGGTAAAGAAATAGTTGTTGGTGGCAGCTATATCCTGGCCGGTCTGCTCTTGCTCTTGATGCAAGTACGGGAGGGACGGGCTAGGCGCCCGGCTGTGACACCGGAACAGGCTCTGATTGAGCAGGCTGCGGGGTATGCTCCAGAACACATCCCTGGTGATGAATCCGCAAATTCTGAAAATTCTGATTCTCAATCCTCAACTCCCCACATCTGGGCTGATATTCGTGAAGGTCTGAGTTATTTGAGAGCACAGAGCGGAGTGCGGGCTGCTCTGATTCAGTTGGTGATTTTGTTCTCGATTTTCGCTGCTCTCGCTGTGATCTCGGTGCGTATGGCGGAGGTCATGCCCAACATCAAATCTTCCCAGTTTGGTTTCCTCCTGGCAGCAGGCGGCGTTGGTATGGCGATTGGTGCTGCTCTTGTAGGACAGTTCGGTCAACGCTTCACCCGGCGTCAGCTCAGCCTTTACGGTTCGCTGGGCATGGCAACAGCCTTGGGAGGCCTAGCCTTGATGACCCAACGTCTGTGGCCAGCCCTTGGCTTAATTGCAATGCTGGGCTTGTGTGCGGCAATCGTGGGTGTTCCTATGCAGACGCTGATCCAGGAAGAAACGCCTGAAGCTATGCGTGGCAAGGTGTTTGGCCTGCAGAATAATGCAATTAACATTGCTCTGTCGCTGCCTCTGGCCCTGGCTGGGGTTGCTGAAACCTTCTTTGGTCTGCGCTTGGTGATTCTGGGCTTAGGGGCGATTGTCGTCACGAGTGGTATCTTGACCTGGTATATTTCCGGGACAGGAACTTTCGTGACGGATTAGTGCCGTTTTTGAATGCATATTGCCTGGCTTGGAAAGAAATCGCCCTTCTGCGGCAACGTCACCTATAGCCGGGAAGTAACCAACGCATTACTGGACCGGGGCTACCGAGTTAGCTTTCTACACTTTGCCCCGGATCAAGCGGCCCGGGAGGGCGAACCGTTACTACGCCCCTTTGGTTTGGGGGCAGCACCCGACGATGAGCATGGCGATTGGCCGGACTGCCCAGAATTTCCGCTGCCTTTTTTGTATCGCTCTCAGGTTTACACCATTCCTTCCCTGCGGGCGAGTAAGGTTTTGGCTCAGTTGCTGCGGCAACTCAAGCCTGATCTAATCCATGCCTCACTGACTCTATCGCCGCTAGATTTTTTGTTGCCTGAGCTCTGTGAAGAGCTGGGGTTGCCATTGGTGGCGACCTTTCACCCAGCTTTTGATGCCAAACGGCGCAACTTAGCCTCGGGCACGCAACAGCTGATGTACCAGCTGTACGCACCATTCTTGGCAAACTACGACCGCACGATTGTTTTCTCGGATGTGCAGCGCTTGCTGCTGGTGAGGTTGGGAGTTGCCCGGCGCCGCCTTGCAGTTATTCCCAACGGCGTCGATGCTGAGCGCTACTCCCCCGGTCCCTCATCGATTAAAGAGGAACTTAAGGCAGAACGCTTGTTTGTCTATCAGGGACGCATTGCCGCTGAGAAGAATGTAGAGGCGCTGCTAAAGGCCTGGAAGCAGGCCAAGCTAGGTCATGGCTGCAAGTTGGCAATGGTGGGGGATGGCCCGCTAGTGGCGACTCTGAAGCCCTTCTACGGGCCAGAACAAGGTGTTCTCTGGTTAGGCTTTATTGCCGACGAACAACGGCGCATTGAGATTTTGCGAGGAGCAGATGCCTTTATTCTGCCGTCGCTGGTCGAAGGTCTCTCGCTATCGCTTTTAGAAGCAATGGCCTGTGGCACTGCCTGTCTTGCCACTGATGTTGGGGCAGATGGGGAGGTACTAGCCAATGGCGCTGGGGTCGTCCTGCAGGCCAACCAAGTCACCAGCCAGTTGGCTACCCTGCTACCGCTGTTCCGAGATCAACCAGAGCTGAGCAGTTTGCTGGGTCAAAAAGCCCGAGATCGTGTACTAGAGCGCTACACCCTCAGCCGCAACATCAGTCAACTGGAGAAGCTCTATGATGCGGTGCTGCAGCAGCACCACCGGCTGGGCTTGCAAGCACTGTAGTGCCGTCCGTGCAGGCTTGAACCTAGTCTAAAAGAGTCCAAAAGCCAGAACTTGGTTTGGCTCTTGTCCTTGGGTCAGTCTGCCTCTCCAGGCATAAGGGTTAGGAGAGAGGCAAGTAGGGGCTTCAATCTTAGGGTAGGAGAAGCTTGCGCTGCCATCTTCTCTATTGCGTCTTATTGCGTTGACAGCTTCTCCTGTCTATTATCACTGCGTTGAACTTACTATTGGACTTGTAATGCAACGCTACCTACTGCTCTCGCCCAGCCGAGGTTGCTTTGCGAGACTATTGATCAAGCTCAGTCAATAGCTCTAACTTTAGGTGCTTTGTTAGGTATGCCTAGGGGAGGGGAAAAAATTGGTTTTCTATGATTTCCTGAAAGTCTCTATATCAATACTTTTTTAGCTTCAGCAATTTGTGAGAAACCTGTGCCATGAAACCGCTGCGTCCGCTCAACGAAAATACTCCACCAGATGTTGATGCCAGCTCTAAGACATCTACTAGTCCAGCTAATCCAGAAGAACAGACTAACTGTGAAGTGCAGCAGGAAGCTCATAACCAGGCCGAATTTCTAGCTGAGCTTTCCCACAAACTCAGGACGCCACTAACCGTAATGTTAGGTTGGGCACAGCTGCTACGGAGCCGCCGCTTAGATGAGCGGAGCACAATTCGGGCAGCAGAAAATATCGAGCGCAGTGCCAAATTGCAGGCACTGGCGATCGAGGAATTAGTTGAGGAGTTGCGTTCTAGAGAGCAGCCGTAGCTAGCCTAATGCGCTTACCTCACAACGATTCTACGGTTCTCTCCCAGGGGCGACCAGAGGCTAAACTACTGCTGGTCTCCTGGGATGAGTTCCGAAGTCAGCATTCTTACGGTATTGACCAGATCATCGAAGTCAGCCGGTTTAACGAAGTAGAAGCTAATGCCTAAATCTTTAGCTTTGCGCCTCTCCTCTGGTTCACTAGCCGCCGTCATCATAACCACAGGGATATGACTTAGGGTAGGCTGCTTCTTTACCCAAGCTACTAACTGAAGCCCTGTCATGCCAGGCATGTCTTTGTTCGTTAAGATCATCGCTGGCAGAGGGTATTCCTGCCTACTCTCATAGGGTTGCTGACCGCGAAGGTAATACACTGCCTCCTTACCGTCATGAACTATCTGCAGAGAGACTTCTAAGTCAATCTCCTGGAAAGCATACTGAATTAGACCAGAAAAATCTGATCTGTCTTCCACGACTAGGACAGTTTTTCTCTCAAAACTCATTACTGTAGTCCAGTGCTAATAGCCTATAAATCAAAGCTGTGATAGTAAGGTCTGCCTAAGGTCTGCAATGAATAGTATTTCGTCCTGCCCTGTTTCTCCAGTAAGCCATAAGTCAGCTACGCTAGCTTCTATCCTGTAGCAGAGAGTAAAGACATTGCCTCAAACAACAGCTGGGCAACTCCCGGTGCCAGAGTAAAGTCTTGTCTCAGCAGTCCGTCCAAGAGCCCTAAACAAGCACCAAGCCTAGTTGAGCCCTGGTACCCAAACCTCATCCATAGTGGGGTTATCTGGCAGCAGCACTACCGAGAACCTAGCCTGCCTGAGTACCTGAGAAGGAGTGCAGCCGAAGAACATCTGGCTACCCAATGAGAAAGGGCGCAGGTCGTACGACCTGCGCCCTCTCTTTTGCATACCCCCAGGGGAATTCGAATCCCCGTCGCCTCCGTGAAAGGGAGGTGTCCTAGGCCTCTAGACGATGGGGGCCTGTCCTCGTTCTAATATCTTGCCAGATTTAGGTCTCTTTTGTCTCAAAAGCAGCCCAGGAAATTGCCAGAAAATTGAAAACACCACTCAAATCCCCACTGCTTGCCTCCCCTCTCCTCCTCGACCATGATTCTGGCTGACCCTCCACATTCTCTAGACTGTCTCTAAATCCAAGGAGAAGTGGCAAGACGCGAAGAAGTCACACACAGTCATTCCCAGCCAGAATTTCCTCTCGTCCTAAGCTTTGCTGCCAGAATTTCTTTATTCACTACAAAGTAGATCACTGCTGAAAAATCTGAGAGAAAATTCAGTTCCTTCCTGGTTCACAAAAGGCATCGCTTCGAATATCATAAGTTTCGCAAAATAGCGAGGGTGAATCTAAAATTACTCAGCGAATATCCTTATTTCTGGCCCATTTAGAAACGCTTTTTCGAGTTTGATAAAAATGGACTTAGTGCTTTAATCTTTGTCTAGAAACGAATCTTTCCTTGTTATTGATTGCCACGCCAAATTGCTTCAGGCTTCATCAAACCCAACGCAGATGCGCATGATGAGCTAGTAAAAGCTTTTTGAGCGCTACAATGAGGGACAGCCCATAATCAGAGAGCTTTTGTGGCCTGCAATCCCATCCAAACTCAGTGGTTGGCTGTTTCGCAAGAGTGGCATGAAAAGCATGAACGCCTTCAGCAGGGTTGCAGGAAAACAGAAGCACTACGGGAGAGGCTAGCGGAAAATAGCCAGGTATCGAAACTGCTGCGTAAAGAGTTAGCCGAAAATCGCAGAAGGCTGGCCGCTCTTTCCCAAGACTGGGCTAGAGAACGTAAGCCGACAGTAGTGGCTCGTATAGTACTGCTCAAAGAGCCAGCAACGCTTCTGGCTCAGGCAGTTGATGCCCAACAAACTGCGACTCAAGAACAAACGCACCAGGCCGAGCAGATTGAGTTTGAGTATCGGGGTTATTCAGTCCGCGTAGAAAACACCTTGGAAGGCTGGCAGTCCCAGATTAATCAGTTGTTGCTTCCTAAGCGAGAGACGGCAGCAGAAGCTCTTTTCGTAGCCTGCAACTTTATTGACTACTGTTCGACCAATGTCGCCTTGAAAAAGCTTTTATCCGGGCTGTGTGATTCTGGCGTCTTGGGGCAGACCGAACGCATCAACTTGATGGCCTCGTTTCGTAACATAGTCTGGAAGCGCAATTTCGTCTGAGCCGTTGCTCGGTTTCCTGGCCAACTTTGTAGGCCGCAGGTAAGCTTAGATCAACCCAGGTAGAGGTTGAAAGAAGACTTGCGGGCTCAGTGTACACGGCTTCCGCAAGAGTTCAAATTTTGAAGATACCCCCAGGGGAATTCGAATCCCCGTCGCCTCCGTGAAAGGGAGGTGTCCTAGGCCTCTAGACGATGGGGGCGTATCCATCACCTTGGCTAGGCTAAGGGATATGGAACTGCTTTGTCAAGATGTTCCTGGGTTGTTTTGGCCTAGATTGTTTTGGCATAGGCTGTTTTGGATTGTGTTCTAACATTGTCCGAGCGGGTCCTGGAGGAGTCTGCTGAGGCAGGTTCAGAGCATGCTAACCGCCATCAAATCATCCGACATCTCGAAATTCGCCGTGACAGTTTGGATGTCGTCCAAGTCCTCTAGAGCATCCATCAGCTTCAGAAGGGCGCGTGCTTGATCGGGTTCAGCCACACTCACCTGATTGTTAGGAATCCAGCGCTCCTCACTGGTCACGCGGTAACCCTGAGTTTGCAGAGCCTGCGTGAGCGCCTCTAAATTGCTGACATCAGTGAATACCTCTGCCCCCGTCTCATCGGCCTCATCGTCTTCAAACAGCTCATAGGATTCAGCTCCACCTTCTAGGGCAATCTCTAGCAGAGCTTCTTCATCCAGCTCTGTACTGCGACCTTTGGCATCGCGCGGGGCATAAACAACGGCGACGCCTTTCTTCTCAAACATCCAGCCGACGCAGCCCGTTTCGCCCAGGTTGCCGCCATTTTTGCTGAAGGCAGAACGTAGATCGGCAGCAGTGCGATTGCGGTTGTCAGTGAGGGCTTCGATCAAGACTGCAATGCCACCAGGACCGTAGCCCTCATAACGAATGGACTCTAGGCTATCGCCACTGTTGAAGGTGCCACTGCCCTTAGCAACCGCCCGGTCGATGTTGTCGTTGGGAATGCCTGCTGCTTTAGCCTTGTCGATGGCAGTGCGCAGTTGAAAATTGGCCGCAGGATCCCCACCGCCACTGCGAGCTGCAACGATGATCTCGCGCGAGATTTTGGTAAAGACTTTGCCCTTAACGGCATCGACCCGCGCCTTCTGGCGCTTAATATTCGCCCACTTACTATGTCCGGCCATGATCGCAAAATTAAAAGGTGGGAAATCCCTCAAGCTTGTCAGGTCATTTTACCTGAGCAGATTCTGAGCTGTCAGGTTGGAGCTTGCTTGGTTGGGCCTAGGTTGAAGAAGGCGATAGCCTTAGAACTGCTGACCTTAAACCTTCTGCAAGCTATGAACGACGCCAAAGCCTCTCTGGTCTACCCCCAGCCTCATACGGTCGAGCAGGTTGATGACTACCATGGCACTTTGGTTACAGATCCCTATCGCTGGTTAGAAGATCCAGACTCCGAGGAAACCAAAGCCTGGGTAGAAGCCGAGAACGAAATTACCTTTGCTTACCTAGAACAAATTCCAGCTCGGGAGGCAATTAAGCAGCGCCTAACTCAGCTTTGGGATTACGAAAAATACGGCATTCCCTTTAAGCAGGGAGAGCGTTATTTCTATTTTAAGAATGACGGCCTGCAAAACCAGAGTGTGCTCTATACCCTGACAGCCCTTGAGGCTGAACCAACAGTTTTGCTAGATCCTAATACCTTGTCTGAAGATGGCACGGTTGCCCTTTCCGGCTTGGCAATTAGCGAAGATGGCAAATTCTTGGCCTATGGTCTTTCCTCTTCGGGTTCAGATTGGCAAGAGTGGAAGGTCCGTGAAGTAGAAACAGCCCAAGATTCAAACGACCATCTCAAATGGGTCAAATTTTCAGGAGCCTCCTGGACTCATGATGGCCAGGGTTTTTTCTACAGCCGCTATGACGAACCTGATGCAAAAACCCAATTAGAAGCCGTCAACTATTTCCAGAAGCTGTTCTATCACCAGCTCGGTACGTCTCAGGCTGAAGATGTGTTGGTCTACGAACGTCCGGACCAAAAAGAATGGGGCTTCGGTGGTGATGTGACTGAGGACGGTCGCTATCTGATTGTTTCAGTCTGGATGGGAACTGAACGTAAGAATTTGTTGTTTTACAAGGATTTGTCACAGGCCAATGCGCCGGTTGTGGAATTGATCAATCAGTTTGAAGCTAGCTATGGCTTGATTGACAATGAGGGCTCAGTTTTTTGGTTGCGTACCGATCTCGATGCGCCAAAGGGCCGGGTAATTGCCATTGATATTACCAACCCCGACCGTAGCCATTGGCGTGAAATCATTCCCGAAGCAGCAGAGACTTTGGGCGGCATTGGCTTGCTCAACAACCAATTTATAGCGTCCTACCTGAAGGATGCCCATACTCAGATCAAAATCTTTGACCTGGATGGCTCTCTTGTTCGCGAAGTTGAACTGCCTGGAGTTGGCTCTGCGGGCGGTTTTGGTGGTAAGCGACACGATACTGAAACCTTTTACAGTTTCACCGGCTTTACCACACCGACCACAATCTATCGCTACGATTTGCTCAAGGACCAAAGCACAGTTTTTCGCCAACCGCAAGTAGATTTCAATCCAGAGGATTTTGAAACCAAGCAGGTCTTTTACCAAAGCAAAGATGGCACTCAAGTGCCAATGTTTATCACCTACAAAAAAGGGCTCAAGCTGGACGGCAGCAACCCAACGTATCTCTATGGCTATGGCGGCTTCAATATATCGCTGACCCCCAGCTTTTCAGTTAGCAATTTGGTGTGGATGGAACTGGGCGGTGTTTATGCTGTGTCTAATCTACGGGGTGGGGGCGAGTACGGTGAAGCTTGGCACCAGTCAGGAACTAAGCTCAACAAGCAAAATGTTTTTGACGATTTCATTGCCGCGGCTGAATGGTTGATTGATAACCAGTACACCTCACCGCGCAAATTGGCCATTGGCGGCGGTAGCAACGGTGGCTTGTTGGTGGGTGCTTGCATGACTCAACGCCCCGATTTATTCGGTGCGGCCCTACCCGCAGTTGGGGTGCTGGACATGCTGCGTTTCCAGAAATTCACGATTGGCTGGGCTTGGATGTCTGACTACGGCTCGTCGGAAAATCCTGAAGAATTCAAAGCACTCTACACCTACTCGCCCTTGCACAATCTCAAATCGGGCACTGCTTATCCTGCCACCTTGATTACTACAGCCGATCATGATGACCGCGTAGTTCCAGCTCATAGCTTTAAGTTTGCTGCTGCTCTGCAAGCTGCCCATGCTGGGTCTGCACCTGTTCTCATTCGCATTGAAACGAAGGCTGGACATGGAGCAGGGAAGCCCACCGCTAAAGTGATTGAAGAAAGCGCTGATCGTTGGGCTTTTTTGGTGCGGACTCTAGATATGAATGTCAATGTGCCTCAGCCTGTATAAGCTAAGACGCAATGACACTGAAAGTCTGATTTAAGGTGTTGGGTTGATGAGGAGGATGAATGTGACCATGGTGCAGCTCAACCGAGGCAAGCTCAACCAAGACCAACTGGATAAAGGCAAGTCCAAAAGCTCCCCTAAGTTCCAGGAGCAGGCAGTGATTTCCGGTTGGAAGAAATGTGCCAGAGGGTTGGCGATGCTAGCTGTCCTAGGCTCAATGTGCAGCTCGCAATCAGCGATTGCTTCTATGGCAGATGCTGCTCAGTGGCGATTAACAGCGAATCCTGCTGCCCGACAATTGGCTCAGGCTACTCCTAGGCCTAGCCCTACGAGTAGCCCTGCAGCTAGCCCTCCAGCAGTCAGTGTCGTCTACGCGCCTTTCACACTGAGCAATGGCTTCTCAACCGCTCAACTCAGTGCTTCCACCTCAAATATCATCACGCCTGCGGGCAGTGGTTCGTCATTGCGACGTTATGAGGACCATGCTGCCAGAATGGTTGCCGTTACTCAGTTTCTGTGTACTGGTGGCGGTTTGACTGCCGGTGGTGCTGCGCCACTGCCCCAGGGCCGTGGGGTTGACTGGCTCTACCAATCTACCAATGGCGCCAATCTTGGCCGTCTACGCTTGAGCTGTGACGAAGCCAAACAACTGTTCACGACCTACGGGGAGAGACCAGCACAGTCAGTCACGCTCAACACTGGCAGCGTGGGACCTCGGCCTTACAACGTTCCCATGCTAAATCTATCCACTGCAACCAAAGCGAATCAATTTATTGAATGGGCTCGTGTTCATCTGCGCTGGAGCTAAATGGCCGCGTAGTTTCTCTGCCAGTTTATATAGCTCAATTAAATAGCTACATCAAAAGCAGCGCTCTCATGAGAGCGCTGCTTCTTTTAGGGATGTCTCACGTTACCTTATGCAATGTTGAAGACAATATCCCTGAGCTGAGCTTAAGGTAGTCCTCAAGACTACTGAAGCTATACCAAGCCTGGGCCTTTGCCGCGCAGGTCACGCTTGGCAGTGAGTTCTCCCTCACTACCTTCATTCGCGTCTTCTAATTCCCCGACCCGTTCTTTAGCCAGTTCTGCCTCTTCCTCTCTCAGGTCTCCTGGCTCGTTAACGTACATCTCCGGCTCAATAGCGTAGTTGTTGAGCAGGCCCTCTTGGTCTACGGTATAGCCGTCTGTTGTATCAATGCTGTCATCCTCGGTCTGATCATTCGTTCTTGCATTTTCCTCGCTCTTCAAACTAGGAGTCTGCTTAAACGAAGCCCCTTCTCTTTCTTGGCGTGCTGCGACTTCAGCAGGAACAATACCTCGATCGTACTGGCCTGTGCTGGCATCGCCTTGATTGCGGCTTGTATCTTTAGCGTCAACTGTCTTATCATTCATGTGCGGAATCTCCAAACAGCAAATTTAAGATGACTTAGACTAAGCTTTCTTGTTGCCTAATAGCTACTGCCTTTAGTCCTATATAAAATTTATGATGCTCTGTCTTTAGAACTAAGCCGAGCTAGCGGACAAGAGAGTGTCTCTTATGCGCTAGGCAATGTTTCTTAATATAGGTTGCTCCGTTCGGTAATGATTGAAGATATTAATAATCTTGAACAATCGTGCTGCAAATCGCTTGAGCTGTTGCCGGAGCAAGCAAGACACCATTGCGATAATGCCCAGTTGCTAAAAGCACATTAGAGTAGCCCGGTAAGCTACCAATCACGGGGGCTGGTCGACCTTCGGGGCGAGGACGTAAACCTGACCAACTCCGCAAGATCTCAGCCTTAACTAGCCCTGGACAAAACGCTACAGCTTGTCGCATCACCGCTTGCAGCCTAGTTGCATCAGCGATCGGCTCAGGCGCATCCCCTAGAAATTCAACCGTAGCTCCTATCCAGTAATTGCTCTGGCCTACAGGTACAACATGAACATCGTGTGCCGTAATGACAGGTTGCACTAATCCCAGGGGTTGTTCTAGTTGAACCTCTAAGGCTTGTCCTAAGACAGGCTTAATCTCAAGCGGCTGAGCGAGGGCAGTAGTTAGAGGCGTGGAGCCTAGTCCAGCAGCAATAATCAGCCAGTCACAATCTAAGGTGCCAAAATTGGTTTGAACTTGAGAAACTGAGTGCAGATTGTTGCCATCTGAATTTGAAGCAGGAATAACCTCTGCTTCAACACCAAATTCAAAAGCAACCCCATTACGACTAGCTGCGTCAACGAGAGCGAGGGTCAGAGCAGTGGGTTCGACTTGTCGGTCTTGGGGGGAATAAATGGCAGCAGAGAATGGGTCCGTGCAAATTTGTGGGTAGCTAGCTCGTACTTGCTCTAGATCTAAAATTTCTAGCTGCAAGTCCTGAGCAGCTCTAACATTTGCGAGGGTTTTCCACTGGTCTAGGTTTTCATCAGCATCGCAAAGCAGCAGAATTCCCTGTTGGTTAAAGGGAACTTCTCGACTGGTCAACTTTTGCAATTCTGGAATAAGCGTGTTGTAGCGCTGAATGCTATCTAAGCGCATCTGCCAGGCACGACCTTTTATCTTCTGGCTGATCACACCCATCAACACCCCTAGAGCTGCGCCTGTAGCAGCCTGTGCTGGCGGTTGACGGTCTACCACTGTAATCGCTAATCCCGAAATTCGGCTG
The DNA here is from genome assembly GCF_014696065.1 of Leptolyngbya sp. FACHB-261. NCBI lineage: Bacteria > Bacillati > Cyanobacteriota > Cyanophyceae > Leptolyngbyales > Leptolyngbyaceae > Leptolyngbya > Leptolyngbya sp. FACHB-261. The sequence goes on along the minus strand of NZ_JACJPL010000018.1, from coordinate 124,596 downwards.
AGTTCATAAGCGATCATTGCGCCTACGACACCACAGCCGACAATCACAATTTGGCTCATCGTTAGTCTTTGCGGTTGGCCTCGTCAGGAATTACCTAGTGCTTTTGCTAGTGCTTTTGAAAAATTGGCTGGCTTGTCTGGTCTAAGCTGTCTAGCTTGATGGCTGAAGCTTTAGCTCGAAAGCGAAGGCTCCAGATCTGCCGCTGTTAGCACTGTTGCTAATGCCGCTAATGCCCTATCCCGATAGGCCCCGTAGCGATCACGCTTGTTGCGGATCTTGGGTTGAATTTCCGGCAGGATGGCAAAATTGGGGGGCATTGGCTGAAAGTGCTTGGGAGAAGCCGAGCTAATAAATGCAAATAACGCACCCATCATGGTGACTTCAGGCAACGTGAGCAGTTCTAGACCCCGCAGCACTCTGACCGCGTTCGTGCCAGCCAGCCAGCCCCCTGCCGCCGCCGCCGTGTAGCCCTCAGTGCCAATCAGTTGGCCTGCTGCTAACAACGTCGGCTGTTGATGAAATTGCAGGCTGGGCTTGAGTAGCTGGGGCGAATTAATAAAGGTATTGCGGTGCATCACGCCCATACGCACAAACTCGGCATCTGCCAGGCCTGGAATCAGCCGGAAGACCCGCTGCTGCTCACCCCAACGCAAATTGGTTTGAAAACCAACCATATTCCAAAGCTGTCCAGCCCGATCTTCCTGGCGCAATTGCACCACGGCGTAGGGGCGCTGACCGGTCCGCTCATCGGTTAGACCCACCGGTTTGAGCGGGCCGTAGCGCATGGTGTCTTCGCCTCGGCGAGCCATTTCCTCAATCGGGAGGCAGCCCTCGAAAAATTTTGCCTCTTCCCGCTCAAAGTCTTTTAATTCGGCTTGCTCGGCTTGGGTCAGTTCCTTCCAGAACTGCAGATACTGTTCCCGATTCATGGGGCAGTTCAGGTAAGCCGCTTCCCCTTTGTCGTAACGCGAGGCCAGAAACACAATCTCCTGGTTTAATGACTCCCCGGTCACAATCGGACTAGCCGCATCGAAGAAGCTCAGGTACTCCATCCCCGTTAGGCGTTGCAAGTCCGCCGCTAGGGCTGGGCTAGTGAGCGGTCCCGTTGCCAAGACCGTAATGCCATCGCGAGGAATTTCTGGCAGTTCGTCTCGCCGCAGTTCAATCAGCGGATGTCGTTCGAGGGTTTCGGTTAAGTCACGGCTAAATAAGGCCCGATCTACCGCCAAGGCACCACCTGCTGGGACTTCGTGCTCGTCCGCTTTGGCAATCACCACCGAACCCAAGCGCCGCAGTTCCTCATGCAAGAGCCCAGTAGCCCGATCAGTGGCTTTGGCACCAAATGAATTGCTGCAAACGAGTTCCGCCAGATGTTCGCTGTGGTGAGCTGGGCTCAGCCGGGTGGGCCGCATCTCGTGCAGAACCACGGGAACCCCTGCCTGCGCAATCTGCCATGCTGCTTCAGTACCAGCCAGTCCACCGCCAATAACTTGAATGGGATAATTTGGGTTGCTCATAGTCACCACTTGCGTCATACTGGCGGGCTGCTCTGTTGCATTGTCCACAGTAGCGCAAGCGACGGGGCAACAGACTGGCACAACAAGGGCGCATAGGGGAGGCCACTTAATCTGATGAATAATGACTTCTGGTTTCGTCCGCTCGTGTGGACTGATTACCGATTGGCAGTGCTGTTCACCGTCATTTTGCCGTTGGTGTTATTAGTTTGGGCATTGATTCAAAACTCAACGGCAATTATCAAGCTGCTCACGATCTACTGGCGTGTCTCCAGTCTGCTGGCGATTACCGTGTACCTGACGATTGCTGGTTTCCCGATCAGCTTTCTAACCGGACTGGCTGCTCGAGTGCTGATTCCGATTTCTCTTTGGTACTGGCAGGACATTAACGATGAGCTAAACGAGGAAATGGGCGCTCTGAAGTTTGCAGTCAGCGCTTGGCGCTGGGCACTCACAGGCTACTGCGTCCTCGGCACTCTGTTGGGTTTGCTATTTCTCGATTGCGCCTTTGGTTCTCCCGTTTCTGACCGCTGCCGTGTCTGGTTTGAGCCGCCCCTAGCGTTCAAAGGGATTTTCCATGCTGGTACTGATCCTGGCACTTTAGGTTTCTGGGGCATCGTTGGTCTAGTGTTTTATGTGGCCTGCCTGGTTTACTTCACCACTGTCAAGCTTGGCCGTCGTGGTCGTCAGGCTCTAAACCCTTAAGCCCTCTGCCTAGATCCCTAAATCCTGCCCCAAATCCTGAACTTGGTCAGCCTCTCCCTTTAAGGGTTCTTGCCGCAAGGGTTTTTGCAGCATCAGGGAGAGAGGCTGATAGCCCAGCCGCTCATAGAGGCTCAACGCCGCAGGATTATCAGCAAACACTTGCAGCGACACTTGCCGGTAGGCTTGGGTTTGCGCCCAGGCCTCCCCAGTCTTGATCAGGGCTGTAGCAATGCCCTGACGGCGGTGTTCAGGTTCGACGTAGATCAGAAAAACGTAGGCAACGCGGTCGCCATAGACTTGGTCAATACCAGTGCCCAGCCACAGGCAACCGATTGCACGCTGCGGCTCTAGCTGCTCTACAAGCCAAAGGGGAGTGTCTTTGGCAAAGTGAGTGTCTACAGTCTTAGCCAGGTGGCCCAAATTAAATTCAGAGATACCCCGCTGCTGTAGCAACTCCTGATAGCTGCGTTGCAGAAACTTCAGCAAGAGGGCGCGGTCAAGGCCCGTCCCCAGCCGTAAGCGGTAACCCGGAAGCAATTCAGGAAGTTGGTCCAGAGACCAACTGGTCGAGGGCAGGAGGCAAAACAGCCTGGGGTGGGCTGGGCGCTACTTCCGTAACTGGAGCTGGGGCTGCCAAATCACTGGGCAGGAAGATCCGAGCACTAACCACCACTAGGGCAAAGACAAAGGTCAGGACCACTAACAGCGGCATCACATATTGACGGATAAAGGCCACGGCTATGCAACTTCTAAGTAAGGGTGATGCCTCTAGCCTAGCGCGCTAGGTTCACCGAACCGTAAGGACATAGCCTATAAAGCCTGACGCAAGAACAGCACAGAAGACCTACCCCCAAAGATACAGCATTACATCTGTGGGGAAACTGGCTAGCAACTAGGCCGGGAGACAGGTTTATACAGCTCCTGCACAGTTATGGAGCTGAACCCTTTAAGCTCACTTGCCGCTAGATTTGCCCCCTAAACTTGCTTGGGTTGCTGGTTGCCAAGCTGACGGATCAAATTGATCAGATTGCCAGTACCAGTGCCTTTTTCGCAGAAAACATCAACCTTGGCGGCTTGAGCCATGACTTCTGCTTGAGGATCCTCAAGCGAGGAATAGGCAATGATTTGCGTGTTGGGATGTCGGGCCTTGATCTGCTGAGCCGCACTTAAGCCGTCCATGACCGGCATCTGCAAGTCCAAAACCACGACATCTGGATGGTGGTCTTCTACCAGCGTCAGGGCTTCAGCGCCATTGCTGGCAGTACCCACTAGCTCCAGGTCTTCTTGATTATTAAGAGCTAGGGTTAAGCCCAGGCGGATTAGCTCATGGTCATCCACCACCAGGACACGGAGAGCGGAAGGACGGGACGAAGGCATGGAAGGTCTAACTTCAGATACTTCTTAGCTTCCAGCCTAAGCAAACCCTGCCCCTTAGCCATCTGCCTGGGGTCTGACCGCTCGCTCTCTCAGGCATTTAAGAGCAAACGCTGAGTCAATGTGAACCCATGACCTGGACTAGTTCATCCAATCGCGTAGCAGTGCCTGACGGCGAGGATGGCGTAGTTTACGCATCGCTTTAGCCTGGATCTGTCGTACTCGCTCACGGGAGAGGTGATAGAGGTCGCCAATCTCAGCCAGAGTGTAGTTATGACCATCGGCGAGGCCGTAACGAAGCTTAATGACCTCTCGCTCCCGCTCGGTTAGGTAGTCAAGCACGGTGTCAACTTGGTCAGAGAGTAGGCGCTGATCCATCCGTTCTGCCGGTGCGACATTGTCAGCATCCTCAATCAGCTGCAACAGTTCGGTATCTTCTTCTCGACCTACTCGGATGTGCAGCGATAGCGTGTGACGACCGGCATCGAGAATCTGGTCTAGCTTGTCTTCGTCTAGCTCCAGAGCCGCTGCAACTTCGGCCTTGGTCGGCTTACGGCTGAGTTCCTGCGCCAACACTCGGCGGGTTTTCTTCACTTGGTTAAGCTTTTCGACCATATGCACAGGCAATCGCACCGTTCGCGACTGAGAGGCGATGGCGCGGGTGATGCCCTGACGAATCCACCAGTACGCGTAGGTCGAGAATTTATAGCCCCGCTCATAGTCGAATTTCTCTGCAGCCCGCATTAACCCGATTGAGCCTTCTTGAATTAGATCAAGAAAAGGCACACCACGGTTTAAGTATTTTTTAGCAATCGAGACCACTAACCTGAGGTTCGAGCGGACTAAGCGACGCTTAGCTCGTTCAGCTCGAACGCCCCCCTTTACAATCTCACGCGCCAACTCAATTTCCTGTTCTTGCGTTAGGAGCGGATAGCGTGACATTTCCCGTAAGAAAACTCCCACAGAATCATCAGAACTGCTACTGCGGGAGAAGGTCTTTCGCTGGTGCCCATCATTTAGCAAAGTTTCAGAAAAATTGATTCGAAGCAGAGAATCCTCAAGGTCCTCTGAATCGCGTTCGATCTCAGCGGAGGCATTGAATTCGGAGTTCATGTTGAGGGGCCCGACTGGTTTCTTCTATTCAAAGAACAAAGGTTAGCTCAGGGGTTAAACCACCTGAGCAATTCAAAGGCAAAAAAACTTGCCTCCAACTCTAACAAAGTTCCTCAAAAATCAATAGGTAAGTTTGCCATTACTCAGCCTATCTCTGCCTAGCAGGCAAACTGTCAGGTAACGATGACAAAGATGTGCGGATGTCCGCCCGACCAGTGAATAGAGACAGAGTAGCCCTTAGCGGCTAAAAAAATTTGTATTCCTGTTAACAGTGTTGAAGGAACTAAAAAAAGTACATTAAGGTGTAGTTAAAATCACTGCACGCCGCAGCTAATCTCACAAGCAATTACTGAGTTAGTAAACTTAAAATTTCCCGCGCAACCCGATCCAGAACCTTCTCTTGTCCCAAATGATTAGGAAGCAAAGCAGCTCTTACTTGAGCATAGCCATCTTGCATCTGCTGTCGAAGTTCGGGATCGATTAATAAATCGAGTGCTGCTCGGGAAATTTTTTCAGGAGTCGCTTGTTCCTGCAAAAACTCAGGCACAATAGGCTGCATCTGCACCAAATTTGGTGGTGACATAAACGGAATCTTAAAGCCCAGCAGGCGCCGTGCGATCCAGGCAGTCACAGGGTTAACCCGATACATCACTACCTGCGGCACGTTCAGTAATGCAGTTTCCAGATTGACAGTCCCAGATTTGGCAATGACTAGATCCGCAGCGGCAATAGCTACATGTGCCTGACCATTGATCACACTGGCCCGCAACCGGTGTTTAGCAATAGCTTGTTCAATTTGAGGCCGAAATTGGCTCAGGGATAAAGGCACCCAGAAGCGGACATCTGGCATTCGCGCCTGAACTCGGCGCGCTGCGGCAAACATCACGGGCATCAAAGCTCGAATTTCTTGATGGCGGGAGGCTGGCAGCAAAACCACAGCCTTCTCGTGAGGAGGGATGCCCAATTGAGCGCGGGCCGCTGTACGTCCAGGCACATCACGCAGCAGATCGATCAACGGGTGACCGACCCAGCGAGCTTGCGCACCATAGGCAGTGTAGTGACGGGCCTCATCTGCAAAAATTGCCAGGATACGATCGCACAGCTTGGCGATCTGTTCAGTTTTAGCAGTGCCAGCCCAGACCCAGGACTGAGGAGCAATGTAATAGACAATGCGGGAATGCAGGTGCTGTTTAGCAAACTGCCCCAGGCTGAAATTGAAGCCCACGTAGTCAATCAACACCACCACGTCCGGTGGAGTGCGCCGCAACTGCTCTCGCACCCTGAACTGTAGACGCAAGGCTGGCACGATAAAGGGCAGGGCTTCCAGCAAGCCCACTGAGCCGATACCGCCAGTGTTGCCGAGGAACTTCACCCCCGTCGCTGCCATGCGGTTGCCACCTACTGCTTGGATCTCCACATCCAAGCCAAACTCCGGTGCCAGCCGCTGCAATGCATAAATTAGTGCGGCTCCGTGCAAATCGCCCGAAACCTCACCCGTACTGATGAGAATACGTGCCATGTCCTAAACCATACCGTTAGGCACGGCGACCTGGGATCGGTCCTCGTCGGCCTGTTTGCTGAGACGCTCGCAAAAATTGAGTCAGATGCTGAACTTGAGGGTCATCGATCCAGGCTTCTAACTGATCGAGCGCTTCGACCAGGTTTAACCCAGAGCGATAGAGGGTGCGAAACGCCTTTTTCAGGCTGGTTGAATCGACACCAGAGCGCTCCAATCCCACCCGGTTCAACGATCGCACCCGCGAGGGGTTGCCCTCCACCAGCGTGTAGGGAGGGACATCCCGATCGATCCGGCTCATGCCGCCCACCATCGCCAGCCGTCCAATGCGCACGAACTGGTGAATTCCTAAAAGGCCACCAATCCTAGCCTGCGCCTCAATCTGGACATGGCCAGCCAAGGAGACGCTGTTAGTAATGATAATTTGGTCCTCTAACAGGCAATTGTGGGCAATGTGCACATAGGCCATCAGGAGATTGCCATTGCCTAGCCGAGTCGCTTCTCCTACATGAGTGGCGCGGTTGATTGTGACGTACTCACGGATGCGATTGTCATTGCCAATCGAAACTAGGCTCTCAGCACCGTTGTACTTGAGATCCTGGGGTTCCATCCCGATCGCAGCGCCTGCAAAAATCTGATTGCGCTCCCCGATCTCGGTCCAACCGTCGATGATGACATGCGGGCCAATCTGCGTGTGGGCTCCAATACTCACTCGCTCCCCAATCACGGCATAAGGGCCAATCTTCACTGTTGAGTGAATCTGGGCGGCCGGATGCACCACAGCAGTGGGATGGATCAGGGGAGCCGAGGGAACGCGGTTGCTTGGCTCCTGAGCAAGCGCGCTTTTACCATTTGGGAATGAGTGCGTATCCGTTGTGGCGAGCGTCCCGTGATCCATACCCCTCACTTAACCTTAATCAACTAAGGAAAACATCAGCTCACCTTCAGAGGCGAGTTGTCCATCCACTTCAGCGCGGGCGAACATCTTGCCAAAGCGACGCTGCTTCACACAAAGCAGTTCCGCTGTAATGATCAGTTGGTCACCGGGCACCACCTGGCGACGAAAGCGCACTTTGTCGATACCTGCAAACAACGAGAGACGATTTTGCGCCTCTGGCAGCTGCATCAGCACAATGCCACAGACTTGAGCCATGGCCTCAACGATCAGCACGCCTGGCATAATTGGTCTTCCAGGAAAATGGCCCTGAAAATGGGGCTCTGTAGCAGTCACATTCTTAATGCCCACCGCCCGCTTAGCAGGAACGTATTCGATTACCCGATCGACCAGCAAGAACGGAAAGCGATGGGGCAGGAGTTTTTGGATGTCCTCGATCGTCAAAACAGGGTTGTTTGAGCGCGTGGCTGTTGGTGTCACTTGCGCTTCGCCCGCACCCCCAGCAGATTGGGGAACGTGAGGCTCGTCAGTCAGAATGGGCATGGGAGCTCCAGGAAATGGCAGGATTAAGGACTTCGGCCATCTCTGCCTCAGGGGCTGCCGACCCTCGTGTCGCCGCCTGCCAGCGCTCCGCAAGGAGCCGGACAAGGCGAGTGTGTAGGTCATGGCTTGCTTTGTAGGCCAGGATGTGAGCCTGTAACCCCAGAGCGTGGCGGATACCGAGCAGGCTGAAGTCCCCTACTAAGTCTAAAAGCTTATGACGTACTGGTTCATTCGGAAAACGCAGCGGTGGGTTCAGCCAGCCTTGAGTTCCACACACCAAGGCGTTCTCTAGACTCCCACCCTTGATCAAGCCTGCTCCCCGCAACGCTTCAACCTGGTGTTCTAAGGCAAAGGTACGAGCGGGAGCGACTTCTTGTAGAAAGGACTGTGAATCAGGTGTCCAAGTCCACCACTGCTGTCCAATGGCCGGTAGTTCAAACTCAATGCCATAGCTGAAACGCAACTGGGGAGCCGGTAGCGCTGCTACAAAAGCATCTCCTGAGTGACACCAAATTGGCTCTGTCAACACGTAGGCTGGACGTGGTTGGTCCTGAGTGGCTAAACCCACTGCGGCAATCGCTTCTGCCCAAGGTAAGGCTGACCCATCCAAAATCGGTAACTCTGGCCCATCCAGCTCGATCCGAGCATTATCGACGCCTAGACCAGCCAGAGCGGCTAACAGATGCTCAACTGTGCGCACACTGGCCTCACCTAAACGTAGCTCGGTCGATAAAACTGTTTGGTGAACCGAATCAACTTGGGCCGGAATGACCGAAGCTTCAGGCTGGTCTAGCCGCACAAAAAATCGCCCTGCACCAGGTGCTGCTGGCCCCACCCGCACTCGCGCCTCAGCACCACTGTGCAGGCCAATGCCGCTGAGCTCAAAGCTGCTTGCTAATGTGTGTTGGGCAGAGGCAACTGGGTGCATGTTAGAACTTCTCCCCAATGCCGAAGTGGAAGCGGCTCTCGCCATTATTAGCAAAGCCATAGTCCACCCGAATCGATCCTAAAGGCGACTGAATGCGCAAACCGAAGCCGTAGCCAAAACCGTCGCCCGGTTTCTCACGAACATCGCCGATTCTGGTTTGACTGCCGAGAGAGGTACCGTAATCTGCGAACAACACTCCACCAACAATGTTAAAGATGGGGAAGCGATATTCAGCTGAGGCAAGGGCAAAACTCCGGCTGGTAGTCACCTGTCCATCTCGGAAGCCCCGAATAGATGCGCTACCGCCCAGCGTAAACGATTCATAGGGAGGCAAGTCGCCCAAAACCGTGCCAGCCTGCAAATTGAAGGCCAATGCCTGAGGACATTGGGCTGGTGTGGCGTTCGGCTCACGGCAGCCCGTAGCGAAATTAATAAAGCGAATCGGCAGGTAATAACTGTAGCTAGCCCGCAACCGGTTTAGGAAAATACTACCTGACCCGACGGGGATAGATTGCTCGGTGGAGAAGCGCAGTAGCGAGCCTCGCGTTGGGCGAGTCACGTCGTTGCGTAAATCCTGTACTGCCGCCAACTGCAAAATCGTCAGGTCGTCTCTGCCGTTGTCACTGACGCTAAGCAAGTTGCCTGCCTCGTCCCGGGGCACGACATCGTTATCTGCGTTCCGGATGCTGACTCGTTGATAGTTGAGGCCTAGGGAAGCGCTCCACTCAGGGCGAGGATCTAAAGGATTACCGTTTAGCGGTCGGCTAAAGCTAATGCCTCCGCCCAACCGGTTCACCCGAGGTGTGTCGCCGTCATCCTCATCGTCGCTCAAGTCAGGTGGTAGATTAACGTCCTCCTCACCTTCAGAGAAAGCAAAGCTGAAGGAGCGGCGATTGAACAGATTGAGCGTGTAGGAAGTTCGGAACGGATCCCCTGCAATCCAGGGGTCGGTGAAGCTAAGGTCGAACAGCAGCAAGTTATTTTGGCCTGCCTGCACTTCAGCAGACAGCTTCTGGTTATTACCGCCAAAATTTTGTTCGGTGTAGCTGACCGTTCCAAACAGACCACTAGCCGAACTTAAACCAGCCCCTGCCGCTAGGGTGCCGGAGCGACGCTCGTTGACATTGATAGTTACAATGACTCGGCGCGGATCCTGACCAGGGTTGAGCGACAGCTGCACGTCGTCAAACAGCCCTAAGTTAAATACCCGCTGTAGATCAGTGCGAATTGTATTGCCGTTGAAAATATCTCCCGGCCTCAAGCTCAGTTCACGCGTAACAATAAAGTTCCGTGTGCGCCCGCCTACAGGCTGTCCATCGGCGTTAGTTCCCTGACCTTCGTCGTTGAGGAAACGGACTTGAATGTCTTCGATTTGCCCCTCGGCTACGGTTAGCGTCACAACCCCTTCAGGGCTAGACTGCACATTGACAACCTGAGCCAGAGCGTAGCCGTTGTCCTGATACCAGCGCTCCAGGTCCCGCACGCCCTGCTGGAGCTGCTGAAAGTTCAGAGTTGAGCCGTACTGAGGTCGGAAGATGTTGTCGACAACAGGCTCGGGCAACACCCGGGCCTCTTGCCCTGGTACCTGAATCTGAACTGCCTGCAGCACAGGGTTTGGGGTGACCACAAAGCTTACCCGTACCCCCAACGGGGTATCCTCGGGAACCGCTTGTACGTTAGCAAAGTAGCCCGTAGCAAAGACCGAATTAATGTCCTGCTGCAACTGGCTACGCGTGGCAGTTCTGCCAGCTTGGGTTCGAATTACCCGGTAAACCTCATCCTCCAGGGCACCTGTTGCTCCAACAACCACAACCTCAGCGACCAAAACTTGAGGCTCTTCCTCTTGCTGCGCAGCTGGTGGACCAGGGCTGGGCGCAGGCTGGCCTGGTATTGGGCTGGGCGAGCCTTGCTCGCTGGGTGAACCCTGCTCAGGAGCAGCTTGGTCTTGTCCAGGCGCAGGCGGCGTTTGATCTACTGGGGCAGCCTGGTCTTGATTAGACGCAGGCGCTTGCTCCACTGGAGCAGTTTGGTCTTGATTAGGGGTAGGTGCACTCTGGTTTGGTGCAGCCTCTTGCGTTGCTGCGTCCGGGGTTGCAGCCGGTGTTGCAGATGGAGTGGCAGTGGGGGCAGGTGAAGGTGGAGCAGGCGTCGGCGCAGGTTGGGCCTGAGAATCTCCTGCCGGAGCTGATGGAACCTGAGCAATCTGCGTCGAGCTAGATGTTGGACTTAAAGCCTGACCCGATAGGAGGCGATGGGCAGCACTAGAACTAGATGGTTGCTGCGCAAGAGTTGGCGCTGAGATATTCTGAGCCCGAACAGTCTGCGGCCACAATAAAATCGGCGCTAAGGACGTCGAAGCTGCCAGGGTTGCCAGCAGGACAGAAGATACGCGCATACACTACTCATCCACACACCACATATCAAACGCAACCCAGATCGGGTCACATTGTAGTTTACAGAATCACCGCTTAAATAAAAGGCCATCAATTATGATTGCCTTACACCAAGATTGGTGTTCAACGAGTCCCTGACTTCACTAACGAGTCGGTTTACGAGGGCATAGCCGGCTCTAGTTCACCCCTTTGGACTCTTGTTGACGGGGCAGGCCCTCTCCGCCATTGGACTTGGGCTGAAGAATCTGAATCTAAACAGGCTGGGCCAAAATTCGCTCCATGACCGTTTGATAGGCTCCCTCAATACCACCAAGGTCCAAACGAAAGCGGTCCTTATCCAGAACCCGAGCTTGGGGGTCAGAGCTGTTGCTATCCCAAAGCCGACAGGTATCTGGGCTGATTTCATCCGCAAGTAGAATTCCACCACTAGAACCTGGAGTTTGATCAATGCCAAACTCCAATTTGAAATCCACCAGCGTAATGCCACATTGCTCAAAAAAACGCTGTAGCAGCGAATTGACTCGCAGAGACAGCTCGCGGAGCTGCTGAATTTGGCTGGGCGTCGCTAACTCCAACAGCTCAATATGGTCTGTAGTAACCAGCGGATCACCTAGCTCGTCATTTTTATAGAAGAATTCTACGAGCGGATGTTTCAGAACAGTGCCAGATTGTAAACCGGTCCTTTGGGTCAGACTGCCTGCGGCGATATTGCGCACTACCACTTCCAAAGGCAAAATCCGCGCAGTTTTGACTTGCATTTCATCTGGTGCAGTTTGGTCAATAAAGTGAGTCGCGACTCCTGCACCTTCTAGAAGCCTGAATAGATGAGCTGATACCGAGCAGTTAATCTGGCCTTTACCGACAATCGTGCCCCGCTTTCGCGCATTGAAGGCCGTTGCATCGTCCTTAAAGTGAGATAGCAAAACTCCCGGATTGTCCGTGGTATAGAGAATCTTGGCTTTGCCTTCGTACAATTTGTCCACCTGGACAGACTTCCCCTACACCGGTTTGAGTCTCTAAATCTTACCTTGCAAGGAGATCCGGACTGAGCAGGACTGTTTGGAATTCAGGAGGTGGGTGTGCTGACTAAGTAGGTTGAACCTCCAAATTGCCAGATTGACCATTCGGTATAGTCCCAAGGTTACTGTTATGGTCCCGACTGCCGTTCAGGGATGGAGCCACCGTCTCCAGATGACTGATTAAGCCCGCAAACTGAGGCAAGATCTCTCGCGAAAATACTTCTGCCGCCTTAGAACGGTAGCGATTGGGGTTAGTGATCAGTGAGAGCGTTCGCCGGATAACGATGTCATCGAGGTGAATCTGTTGAAGGGCTCCGAGCTGCAGTTCTTTTTCAATTGCCGTCACAGAGACAAAAGCAGCGCCCAGACCCGACTGGACCGCGTTCTTAATTGCCTCGATCGAATTGAGTTCCATCTCTACTCTGAGACGGCGCGTATCAATGCCATTACGGGTAAGGATTTGGTCAATGACTTTGCGAATCGTCGACTGAGAGTCCAGCACAATAAACTGCAGCCGGTACAGGTCCTCCCGGGAAATAACCTCACCTTGAGTAAAGGTGTAAGAGGTTGGCACAATTAGCGCAAACTCATCTTCCGCATAGGGAACAATCTCTAAAGAGTCGTGTAGTTCAGGAGGAACCTCGCCACCAATGATCGCCAAGTCCACTTGGCCGTTAGCTACGCTCCAGGAGGTCCTCCGGGTAGAATGAACGTGGAGTTGGACACCTACTTCCGGATACTTCTGTCGAAATTGGCCAATCAGCCGAGGCATCAAATAGGTGCCCGTAGTCTGACTAGCCCCTACGATCAGTGTGCCGCCTTGCAGGTTCTGCAGATCCTCAATCGCTCTGCAAGTCTCCTGACAAAGGCTCAAAATGCGGTCACCGTAGCTCAGCAGCAGATGTCCAGCCTCCGTCAGTTGTGCCCTTCGCCCACCCCGGTCGAACAGCGGCACGTCCAACTGTCGCTCAAGGTTCTGCACCTGGAGGCTCACGGCGGGTTGGGAGACATACAGACTGTCTGCCGCACGCTTAAAGCTTCCCTCACTGGCAATGGCCTTGAGAATGCGAAGCTGGTCCAAAGTAAAAGGAAGGTCGGTCATACAGCTCAACCTGGCAGAAAGATAGCAGGTAGTCGGTCGAAAACGTCAGCACCCGTTTGATAAGGGTTTGCAGCAAAGGCCACAAGGGGGGCACCACAGAGTAACCGAAGGTTCTTAGGAGGCCAGAAAAATGACAGAAAGGTCGCTAACTTTTGTATCAATTCTGCCTCCTGACAGGGTCCTGCTGTGCGGCTGGTCTATGGTTAGCGCGGGTTTCGATGGCTTTGCACTGGGTGAGTAGTTGAATCCACACCCTGCGGTGAGACTCTCCTATCAAAAACCTATCAGCTTAAGACCCCTTGGCCTAAGAATTTATTGCTGTCAGCTAGTTGTGAGATAGCTTGAGATGAAACGGGAGGTTGTCCAGGATTTTCTGAATTTACCAGGAATCGCAGGGGTTGCCCTCATGGATGGCCATGCTCGCCCCTATTTCTACGGTTTGGATCAAGCTCTCAACTCACGCCAACGGGAAGCGCTGGCTCAGGGCATTCTTCAAGTGGTGGAGACAACTCCAGAAGGATTTGAGTCCTTTGAGTTTCAATTCGCCAACCACCAAGTTTTTATCTACAAGCTCTCACGCGGCATTGTACTCCTGGTCTTAGCTGACAATAGCCTGACTCGTCCCAGCTACCTTCAGGTAGTTAGTCTGCTACGCAAAACTTTTCAGGAAGATATCCAAAATGCCATTGCTACTTTCAAACTTTTGGCGGGCAGCTTAGTCCAATCCAATCGTAGCTATCAAGTTCCCGTTGTGGGCTCAGCCCCAGTGGTTTCGGAACCTGCTCTAGATGAGCCACTGCCCATTCTGCTAGAGGAGCGAAATGGCAGCTCAATAGCCATGCCAGCCCCAACGGCATCCCCCAAGCCAACATCCAATCCAGCCGCTAGGCCAGCGCCATCCCGGCTCCGAACCGTTCCTCAAACCTGGTCTGCGCCAGTGGCAGTGCCGGAACCTGAGAAAACTGTGCCTGCTGCTAATCAACCGCCCGTAAGCTTGGAGGATGTTGTTGCCGCTCTAAACCATCTGAGCAAATTCACCACTCGTTATTTGGGCACAGCGGTGATCGTGAACTACTGGAAGAGCAGCCGTCCGGACTCAGACTGGCTGACGCAATTTAACATCGACCGCACAGGCCGTATGACCTTTACTGGAGACGCCTCTCGATTTTTGCCTGCTCATCACCAACAGGTGCGGCAATGGGTGAAATCCTTCATTCGCCGTTGTGCCCAAGTGTTACGCGACTTTCCCCAGATGCTAGAGCAAGACGGACTAAACGAGCAGCAGAAGCAGATCCTACTCGACAAATTGGGGCAAGAGCGGGATTGATCGCCCGGTTCAAAGTGGGAACGCTGGCTTATATACGAATATTCGAGATTGGAACCTAAGGCTTTCTTGTTTGACCCTTCGTCATATTAGAGGAACCCGTCCATGTCTAAATTGGTGAGGCTTGAGCCCATTGCTCAAGAAACTGAAGTTGCAACGAATGGCAATCTACTCTCGGTCCTGATTTCTGAAGACCTTGATGTTCTTAAAGAATGTGGGGGGCGTGGCCTCTGTGCAACCTGCCACGTTTACGTCAGAAATGGTATGGACGCCCTCTCACCAATGTCTCGTCGTGAGCAGCGCACTCTGGAGGTCATTACTAGTTGTAAACAAAATTCTCGACTGGCCTGCCAATCTCGGGTGGTTGGCAATGGTGTAATCCTGGAGTTGCCGCCAGGCATGTATGTTAACTCCTTACAGGATATCGAAGCCCTGATTGGTCGGCGGACAGACCAGGATCTACTGCACCCGATTACAGGTCAGGTGCTAGTGGAAGCTGGCAAGCTCATTACACGTTCGATGATGAGCCAGCTCGCAAATACCGACTTTCGAGTTGGTGAGCACTGGCAGCATACCCATCAGGCTTAACTAGCGGCTAGTTGACCAAAGCCAATGTCTAAGATTTTTTAAGGAGCCTTTAGATTTGCGTTCCTATAGGGATAGTTAAGAAAATAGATTGCTGTGGCAAATTAAATCCAGGAAATTGAAGCTCAGCAACTGGAGTCAGCAGTCGTCTACCGATTCAGATGCTCGCTCAGCCTTCGACCTTGGCCCCCGCCTTTGCTTCTCAGTCATCTGCCTCTGCTGCACCTAACGGTTGGCGAAGTATCCAGTGAGTAATACAAGAGGAAACCCGTGACTGCAATTATCACTAGCCTAGACGGCGGCTCCACCAACCGTCCTAACGGCATCAAGCCCAAAAAACACAACCATTACAGTTTCAAAGACTTCTTCCAGTTCAGCCCTGAAGCTGGTCGAATCACCGACTGGAACGGTAGCCGTAATTTACTGACCAGTGAAGATTTTATTATCGGTTTGTTAGAGGGCCTTGAAGAAGAAGTAGGAGATGCCTCTGCCGCCATCATGTACACGATGGGCTGCGAGTGGGGCCGTAGTGACGCTGAGTTTTTTGAATCTTGGTTCGAACGAGAATTCAACCGACCAATGCGGCAAACAAACCTATTGTTTTTATTAGAAACCTGGTGGTGGCCGTTCACATCCCAAGGTTGGGGGCGTTGGGAAGTTGATGTCAGCGACCGTAAGCAAGGCTTCATGTTTATTAGCCTATTCGACTCAGCCGTAGCCCGAACATTGGGGGACGTTGGCAAACCTGTATGCCATCTCTATGCGGGTCTGTTCTCTGGCTTCTTCACTGCTTTAGTTCGTAAGCAACTGAGCTGCATTGAGATTCAGTGCTATTCAATGGGTGAAACCTATTGCAAGTTTCTACTTGGACGTCAGGACCGGATTGACGCAGTTTCTTTTTGGCAAAACGAGGGAGCGACAGCCCGTGACGTCGAGAAGCGTCTCAGAGATGGAGAGCGGCTCTCATGAGCACAGCAACCTTGTCTCAAAACGGGTTTCACCGTCAAGTCTCCATGGCCTCTGACTCTTCTAAACCTCAGAACAGTACAGCCTGGTTAAGCCAGAAAGTTGGCGTATTCCTGCAGGGCGTTAATTGGGAGGATCGACCTCCAGCCGTGCAGGTATTGGTTCAAGAGGCCAATACCTCTGGCCTTCCTCTCAGCCTGCGCCTAAAAGTCGGTCAGTTTTTTGAGGCAATTCCCTGGCAGGGAGGACCTTCTGCTCAACTGCCTCTGGTGATTCCTGCTACCCCCAACCTGCCGGTGGCCCGGTCGGCAGAAGACTTCACACTTGATGATTTCTCTGACGGCTTTTAGGAGCACTTATGTCTGTATTTACTAAGGAATTTAAGACCACGATTCAAGGGGCAGATGGTCGCTATCTCAATGCCGATGAGTTAGTGTCTCTAGAAGCTTATCTGTCCTCTTTTGCCTTGCGGATGCAAACTCATCAGTTGCTCCAAGAGCAGGAGTCTCTGATTGTCGAGCGCGTCATGGCTCGCTACTTGCGGCAGGATCCTAAACTTGATGCTCGCTTCGGTGCGGGTGCCGGGGAGAAGTGCATCCAGGACATGACCGAGGTGTTACGTTATAGCGCTGTGGCTTTGCTGCGCAATGACGAAGAGTATCTAAGAGAGAATCTGTTGTTCTGGCTCCAGACGATCATGCGGGCCTTGGAGAAGCAAGATACCTGCAACCTAGCCTATGGTTTGCTGCAAGAAGTGATTACTGAAACCCTGCCAGCGGACTCAGCTCGTCTAGCTAATCAATACATATCGATTGCCCATGAGATGCTGGGTAGCCCTAGCTAAAGGTCGTTAGAAGTATGAACTCAGAACTGGAAGTGATTTTTGATCAAGCTGAGGGGCGGTACCTCAAGCTTGAGGAACTAAAGTCCCTCGCGGGCTATGTCGGCTCTTTGCCTGAGCGAATTGAAGCCTACAAGCGTTTGCGCGATCGTGAGCTGGATATGGTGCAGCAGGTTGCGGATCAGATTCAGGTAAGCCTGCCTAGCGCCGAGGTTGAAGATTTGGAGCGAGGGATTAAAAACTTACTGGTGTCATTGCGGTATTGTGCGATGGCCATGCTGCTCAATGATGAAACCTTTCTCAGGGAACGTCTGCTGCACTGGTTGGAAGAGATTAATCGAGCTTTTGAGTTGCAAGCTATCAATGAAGCTCTTTACCGTTTGCTCAACCAGGGTTTGAAACAGGAACTCTCAGTTCCCCAATGGGAGCTGCTCCGTCCCTATATTGCGATTGCCCAAGCTGCTGTTGTTGCCCAACCCTGTTGAGGTTTTCTACTATGATTTCCGTCGCTGATTTACTAAAGGACAACCGGGCTCCGGGCAACTATTTCGCTCCTGCTAGCTATATTCGAGGCGATTTGGAGCTGGGCATTCTCGAAAATCGCCGAGGAGACCGGCTGCTAGCCCTACCTGAAACTCTGGTCCGCTCGATTTACGTGGGCTTGGAGCGGGAAACAGGGCAGGCTTCTCGTCTAGTGCTCTTTAATTGTGGGCGCTGGTGGGGCAAAAACTTCTTCGCTCGTTTTTCTGAGGAAGTGAGTGACTACTATGGCGTGAGCCTCAACGAAATGGAGATGGCTCTGTTCTTGCAATGTCTGCGGGAATGCTGGGTGGCCCATGGCTGGGGCAAGCTGGACTTCGAACGCAGCTACGAGCAGCGAGGTTTCTTGGTTCTGACGACTACGGGCTCGCCCTTCGCTGAGCAGATGCAGAACAGTACCCGAATGTCCTGTGCGCTGGAAGCAGGTATTTTGAGTTCCTTCTTCTCACAGCTCACAGGTCGCAGCTTGCACTGTGTACAGACGAGTTGTGAGTCGATCGGCGCTCCCACTAACCACTTTGTAGTGGGCCTCAAAGAAAGGCTAGCTCCAGTAGAAGCGTTCTTGGGAGAAGGGCTAGACCACGCTAGTATCATGGCGCGGCTTTGTCCATAACTTCTCAATCTTCAAGGCTGGAATTGGACGCTGAGCTCCTCTGATGCTTCATCATCTACCCTAGCGCTCTCTGCTAATTTCCCGTGGCCCAGCGTTCTGACATGCAGCTTCCGGCCTCTCGCTACCGCATCCTCTGCTTGGTTGGGCGGGGCCAATTTGGTCGGGTGTATGTAGCGCGGCATCGTGTGAGCGGACGTCTGGTGGCGCTGAAGGAATTGGATCAAATCCGCTTTCCAACCAATAAGTTCTTGCGGGAACTACGCTTCCTGTTGTCACTCCGCCATCCCAATATCGTGGCTTGCGAGGCGCTGGAGCACACCCGAACAGGCCGCTATCTAGTGATGGACTACTGCGAAGGCGGTACACTGCGGGCGTTGGTGCAAGAAGATGTTCGGCTCTCTTTGCCCGTTGTTCTGAACTTGACCTGTGAGGTGTTGGTTGGTTTGAAACAGGCCCACCAACAGGGGATTATTCACTGTGATATTAAGCCTGAGAATATTCTGCTCAATCTGAGTCCGACTAGCTGGACCGCTCGAATCTCGGATTTTGGTATTGCTCGTTTAGGACAAGAACTAGAGGCAGCAACTCGGTCGGGAGTCGGCCGGAGCAGAACGGTTGAAGATAGCAGTCAAGGCAACACGGGCTCTCCCGCCTACATGGCTCCTGAGCGTTTTTATGGCGAGTTTTCCGTCTGCTCCGATTTGTATGCAGTCGGGATTATGCTCTACGAAATGCTACTGGGACGACGACCTTTTTCGGGGATGCCAGCTGAGTTGATGAGTGCGCATCTCAACCAGCCAGTGGAACTGCCCCTGAGCTTGGATGAGCCGTTGCGAGAAGTTCTGCACACGGCTCTGCAAAAGCTACCAGCTCGTCGCTTCAAGTCAGCAGAGCAAATGCTGGTGGCATTGCGAGAGTGTACTGTCAGGCTTAAACAAGCTGCCCTACCTCAATTGGAGACAGGCGTACCTTTGGTGCCGCGTCAATTGTTGGCCCCTTTGGACCTAACGTCTAGTCGAGCTGAGCAATGGCAGCAGCAGCCCTTGCGCCTGCCGTTGACTGCCCTGCAAGTGATAGCTCCAGCAAGCGATACACCGCTGCTCTGCTGGGCTGCTAAAACTCAGGTCGGCTGGCGATCTCTAACTTCTTTATTTGAGTTTGAACCAGCATTCAGTTGCTCTCAGCTTACAGAGCAGCCGGATTCATCAAAAACTGAATCCAGTCTAGAACGAATTCCGGTGGTGGACCTTCACGCTGAGGTTCGCTCGCTCCACTTGAGCTCCCAGGGCTGCTATGCCACCACCCAGGAAGGCGTGTATCAAGTACAGCCATGGGCTGCTTGTCGTCCTTTGATCGAAAAGCAGCAGGACCTGGTTGGCGCCCTTGACCCAGATGGACGCTGGTTGGCAGTCGCTTCGCGCCAGGTGCTCACCTTACTTTCCCCCCTGAGCGGTCGCCTGATTCGCCAGTTGAGTTTGCCAGAATCAACCTACTTGCCCTCCTTGAATGTTCTGGATCGGCACCACTTAGCAATAGTCTGTGGTGGGGAACAGTCGCAAATCCAAGTGCTTTCCCGACGGGGTAATTGCATGGAGAAGTTTGACCTACCCATGCCTATCACTCAAGCTGTGACCGGTCGTGTTCCGTACCATCTTCTAGCTGCGAGTCCCCGAGAGCCCAAAACTCTGTTGCTGATTGACTTAAAAGCATTTCAGGTTCGCCGTCTATTTTTAGGCTACCTACCCACTTTGCTCCAGAGCACACCCTGGGGTTACATTGCTGCTGGAGCTCGTCAGACACTGACCTTGCTAGACCCTGTAGGACAAATTGTTGGCAACCTGACCCTAGCAGGACAACCTACAGCAGTCATTGCTCATGGACCCCATCATCTGCTAGTTGCGACTTGGGCTGGCACTCAGGGTAGGCTGTATTACCTGGATCTCTCGCGACTGGAGCTAGAGCTGCTTTTTTGAGCCTAGGTATCCTCTACGCTGGATCTGGTTTTCGCCGGTGCGTTGGTTACTCTCATGCTCGACTTCCCTGATCTGCGGTCTCACCTGGTGATGGCAGGGCTGCTGCTAGCGTTTGCGATGGTGCACAGTGGTCTAGCGGCGCTGCGTCTACGGGTTGAGAAGCACACCGGGCCCAGGTTATACCGAGTGCTGTTTGCCTTAGTGAGTATAAGTCTGGCATTGGTGCTGCTGATCTACTTCTTTAATCATCGCTACGATGGCCTGCAACTTTGGCAGGTGCAGGGCGTGCCTGGTGTGCACGCGCTGGTGCTGGCGCTGTCAGCAATATCGTTTCTGTTTCTGTATCCGGCGACCTTTAATCTTTTGGAGATCGCCGCGATCGAGAAGCCGCAAGTCCACCTATATGAGACTGGGATCATTCGTGTGAGCCGCCATCCTCAGATGGTCGGACAGGTTATCTGGTGCCTAGCTCATACACTCTGGGTGGGGTCTTCCTTCATGGTGCTGACCTCAGTAGGGTTGATTGCACACCATCTATTTGGGGTTTGGCATGGGGATCGTCGCTTACAGCTGCGTTATGGCGAAGCGTTTATGGCAGTGAAGGCCAGAACTTCTGTTGTACCGATGGCTGCAGTGTTGCGAGGAGACCAAGTTTTGCAGTGGCAGGAGTTTCTCAAGCCTGCTTATCTAGGCGTTCTCATTTTTGTCATAGGACTTTATTGGTTACATCCGCTACTAATCCGTGCAGCAACCGGAGTTCACTGGTAGCATGATCCCAAAGACGGATTTAAAGCGGGTTTAGCATAGAGCGGTATGTTTCTGCCGGTCAGCGATGAAACGTTTGTACAGGAAGTTTTAGCAGCCGACCTGCCGGTCCTTGTTTACTTCTGGGCGCCCTGGTGTGGTCTATGTCGGATGAGCAATCCGCTATTGACTCGATTTGAGAGCGAGTGGGGGGATCAGCTCAAGCTGGTTCGTATCAACGCTGATGAAAATTTCCGGCTGGCTAATGAATACCGCCTGAAGACGATTCCAGCGCTGATGCTATTTGCAGAAGGCAAGCTAGTTCATCGTCTGTCGGGATTTAGTGACCGCGAAGATCTGCGGATTGCGTTGGAGGAATTGGTGGCAGCCAAGCCAGTTCCAATTAAAATCTATTGATGTCAAATCTCTAAGTTTGGCTGGCTTGAGTTCAGATTAGATGACCTGAGTTCAGTCCAGTCCCAGGGGATTGTGCCCATCAAACTCAGCCAGGATGAGCGTACAGCAATGAATTTGCTGTCGTTTTCATCATGAATGTGGTCTCCGGTACAGATAGGTATTCTTCCGGAAGAAAGAAGAAAGGGTTCCTAGGAGCACTACTAGACTGAGTTTAGAATGATGAGGGCTTTGCCTAGGTATTGTGGCGTAGCTACTATCTCCTCCCTAACCCCTTCTGCTTAGTTTCTAAATTGTGCAAGTGAAAGTTTGTAGGCGCGAGCAATGGAATTGATATACCAGTACGCCTGGCTTGTCCCGGTCCTGCCCTTGGCGAGTGCCTTTGTAATTGGGCTTGGGCTGATCTCGTTTAACCGCGTGACCAATGGCCTGCGACAAGCCAACGCAACGTTAGCGATTAGCTCAATCGGGGCAGCCATGGGGCTGTCCTTTGCCATCTTGTACAGCCAGTTTTCTGGGCATCCCCCCTACGAATGGACATTCGAATGGGCATCGGCTGGAGATTTCCACCTGCGGATGGGTTTCATCATCGACCATCTCAGCAGCTTAATGCTGGTGATCGTGACCACGGTGGCTTTTCTGGTGATGCTTTACACCGATGGCTACATGGCTCACGACCCGAGCTATGTCCGCTTTTATGCCTACTTAAGCCTATTTAGTTCTTCGATGCTGGGGCTGGTGATTAGTCCCAATCTGGTTCAGGTCTATATCTTCTGGGAACTGGTGGGCATGTGTTCCTACCTGCTCATCGGTTTCTGGTTTGACCGTCCAGAAGCAGCGGATGCTTGCCAAAAGGCGTTTGTGGTGAACCGAGTCGGCGACTTTGGTTTGCTGCTGGGCTTACTGAGCCTTTACTGGACGACTGGCAGCTTCGAATTTGAGGGGATGGGTGAAGGGCTACGGGCTGCGGTTGAGTCAGGCTCATTGAGCTTAGGACTGGCTACCCTGTTTGCCATTCTGGTGTTTATGGGTCCAGCTGCTAAGTCAGCGCAATTCCCTCTACATGTGTGGTTGCCTGACGCTATGGCAGGCCCGACGCCGATCTCGGCGCTGATCCACGCGGCCACGATGGTAGCTGCGGGCGTGTTTCTAATTGCCCGCATGTTCCCTGTGTTTGAAGTGGTACCAGGGGCAATGGACGTCATCGCTTGGACGGGAGCAGCCACTGCCTTTTTAGGCGCCAGCATTGCAATTACCCAAAACGACATCAAGAAAGGACTGGCTTACTCCACGGTTTCGCAGCTGGGTTACATGGTGATGGCGATGGGTGTAGGTGCCTATGGTGCCGGCCTCTTCCACCTGATGACCCATGCTTACTTCAAAGCCATGCTGTTTTTGGGCTCTGGCTCTGTGATTCATGGTATGGAGTCGGTAGTTGGCCACGATCCAGATGTCGCCCAAGACATGCGCGTGATGGGTGGCCTCCGCAAATACATGCCGGTTACGGCAACCACCTTTTTGATCGGTACGCTGGCGATCTCTGGTATCCCACCATTTGCAGGTTTCTGGTCTAAGGATGCCGTTTTGGGCGCAGCCTTTGCTGCTAACCCTGTTCTTTGGGGCATTGCTTATCTGACTGCTGGGATCACGGCGTTCTACATGTTCCGCATGTACTTCATGACCTTTGAGGGGCCGTTCAGAGGGACAGAGCCAAACCTGGTGCACGATGTCAAGTTGCAGAACTCTAGCGTCTTGGCGCCTGCCTTTGGACCGGGTGCTATGGATCCCAAAGAGCTAGAGCACGATGCGCATGATGCGCACGACGGTCATCATGCCAGTGAACCTCATGAATCTCCCTGGACAATGACCTTGCCCCTGGCGATTCTGGCAGTTCCCTCAATTGCCATCGGTTTGCTGGGAACTCCCTTTGGCAACTACTTCGAGGCGTTTATTCATGCTCCTGGCGAGGAACTAGCCGAACATGGGGAATCGCTCAGTGAGTTTGCAGTTCTAGCAGGCAGCTCGGTAGGCATCTCTCTGTTGGGGATCTCCCTGGCAACTCTGATGTACCTACAGGGCAAGATCGACCCGGCCAAGATTGCCAAATCGATTGAGCCGCTCTACCAGCTCTCGAAGCACAAGTGGTACTTCGATGAGGTTTACGATTTTCTGTTCGTTCAGGGTTCGCGACGCACGGCGCGCGGAGTCTTGGAAGTGGACCAGAAAATTGTGGATGGCGTTGTGAACCTGGCTGGGTTCGTGACTCTGGTAACAGGTGAAGCCCTTAAATACTTCGAAAATGGCCGTGCTCAGTTCTATGCCTTAGTCATTTTTGTGGCGGTGTTGGGTTTAGTGATTGCCTCTGGAATTTCCGGTTAGGAACAACGTTTTGTATGGATCTCAACCTGCCTGAATTTTCAAACTTTCCCTGGCTGACCACATCAATTTTGTTGCCTGTGGTCGCCTCTCTTTTCATTCCTCTAGTTCCAGATAAGGGGGATGGGCGAACCATTCGCTGGTATGCGCTAGTGGTTGGTCTGATCGACTTTGCCCTGCTGGTCTATGCCTTCTACACGGAATACGACTTCTCAGAGCCAGGTTTGCAACTGTGGGAGAGTTACTCCTGGGTGCCTCAACTGGGCTTGAAGTGGTCGGTGGGCGCTGATGGCCTATCAATGCCGTTGATCTTGCTGACCGGTTTCATCACCACCTTGGCGATCCTGGCATCCTGGCCGGTTACGTTGAAGCCGCGTCTGTTCTACTTTCTGATGTTGGCAATGTACGGCGGCCAGATTGGCGTCTTTGCCGTGCAGGATATGCTCCTGTTCTTCCTGATGTGGGAACTGGAGCTGATTCCGGTGTATCTTCTCCTGTCAATTTGGGGAGGGAAGAAGCGCCTCTACGCAGCAACCAAGTTCATCCTGTACACCGCAGGCGGCTCGCTGTTCAT
Source organism: Leptolyngbya sp. FACHB-261 (assembly GCF_014696065.1). Lineage (NCBI taxonomy): Bacteria > Bacillati > Cyanobacteriota > Cyanophyceae > Leptolyngbyales > Leptolyngbyaceae > Leptolyngbya > Leptolyngbya sp. FACHB-261. Next base: position 100,544 of record NZ_JACJPL010000018.1, on the reverse strand, counting down.
CCTGGTCGCTGCTCTGGCTATGGCCTTTTATGGCGATACCGTCAGCTTTGATATGACCACACTGGCGGGCAAAGACTACCCGATGACCTTCCAGTTGCTGGCCTATGCTGGTTTTCTGATTGCCTACGCTGTAAAGCTGCCAATCTTTCCCCTACACACCTGGCTGCCGGATGCTCACGGTGAAGCCACGGCGCCAGTGCACATGCTACTGGCAGGCATTCTGCTGAAGATGGGTGGCTATGCCTTGCTGCGCATGAACGTTGGCATGTTGCCAGAAGCTCATGTTTATTTCGCTCCGGTTCTGGTGATTTTGGGGGTAGTGAACATCATCTATGCGGCGTTAACTTCCTGGGCGCAGCGGAATTTGAAGCGAAAGATCGCCTACTCCTCGATTTCGCACATGGGCTTCGTGCTGATTGGCATGGGCTCGTTTAGCGATCTGGGGACCAGCGGTGCCATGCTGCAAATGATCTCTCACGGGCTGATCGGGGCGTCGCTGTTCTTCCTAGTGGGCGCTACCTATGACCGCACGCATACCCTGATCCTGAGTGAGATGGGTGGTGTTGCGAAGAAGATGCCTAAGGTCTTCGCGATGTTCACCGCCTGCTCAATGGCTTCGCTAGCATTACCGGGCATGAGTGGCTTCGTTGCCGAGGTCATGGTCTTTGTAGGCTTTGCCACCAGTGACGCCTACAGTAACCCCTTCAAGTTGGTGATCATCCTACTGGCTGCGGTGGGTGTGATTCTGACGCCGATCTACCTGCTGGCCATGCTGCGAGAGATCTTCTACGGGCCTGAGAACAAGGCATTGGTAGAACACGAGGTCTTGGTAGATGCAGAACCCCGTGAAGTATTCATCATTGCCTGCCTGCTGATTCCCATTATTGGCATTGGCTTCTATCCCAAGATGATCACCCAGGTCTACGACGCAACCACTCAAAAATTGGTCGCTCAACTGCGTGAAGCAGCCCCTCTAACGGCACAGCTACCCCCTGCTTTAAGAGGAGCTTACAGCAGCTCTTACGCTACTAACAAATTAACGGCTCCCCAAATTAGCAGTCTGGAGTGAGACTAAGCCGGTCGCTTGGTTGAATTCATCCGGCTAACAAAAGCCCCTTCCTGAATAGGAAGGGGCTTTTGACGTCTTCACAACGCCTGCTTACAACATCAAATTGATCGCGTCAATACAATTAGCAGTACACAGTGGGTACTCTAGGGCTACTCCGACAGGGGCGCTGGCAGTAGAAGAGGTTGCGGAAAATTACTTTGCCAAAGGGGCAACTCTGGTTGGGAAACCAACCCCTGACCCTTCAAGAACAACCCGAATAGTTGCTCTAGCACCTTTGAAGGCCCAAGACCTAGATTGCTAGAACTCTGACTTAGCAGACCGCCAAAGAGATCTTGAAAACCGGGTCGGCTCTTCACAAGCGGCAAGTCTTTGTTCTTAGCCAATGTTCGTAGAGCTTCAGTGGCGTCGTCAAGCGTGCCGATTTCATCAACCAGACCGTTAGCTTTAGCTTGAGTGCCAGTATAGATCCGCCCGTCGGCCAGAGCCCGGACCTTATCCTCTGGTAAGTTGCGTGCCTGAGCAACATCCCGCACAAATTGCCCATAGGTATCGCTAAGCAAATTCTGCAAGAGAGTCCGCTCTGCTTCTGATACCGAACGATTGGGCGAGAGAATATCTTTGTAGGGGCCAGTTTTAAATGTTTGTGGCTGAACGCCAACCCGATTGAGCAATTCCTGTACGTTGTAGCTGCTGAGGATCACGCCAATACTGCCAGTTAGCGTGCCAGCATTGGCATAGATTTTATTAGCTGCACTCGCTATGTAGTAGCCGCCGCTTGCTGCTGTGTCTAACATGCTGACCACAACTGGCTTTTTCTCCCGCAGCTTGAGCAGGGCATGATACAGCTCCTGACTAACCGCTACTGTGCCACCGGGCGAATTAACCGTTAGCAAGACGCCTTTGACCCGCTCCTCATCAAGCAGTTTCAAGGCTCGGTCCCGAATTCCTAAAGCGCTATTGGGGCCAAAGCTGCCACCGCTAATCTGTCCTTCTAGCTCCAGCAGCTCTAGCCGATCGCGATTGGTATTCTGCAAGGCCGACAAATCAATGGCGGCTTCTTGAGCCTGGCGGCGTTGAATGCCCAAGGCTGCCGCGATGAAGCAGACAAAGAGTAAGGCTAGGGCAATAAGCCGATTCAACTGCATGGTTTTGAACATTGATTTCGGTGCGGTTCCATTCAATATCTCACCTTCAGCTTGCAACCTCAGGAAGGCCAACTGCCTGTTTGAACTTCTGGTAAGCTTTGGCATACCATGCTACCCAATCGCTTTCCGGCTTGACCTCGAGGCCGGGCTGAATCAAGCGCTCGGTTGCCTTCTGTACAGAGCATTTCCAGTAACCCGCTGCAGCTAACACGGCTGCCCCCATGGCAGGTTCGGGCCGTGCGGGTAGGACCAGGCTACGGTTGAGGACGCTGGCTCGAATCTTCAACCAGCGAGGACTCCGGCAACCCCCTCCCGTCGTGTACACGGGTCCGGTTTGCTGCACCCCCAGCTCCGCTAAACGCTCCAACCCCAGCCGTTCAACGAAGGCGACTCCTTCCAGCAGGGCGGCGTAGGACAGTGGTTTGGGCAGAAAGCCAGCGAATTCAGGGTCCAAGATCGGAAATCGCTCTCCTGGTTCAGCCAGCGGATAACAGACTTGGCCGCTGGGAATCTGAGCTTGCTCGTCCAGAAGGGCAAAATTCTGGTCAGGGAAAAAATGTCCTAGTACAACACCCCCACAGGATGAGGCCGCTCCGGGTAGCCAGCTATTTCTGTCTGGGTGTAAGTGTGAATAGACAGTGCCATCTGCAGTGCTGATCTGGTTAAGACTGACCCCTTTGAAAATCAAAGTAGTTCCTAGAGAAGTGCAGACCTGCCCTGGGGCAACGGCTCCCGTAGCCAGCTGTCCAGCACAACCATCGGTTGTGCCTGCGACTAGCAGCAGGTTGCCCTGTTGTCCAATTACTGTCCCTGGAGCAATCACTTTGGGGAACTTAGCCATGTCAGCATTGTGTGCAGCTGTCGCTGACCAGTCATATTGGGCAGGGTCAAAACCACTTTTAAGCGCACAGTTGTGGTCAGTGAAACCGGATTCTGCACCCAAATGCACCAGCAAGAAATCGCTGGGATGAGCTAGAAAGCTCTGAGGATACAGGTCGGGATAAGTTTCTTGCCACCAAAGCCACTTGGCCAGGCCCCAACTTGTGGGAATGCCCAAGCGCTGAGCCTGCTCTCGGCCTGCTGGGTCGCAATACAACAAAGCCGGTCCCAAAGCTTGGCCACTCTGGTCAACCGGGATGATGCTCCCAGAGGTGCTGCACACCGAGAGGGCGCGAATTGCATAGTCCTGAGATGAGACCTTCAGCTCATGCAAGATTTGATCAAGGCCTGACTTCCAAATTTCGGGACGATTTTGGTCGCTCGTCCAGGTCTGTTGGGCTTGCGCCACAACAGCACCGGTCGTGTTGAGCACCACCCCTCTGAGGCCTGAAGTTCCGAGGTCAATCCCTACGAAGGCATTGGACTGGGTTAGCATGAAAGAACCCAAGGAAAATCAACGTATACCGCCAAAACGATGGGATTCTTTGATTCTGAAATCGTTCAGCAGGAAGCCAAGCAGTTGTTTCAAGACTACCAGTCGTTGATGCAGCTTGGCGGTAGCTACGGCAAGTTTGACCGTGAGGGCAAGAAGCTCTACATCGAGCAAATGGAAACCATGATGGAGCGCTACCGCATCTTTATGAAGCGGTTTGAGCTTTCCGATGATTTCATGGCTCAGATGACGGTCAACCAGCTGCAAACTCAGCTCAACAGCTTTGGCATTACGCCTCAGCAGATGTTTGACCAAATGCACACAACGTTAGAGCGTATGAGGTCTGAGCTTGAGGCTCAGGCTTAGCTCCGATCTGAGGTTTGACCCTAAGGTTTGATAGGTAGAGCCTCACTCTGAAGATTGAACAGCATGATCTTTGGACTTATGAAAAAAGTCAGAAAATCCTGGAAGAGAGCCGCTTTGCGCGATTAAAACTTCTGATTTGACTAGTCTGAGTTGCTGACGCTCCACTGCTAGTTGGCAAAAGAAGTCAACAAGTAAGGCTGTGCTGCAAAACTTAGCTCAGCGGCTTGCCACCTGCTAAAGTGTACCCCTCTACCTTCCTAGATCTGGAGCTAGATCTAGGAAGGTAGAGGGCTGTCATGTTTGAAGAAACCCAAAATGACTACAACTGCTGGTCAACTTCCAAGAACCTGTAGGTGAGATCCTATGGGCTCTATACTTTTCGTTACTCTGTGCGATATTGCTGCAAATCAGACAGCTTAGCTAAGTTACTGAGCAGCAACATCCAGCAAGCCAGTTAGCAGCCGCTCTGGTCTTTGGGTGTGGGGCCAGGCAAAGGCATGGCGGAAAGCCGCATCCTGACAGGTCTTCAACTCCTCGAAGCCAATCACGTCTAGGGTCAGCAGATTTTCATACTCAAATTGCAGCCGGACATTGTGCAGACCGGCATTATCGGTACAAATGGCAATATCAACCCCTGCTTCAAAGCAGCGATCGAACACGCTCTTGAGTTCCTGAAGGTTTGAGAGGGTGCCTGTTTTGACGTAGGTGGTCGGACAAATCTCTAAGCACTGGCCAGCTCGGGCAACCTGAGGCAGCAGTTCTGGATGACGTAGCGGAATCTGAATGCCATGACCGATACGCATCAGATAAGGCAGTAGCTCAGGATAGCAGCCATCTGGTGTTTCGTATAGATGCCCAGTGGTCTTGATGCCTAGTTCACGAGCGTAGCGGTATAGCTGCACGAACTCATCCAACCGCTCTGCATAGTGAGCATCACCACCCGCTAGATCAACGGCGCAGACATACTCGCGTTTTGCCGCAGCTAAATCAACAATTGCTCGGTTGACTTCGTAGGGCAGCCGGGAATGCATGCAGAGGATCTGACTGGTCACAATCGGATACTCGTGCTGACTGCTGGCCGCACCAACGATATCCACAATTTGTGCCATCTGATCAATACGCTCGTGCTGGCTCAGGCGCTCATCGGTGCGCAAGTAGGGCGTGTAGCGTAATTCCAGATAGGCCAAGTTCTCGAAAATGTAAGCTCCCCGAATCAGCCGGTAGATGAAATAGGGGAGGGCCTCAGCCGTTTGCACCTGCTCAACAACCGTGTGGAGCTCTAGATACTCATCCAAAGTGTTGCGAGGCCGAGTGTAAAACTCCTCAAAACTCTCATACTCCGGGAACCGCTGGGCTAGGGTATGTCCGCTGCGGTGGAAGTAGCGCCACAAAATCCGGGGAACTACAGACCCCCCTAAGTGGCGGTGAAGATCGGCATAAAGTGTCAAGGGAACCTCCCGGAGTGCATGTTCGCCGGTTCCCTCTAATGTAACGAATTGCTGCTAGAACCCTGCTTAAGAATTCTCTATTCAACAGCTACTGAATGCCTACTGAGCAGCAACCTCAGCTGAGACACTGGGCAGTTCTAGACAGTAGCCAGCCCCATAGACTGTTTTGATGTAGCGGGGGTGGCGGGGATCCGGCTCCAGTTTGGTGCGCAAATGCCGGATATGGACCCGAATGGTTTCAATGTCGTCGTCCGGATCGTAGCCCCAAACTTCCTTCAGGATTTCGCTGGGTGAGACTGTCTGGCCGTGGCGTTGCAGTAGACAGTGCAGTAGCTCAAACTCTAGATGGGTCAGCTTGACTGTTTTATCAAACCAAACCGCCTCGAAGCGTTCGGGCACCAGAGTTAGAGGCCCGTAGTTAAGAATCTCACTATGCTTGGCTGCCTGCGGAATGCGGTCGGTGCGCCGTAGCAGAGCCCGGACCCGAGCCAACATTTCCTCAACCTCAAAGGGTTTGGTGAGGTAGTCATCGGCACCTGCATTAAAGCCTTCGACTTTGTCCTGAGTTTGTGACAGAGCCGTCAGCATCACCACGGGGATATCAGCAGTGCGCTCATCCCGACGTAACCGTTGACAAACTGTAAAACCATCAACCCGAGGCAGCATCAGGTCCAGGATGATCAAGTCTGGCACCAGTTGCAGCGCAAGCGCTTGTCCTTTGATGCCATCATCCGCCTGAGAAACGTCATAGCCGGCCATCTCCAGGTTGACAGCCACTAGTTCCAGAATCGAAGGGTCGTCATCAATGACGAGGATCCGAGGCATCATCAAGTTTGTTTAAGAAGTGGGTACCAGTAAAGCAAAGAAACGTATGAAAACTGCAGGTGTTTCTAAGTAAGATTATACCGACTCGTTCACGCAGTGTCGGTTGGAGCGTTGCTCTTCCCTCAAGCCTCTGACCTAAAAGCCCAGGTGTCACGGTGCTGCTGAAGCGCCTCGCTATTAAAACCGTGCCTGGAATATATAAGACTCATTTGGCAAATACCTCAGGTCAGCGGAGATTGAGGCAAAAGATTGGGGGTAGTAAATACTCAGTCCTTCAGACTCTACAGCCCCAGTTCTACCCAGGCAACCCTAACTGCCTTGGTCAGGCTGGTCCCTTTGAACTGCTTGCTCGCTGGTCAGTCTCACACCAACTGACCCTCAGCTGACCCACTAATTTGTCGCAAAATGGGCAAGGCAAGCTGTCTCTTTCTAATGACTTTTCTATGGCTTCTGAGTTTGCCTGCTTCCTAGTGATTCACGGAAGCCCTGATCCCCGTCCACAGGCAGCTCTAGACACTTTGATTGAACGGCATAGGGCAGATTTTGCCTTTTGTGGCGGCGGCGCGCTGGAATGTCAGCCGCTCTCTCTTGCTGAGCAATTAGTGATATTTGGTCAACGAGCACTGACTTTAGAGCTGCGGCAAGTGCGAATTCTGCCGCTGTTTCTGCTGCCTGGGGTACATGTGCAGGAGGATATTCCAGCTGCGGTAGCCGAAGCTCAACAACTGTTACCAGAGATGCAGTTCTCAATCTCACCCCATCTGGGCAGTAGCCCCGAGATGCTGCCACTGGTTCAGCAAGCTATGCAGCAGGCGACGGCAACGCGAGCGGTTGACCGTTGGATTTTGCTCTCTCACGGTAGCCGACGGCCAAGTGCTAACCAGCCCGTTGAGATTCTGGCTCAACAGTTGGGTGCAACTCCTGCCTACTGGTCTGTGCCACCGCTCTTCGGCAGCGTTCTCGCACATCTATCTCAATCAGCGCAATCACAGCATTTGGGTGTGCTGACTTATTTTCTGTTCCCAGGCACAATCACCGACACAATTCAGTCACAGCTGCCTACTGATGTAGTCATGACTGAGCCCCTATACCCTACTGCGACCCTGATTCGGAATCTGGCGAGTCGGGAGTTGGTTGTTTAGATCTAACCCGACTGAAACCAAAGCCCAGTATCCCTAGCCCCAATACAACTGCCAAACCCATCCAAATTGGCAGAGTAGAGTTGGCCCTAGTCTCTCGCGCTGCTGTGGCCGCCGGTTCAACTGCTTGGGCCGTGGCTCCAGCTTGAGAACTGGGTACTGTAGCTGCTCCAGCCCTGACCGTTACTGCAAAGTCCAGCTCAAAGGGAGCAAACGAGGCTCCAGCTGCTGGGGTACCGCTAATCTCCAGCTCATAAGCTCCTGCCTCTGGAAATATAATGTCTGCCCCTGGAATGCCCTGATACTGACCAACGGTCACAGCGCGCAGGCTAGGTTCCAGCAAGGGTTTGCCCTCAGATTGAGACTTAGCGTAAACCTTCAGCTTGCAATCGCACTGTGCCAACGGCAGAATTTGACCGCCCGATCGAGTTAGCGCCACCCAGGCCAGCGTAGACTTGCCCGCTTGAGGGTTGTCATTCGGCTCAACGTGCAGGGTGCCACCAACGTCTATAGAGGTTTTGACTTCGTGAGCCTGGCTTGGGGTTGCCAACAAGACGAGCAGCGAAGCGCCAATCAGCCTTTGGATCCAGACAGGATTACTTGATCGAGGGAGGCGAAGGTGCCGCATAAAGTTTGCCCAGAGAGAAGAGTGACCAAAACCAGGAACAGCGGACCAGTAAAGCTAAAAGAGTGACGCCGATCAGCACCACTAAGCGGACTTGGGTAGCAATGGTTGCCTCGAAGCTGCCCAAATAGTGTGAGCCGAGCAAACCGGTATGCAGGACAGCCAAAATTAGTGCTGGCAAACTCAACAAATGGATTTGTCGCCATTGCACTCCGAGGCGTTTCATCCAGCTGTCAAAACTAGTCAAGGCCGCTGGTATGAGCAGGAGCAGAGCCAAAAAACCGGCCCCCATGCCCAAGCGATGCCAGGGCAGCATAAAAGATAGAGCTCTGAAATTCCAACCCAGAACGTGATCTATCATGTGAGCGCTGTGAGCCAACGCCAGCACAAACCCGCCCACCCCTAAAGCCCGGCGATACCGTAGAGGCTGCGGCCAGAGCTTGCTAATAGGACGGGCAACCAGTGCTGCTAACAGGCACAACAGGGCAGCATGGCCGGTGTAGTCGGTCATGGGATCGCCTGTGCGCAGTAGGGTTAAAACACCAATGCTGATCGTGACCCAGCCACCCAGACGAAATAACTGGCTACGCCGATTGGCACTGACAAGAGCACTGGAAACCCCGACCCCTAACATGACCGGCAGCGTCCCCAACCCAAACGCGAATAGGGTTGCTCCGCCCGCCCAGATACTACTGGTTTCAGCTGCCTTAATCTGAGCTGCGTATAAAAAGCCACAGGGCATCAATCCCCAGGCAACACCCAGCAATGCTGGCGTCCACCAGGATTGTTGACTAGAAAGCTTAGCCATGAGCGAACTCAGCCGAGTATGCAGGCCGCCGTAGGTTAATCGATGCAGCAGAGGAAGCCGAGGAATTAGCGTAGGTGCTACCTGCCCCAGCCCAAACCAGATCAGCATCCCTCCAGTCAGAATTGCAATGGCCCGACGTACGCTGCTATCAATACCCGCACCCTGGCCTCCGGCTACCAATACCGAACTGAGCGCCCCAATTGCGGCACCGATCAGGACATAGCTTAGGATTCGCCCCAAGTTGAGGAGACCATGAAAGTAGAGCTGCTGTTGCCAGCTCGGTCTAAGGTTGGGTGTCTGGTTTAGCCTGTTCTGCTGATCTTGAGACAGAGAAAAGGCTACGGCTAGGGGACCGCACATGCCTGCACAATGTCCAAAGCTTCCCAAAAAGCCTAGGGCGGTGACCAGCAACAGGTCTAGCACGGTGTTCTGCTCACTGCGAAGTTCTGCCAGACAACCAGTGTCCTATCCTAGCAGAACTCTCCTCTTAGTGGAGACTCCTTTAGGCTTGACCTGGTAGCTCAGCTTGGAGCAGCCAAAAGCCGGTGCAGGTCATGCCTGAGTCATCGGGCAGAATGCTGAGGAAATGCAGTCCCTGCGTAGAGGCCTTGCGCTCCTCAAATCGCTGTCCTGCTGTGCTCACTTCTGAATCTTCAAAAGTTGCCAGCACCCAGCGCTCGACTAACCCGGCTTCTAGAAGCAGCCCATCCGGCTCACCCGTTTTGTATTGCAGCGAGACTGGAGAGGCTTCAGCAAGCCAGCGAGCCAGGTTTAAGGACTGCCGGCCTGCGTAAATCACGACACCCGGGATCTGCGCAGCAGGATTTAGAGTCAGCGGGTTAGGCAAACTTAAAAACGGAATCGGTCTCTCCCGAAAAGCTTCAATCGCAGCAGTGCTCAAGGCTGCGAACTGCCAGCTCTCCCCCCAAAGCTTCTCGGGCAAGGGCTCAGGCGGTGGTTTTTGTAGCTCTAGCGGAGCGTAAGGCTCTTGAGTATATCCCTCCATATGGGGATACACCGTGCGAGCACGCTCCTGGAGCCAGGCTTTCAGATCCGAACTGCGCCGGTCTGGCCGAACTGGCAAGTCCAGAGAGCGAGCCGCTGCTTCTAGTAGGTTTAAGGTTTGTGGTCTAAATGCACCTAAGTACTCAGGCTTCTGATTCGACGACTCTGCAAGGGCCTGGGTTAACTGCTGTGTCAGCCAAGCAGCTGTTGCCTCTGACTGACTGCACCAGGCCACATAGCGCAATGATTCACTCCAAATTAGGAGTTCCCATTGAGGTTGACCCCTAGGATCACGGCAGGGACGGCGATAAAAGTCAACGCTCCAGAAGCTCACCACACCCTTCCCAACTGAGACTGAACCGCTCAATTCTAGGATGTGTGCAGCGAAGTTTCAGAGCCCGAGGGCAGTGCTGACCCTGAGCCTTAACTCTCAAGCTTTACGGGTGAACAGGCGCTCGGGTTCTGAACTGCGAGGATCCCGCACGAGCACCGACTCAAAACCTTGACGCAGCAGCCAACCCGCGAAAATGGGCGCGCAACCTGAGGCATCGTAGGTCAAGTTGAACGAAAGGTTGACGGTGACATCATCACTCTGCTCAATACGAGAAACAGCCGGATCACTGTTGAGCTTGAGCAATGCCTGTAGCGCCGCCACATCGGGAATTCGAGCAAAATGAATGCGCAGCTTGTTCAGGGCTGGCAGCACGATAATGGCGACAGCATACTTAGGGTTGAACATACGGATCGTCCTGCGACTGAGTCGTGAGAGCTGAGGTTAGCTAACTATTCCAGCTCCGCCTCGCACGTCCGGGTGCTTTGAGGCTAGTGACAATCCTTCAAACAACCCTCAAATAATGCAGCCCTTAGAGATACCCGCTAAGAATTCCCCCAATTAAGGAATTCACTGGGGGATTCGATGGGAGAGTAGCTGTTCCTCAAGCGCAGCAATGCGATTGTAGGCAGCGGTAAGCTGAGCGGTGAGGCGCTGCAACTGAATCTCGGGTGCCAATTCCCGTTCGCCGCCCGTGCTGTAGCGCCCTGACGGGCTGTCATCTACCAACACATCCTTATGCTCCAGGGCCGCTTGCATCGGGCCTGCCTGCTGCCGAGCACGGAAAGCTAGCACCTGACTCTCCAGGGAATCTGTAATTTCTGGCTCATCCGGGGACTGAGCTTCGAGCTGGATTTGCACTGCCTCTGCAATTCGCTCTGGCAGACGATCAATGACAGCCTGAAGCGCATCGATTTTGCTACTCAGGGCTGCTACTTGCTTCTTGAGAATATCCATTAAGAGCCACTCAACCTTGCTTTTTATCCTAGTGAATCCTGCCTCAAAATATGGTGCATTTCTGAATCATTTAACTTTTGATAACGGTGGGTTGTGAAAATTATCATTTTCACTCATAAAACAGCTGCCCTTAAGGAGGGTGGATTTGCCAAAGAACTTGTTTAATTCCAATTTTGAAGTTGCAGAGCCTCTAAAAAAAGCTCTGTGGTTACCAAAGATTAAAGTGAACGAGAGAGTTAAAATTGCGTTGACCATCACTTTGACGGGAAATGCTGAGCTTTGAGGAGTTTTTTGTTGCCTGCTCCGGTGTTTGGACTACGGAGCGTACTTATCACTACCTGACTACAGGTGAGGTTGAGCGCTCCTACACTGAGTTCCGCGCTGATCCCCTAGCTCTTGAGCAAAAACAGCAAATTCTGCAGGCAACAGCTCACACATCAGATCCATCAGCCAGTGCTGCACAAGGCTCAGCACTACACAAGTTTGATGACGCCCCTGGCTTTGCCATTTCTTTCGAAACGCGTTCGGAGAAAGGAGAAGAGGTATCTATGCAATTACGAGCGCTTTTTTTGCCAGCTACTGACCCAATTCCAGGTCAGGAAATCCGGGGTGAATACTTGCGGGACAAAGGATACAGCGAAACAGGTGCAATTATTGGCCAGTTTTACTATCGACCAGAGCGCCAAGCCTTGGAGATGACAACGGCCTATAGCCGCTCGATATCAGTAGACCAAATGCGTTTTGTGCGTCCTGATCTGCGCTTGCGCACGATTATTACTTATGAACGTCCGCCTGAGGGGCAGCTGCCCTCCCTTGTTCAACTAGTAGGCTTTGGGGTGGAGCGTAAGCAGGCGGCTTAAGCGAGGATAATAGCCTGGAAACGTAGATTATTCGTCTCAGGCAGGAATCGAACCCCGTGAAGTCCGACTTGGATGCTATTGAGCACGTCCTCGAGCAGGTACAAGCCCTAGCTCAGCAAATCCATCACCGTCTGGTGAAACAGTCATCCTCGAGTCGGTGGAGCCGTCCTGGTTACAGCCGCCCTCAACGACCTCAGCACCAAACTCGCCGCTTTGAGAGTCAGCCTCAGTACCGAGACCAACCTGATCGCAGAGAAATTACTGCCAGTCAGATCTTGAGCAGTAGCCTGAGCCGTCGAGGTCTAAAAGTCCGTCGGAGCAGTCCAAGTAGCTTTTGGCTAGAGTCGGTCGCGCTCTCGGTCTACTGCCTCGGCCAACCCGCTTCTAGGCAGGCAGTGCAAGCGCTGAGCGCTCAGGCTCGACAGCAAGGTGCTAGGACCTTGCTGCTTTTGACCTTTGGAAGCCATGGCTTTCGAACTCAAAGGCTTACTCTAGCCCCAATAACCTCCACTTCTGCCCCATTGCTTTCCTCTGGTGGTGAGGCAACTGGCTTGGAGCCGCTTGAGCCGGATCTAGCTGGATTAGAACCAGTGGCATCAAGTCCGGCCATATCAGATCCGACTACACCAGCGTCAGTGTTACCCAAGCCAACCGCTTTGGGAGAACCAGAAGTGCTTCCCGATCCCTGGGACAGCTCACCGGAGCCACTGCCAGTGACCTTATCCCCAATTCCAATTGCAGCTGTAGATGTTGATCCGGCGGTAGAACCAGCTCCTGTGGCTAGATCAGCTTCGAGAGTTCGGCCTAATTACACGGGTGCTCCTTCCGGCGGGTCGCGTAGCAGTTCTCAGCGCTCTAAACCAACCAACTGGATAAAGCGTCTCTGCCAAAGAATTTTTAAGCGTCGCGCCAAGCGCTAAAGGCTCTACCTAAATAGCAGACATCCTCAACAGTTACTGAAGGCACTCCCTGAGGTAGACGATTAACAAGGGGTAAAGCAGCAGTAATTTGTCAAGTAACTCAGACATAGTTTTGCATAAGAGCCGCTCTTATAGACGCATGAAAGCATGGTAAGCAGGGCACTGCTAGTACATCAGAGCAGGGTAGCAACCACAGTTCATAAAGCATTAATCACCAGAGGCTATCCAAAGATGCATCCGGAAATGTGCGCAGGTCTAATGAAGATTAGGAAGGAGACGAAGAAAAAACTAAGTACAATTCCGGATGCGAAATCACTGACAGAAATTGGAAAAATCTGTGAAGATTTTCTAAGGGGCCATCCGGAAAAACGCGCAGCTCTATGAAGACTGTGTAGGAGGCGATTGAGAATGACTCAGGAAAACTACGGGTAAAGTACCATGCGATACATGGAAGCAAAGTACGTCAGGGTGAGACGTGCCGAGCCATCTACCAAGTTGACGCAATAGGTTAATCAGTTCCCTCTGAACTGATTCTCCAAATCTTGAAAAGGCGCACAGTCAACCGTTTAGGGCTATCTACCATTCTTCCAGGCAATCTCGCAGACGCTTAGATGAATATCCTGATGATGCTCAAACAGCTTTCCCTAGGTCTAGCGACTATCTCTGAGTCTAGCTTTAGCCGATGGTAACTCTGACTTTATCTTTTCAGAGCATAACTCCATCAAATATTACCCGGAAATGAATAAAATTCAAGGCCAACCGTAACTTAATTTTTCAGAGGCAGCCGTTGCCGCTGTTCAGTTGAAGTTGCCAAAGATTTTCCCATCTGCTTAGACAGACGCCTAGAGCGAACTGAGTGGATCTGGGTAGCCGCTGCAGCTATTGATGTTACTCAATCTTGTTCCTCTAGCGATTGCAAACCGGGGGAGCTTCCCAACCGGACCTCTAGAGTTAGGTACAACCTGTGCTACCCGATCCCGAGCTGGATGGGGATTGCTGAGGCATACCTTCCATCTGCTTAGACAGACGCTTAGAGCGAACTAGGTAGATCTGGATAGCTGATATTACTGTTGGCCTTCAACTTGTATTGGCTGTCCGTGTAGCCCTAGTACACTTGTGTTGAACTATGAAGATTGCGCTAGTCCATGATTACTTAACCCAACGAGGTGGAGCAGAGCGTGTTTTCGAACTGCTTTGTAAGCGCTATCCCGAGGCAGATGTCTTTACCTCTTTGTATGATCCAGAACAGACCATTGACTTGAATGAACGTCTAGTTCGTACAACCTTCCTGCAGAATATTCCAGGCGCAGCCAAATACTTTAGGTTAATGGCTCCCTTCTACTTCCCAGCCTTTCGATCTTTGGATTTGCAAGACTATGATCTGATCGTTAGCAGCAGCACCAGTTTTGCTAAAGCAGTTCGCAAAAGACCTGGGGCCAAACATATTTGTTTCTGCCACAACGTTACTCGTTTTCTTTGGGACACGCAGACCTATCTGCGCGAGTACGGAGACTACAGATACTTCTACCCTTTGCTTGAAAGGGTTTTTCAAATGATGCGCAAAGCAGATTTGGCCTATTCCCAGGAGCCAGATCTCTATGTGGCTAACTCTAGCACGGTCGTTAGAAGAATTCGCCAAACATACAATAAAAAAGCACTCTTAGTTCACTATCCCATCAATGATAGGAGGTTCGTATTTTCAGAGGAGAAGGATGATTTTTATCTGGCTTCGGCCCGCTTGATCAGCTACAAACGCATCGACGTGATTGTCGAAGCCTTTAACTGGCTAGGCTGGCCGCTCGTGATTATGGGCGAAGGGCCTGAGCGGGAACGGCTAGAAGCTAAAGCATTGAGAAACATTCGCTTTCTCGGTCACGTCAGTGATACAGAACGGGCGAACTTGCTGGCGCGTGCCCACTCAGTGATTGTCGCCGCCCTAGAGGACTACGGATTGGTCCCAGTGGAAGCCAATGTAAGCGGCACACCAGTGATTGCATATGGGGCAGGCGGTGTTCTAGATACCCAGATACCTGGGAAGACAGGCGTCTTTTTCAATCGGCAAACCCCTGATGCCTTGCAAGTTGCTCTGCTAAATGCAAGCGAAATCCAATGGGACTACGACCAAATTCGTCATCATGCTCTTAACCAGTTCTCAGAGGATGTTTTCTTCAGCAAGATTGAAAGAATCATTGAAGAAACCTGTGGTCTGCACCAGTTAAGAATCTGAGGTGGCGAAAATTTTAACCTGGAGAGATGCGCGATGACAATGAACATGGACGCGGGTACCGAAACATCTATTGACTATGGACAGATCGTTGCAGTTCTACTGCGTCGTAAATTTTGGTTGATTGGTGGATTCTTTAGTGTCCTCGCTATTGCCGTTTTCATTGCTCTTACCGCTGAACCCTCCTATAAAAGCTACATGCAGCTTCTGGTTGAGCCTAACTACCAAGGTAAGAAAGAGGGAGGAGGTGCAGAGAGCCAATTTGCTGACACAACAGTTCAGATTGACTACGCAACCCAACTCAATCTCATGCGAAGCTCCCAGCTCATCCAACGAGCGGTGGACCTACTGCGACCAGAATACCCAACGATTAGTATTGCCGAAATCAAGAGCGCTTTGCTCCTGAACCAGGTGTCAGAGGGTAAAACCAGTACTAATATTTTTCAGGCAACCTACACCGATAGCGATCCTGTTAAAGCCCAAAAAGTTCTGCAAGCAATGCAGAAAGTTTATAAGGACTACAATCAGGAGCAGCAAAAACAGCGCTTAGAAAGAGGTCTGAGCTTCATTAACGATCAGCTGCCTACAGTACGCAGAAGTGTGATTAAAGCTGAGAGCAACCTTGAGAAATTCCGTAAAAACCAGAACCTGATTGACCCAGGTCAACAGTCCGCTGCTATTGCCACTGCTCTCAACGCGATTGAGCAAGAGCGCCGAGTGATTAGTGTTCAGTATCAGGAGTCTCAAGCTCGTTATAAAACCCTTCAAGAGCAGCTCTCCCGTTCACCCCAGGACGCTCTCCTCGCTTCACGCTTGAGCCAATCGCCTCGCTATCAGGCGTTGCTCAATGAAATTCAAAAGACCGAACTCGCACTGGCCCAAGAACGGTTACGTTTCGCAGATAGCTGGCCCCCAGTGCAAAAGCTGTTAGACCAGCGTAAAAGCCAACTGGCACTCTTACAAGCTGAAGCAGCGCGGGTCTTGGGCGAGAGTGATTCCAGCCAAGTGCCTGATGTAGGCGATCGCCTGCTCACCGAGGGGCAATACGGCAGTGGTGACCAGGGGCTGACCAGTCAACTGATTGATACGCAAACAGCACTGATTGCAATGCGGGCGCGAGATCAGAGCTTAGCGCAGGTGCAACAACAACTCCGGACAGAACTCAACCGTTTTCCTGGCTTACTTGCAGAGTATGACCGTCTACAACCGGAAGTAGACCTCAACCGGGGGACCTTACAGCAACTGCTTAAGGCCAAGCAGGAACTGGGCTTAGAGATTGCCCGCGGCGGTTTCGATTGGCAAGTGGTTGAGAGCCCGCGTTTGGGTGCATCAGCAGCATCAACTACAGGGCAGACTCTGATGCTAGGGGCAATCGCTGGGCTGATGCTGGGTGGTCTAGCTGCCTTTGGACGAGAGCTGATGGATGATGCAGTCCATAGCTCGGACGACCTCAAGAAGCAAGTCTCCCTGCCCCTGCTGGGTATAACTCCTGCACTGGTGGGCCAAGAGATCAGCGAACCAGGCATTAATCTGCCGTTCCGTAGACAGGAGGCCCTTGCCCCCTCAACCACTCAGGTTGTTTACTGGCCGCCTTTCCGCGAATCGCTGGACCTGATTTACAAGAACATTCAGCTGCTAAGTTCAGCCTTTCCCTTCAACTCCCTGGTCATTACTTCAGCTCTGGCTGGAGAAGGCAAGTCAACTCTGGCTTTAGGATTGGCTGTCAGTGCTGCGCGCTTGCATCAGAGGGTCTTGCTCATCGACGCTGACCTGCGTCGCCCCAGCCTGCACAAGCTGCTGAATCTACCCAACCATCAGGGGCTATCAACGCTCTTAGCAAGCGATACAGCCATGCCCAGCCAGGGAGGAATTCACCCTTCAGGCTCCTACATTGACATCCTGACTTCTGGACCAACACCGACAGATCCAGCCAAGCTGTTGAGTTCACGACGGATGGCGGAATTGATGGCAATGTTTGAGCAGAACTATGACCTGGTGTTGCTGGATGCACCACCGGTGCTGGGCATGGTTGATGCCATTCTGGCCGCCTCCTTCTGTAGCGGTGTCGTGATGGTCGGGCGAATTGGCCGAGTGACCCGCAGTGAGGTTGCTGAAGCCACCGCCATGCTGAATAAGTTGAACGTGATTGGTGTGGTTGCCAATGGCGCGACCAACTCCACGAACAGCTACTCGTCATACGGAAGAACGAACCGCGAGTCGACAGCGGTCGCCGGATAGATTCCGCGTTCCTGATCAGGGCTCTACCACTGCCAACTGATTCAGGTGAATACGCATGACAATCTCCACCAGTCCAACTCTGCGTGAGTATGCTCCTCTTAGCTCCAGACCGAAAAACTACAGTTCACCGGGCTGTATCCTCATTTGGCGACAAGGGCAGCTGTTGGTAAGGCGCTCCGAGAAGTTGCGACAGCCCTATATGCCCGCTTTAGAAAGTGAGGTTTTGCTGGTCGAGTGTCTAAAACATTCACCGGTCCGGCTAGTTCGGTTGGACCCAGATTTAGAGGAAGCCAAGCTAAAGCTATGGGCTGATGCCTGTGCCCAAGCCCAGAAGACAGTGTTTTTGCAAGTGCCACCTGCTGTAGGGTTACCCAGCCAGAGCAGCCCTCTGGGTTGGCAGCTCAAGCGGTTGGTGGATCGGACTGGAGCGGCCGTGCTGTTGCTGCTGCTCAGTCCACTCATGCTGACTTTGGCACTGCTGATTTACAGCCAGACACCAGGACCAATTCTGTTCCGACAGTGGCGTGTAGGAGAGCGGGGACGGCTGTTTCAAGTTCTCAAGTTTCGCACGATGGTTGTTGGGGCAGATCGGTTGCACCATCAAGTGATGGGCGGTCAGACCGGTCTACACAAGCGGGAGGATGATCCCCGCATCACACCCCTGGGCCGATGGTTGCGCAAATATAGCCTGGATGAACTCCCTCAACTGTTCAATGTATTGCGTGGCGAAATGAGCTTAGTAGGGCCTCGGCCTTGGGCTCTATACGATGCAGTTCGCATCAGCTTGCCAGGAAGACAACGGCTGAACGCAACACCAGGTATGACTGGCGCCTGGCAAGTGGGAGCCCGTTCCACCCTTCTAGATTTGGACGCTGTCAACCGCTGTGATTTGGAATATCTCTACAACTGGTCATTGTGGCGAGACTTAAAAATTCTGCTGCTGACGATTCCTAAAGTTCTCTCAGGCTTTGGCGCTTACTAGCCCATCACGAGGATCCAATACATCCATGCACCTCAAGCTGCCTCTACCCGTTCGCAATCTGCTGATAGCCACTGACTTCTGGCAGAAAAACGGCTTTATTCTACGAGAATTTAGGCACTTTCCTCGGATTGCGATTCTGGCGCTGGTGTTTTCCTTTTTGGCTGCGGCATTTGAGGGCTTTGGGGTTGGCTTTATTTTGTCTTTTTTGCAAAATCTAACTAACCCTGAAGCTCAGCCTATCCAAACAGGAATTAATTGGGTTGATATCTGGATTTTGGGAGTTGATGCGCCTATTGCAGAAAGGCTCTATCGTGTTTCTGCGCTGATTCTACTAACCACTTGGCTACGCTCAGCCTTCACCTACTGGAGTAGAGTCTACAGTGAGCTAGCTCAGATTAATCTATCGGACCGAATCCGAAAGCAAATCTTTGAGCAATTGCAGTCTCTAAATCTGAGCTTTTTTGCTAAAAAGCGCTCCTCTGAGCTAATTAACAGCATCACCTCTGAGGTCTATCAGCTTCAGCAAGCGTTCGGTGTGGTTTCTTTCTACATCAACAAAGGCTCGATTTTGTTGGCCTATGTAGTGTCGATGGCTCTACTCTCCTGGCAGCTAACAGTTTTGTCGCTCATACTGTTCAGTCTACTAACTGCGGGCATTTCAACCCTATTGGGGCAGGTGCGCGAGGCCAGTTTTGAACGAACCCGAGCTAGCAATCGGTTTATTGGTGTAGTAATGGAGTTTGTAAGTGGTATTCGCACAGTACAGGCTTTTGCTACCCATGAATTTGAGCGTAAACGGTTTCATGATGCCAGTCTAGATATTGTTAAGTCTGTTGAAAAATCAGTTTCTGTTAATGCTCTAGTAGAACCCCTCTCTGAGGGAGCGGCAACCAGCATTTTGATTGGCATGCTGGTTTTGGCATTCACAATTCTAATTCCAAAGGGACAACTAGGAACAGCTTCGCTGCTGACCTTTCTGTTTGTCCTGTTTCGCATCATGCCAATCATGCGGCAGATGAATGGTGCGCGAGCACAAATCAGCAATTTTCAAGGGGCTCTAGCAAATGTCAGGGAACTACTGAGAACTGATGATAAACCCTATCTGATTGACGGACATATTGCCTTTTCTGGTTTGAGGCGAGCGATTGAATTAGTGTCAGTGGACTTTGGCTACAGCCCAGAACAGCTTGTCCTTCAAAATGTGACACTAACTATCAATCGGGGGGAGATGACAGCTCTGATTGGTGCCTCAGGAGCGGGTAAAACAACTTTGGCCGATCTAATTCCTCGCTTCTACGATCCCGCTCTAGGCATGGTTCTGATTGACGGGGTGGATCTGCGTGACTTCAAAATCAACACGATGCGCCGTAAATTGGCAGTTGTTAGCCAAGATACCTTTATCTTCAATACGTCAGTTCGCAACAATATTGCTTACGGCATTGAAGGGGCGGATGAGGCTGCAATCTGGGAAGCGGCTCGTCAGGCCAATGCTCTGGAGTTTATCCAGGAGATGTCAGAAGGCCTTGATACACAACTGGGAGACAGAGGGGTCCGGCTATCAGGGGGGCAACGCCAACGCATTGCGATAGCTCGTGCCCTACTACGGAATCCTGAAATTCTGATTTTGGACGAAGCAACCAGTGCACTGGATTCTGTTTCAGAGCGGCTAATTCAGGAATCGATAGAGAAGCTCTCTGTTGGTCGTACGGTGCTTGCCATTGCCCATCGCTTATCCACGATCTCTCAGGCTAATAGGGTAGTGGTCATGGAGCAGGGCCGCATTGTTGAGCAGGGAGGTTATCAGGAGTTATTAGCGAAGCGTGGCGAGCTCTGGAAGTATCACCAGATGCAGTATGGAATTGGTCCTGTAGGCTGAATCGAAAATCTATTGCTTCTTCCTAAAAACCCTAGAGATTCATTGATCGTTGAGTGCACAAGCTTTATTCTGTCAGCTTCCTAAATTTACAAAAAATTTATTCAAACGGCTGGGAATTGCATTTCGATGCTGTTTTCGAGTTATTTCCGGTTCAGATGTAGAATTTTGTGAATTGGGAAGTAGAAAGTTAAAGCAATTATCTTCGTTCGAGTTTTACTAAACCGATACTAATTGAGCCTTTAGTTGATTCTTGACAGCCATTCTGTGAGGATGCAGGGTTGAAACCAGTTCATCGTCCTAATCGAGTGACTCCCAGAGTCCGCTACACGCCAGATAATCAGTTGAAGGATCCCATCGGATTGTTTAGGCAAATGGGACGCGACTTGCTAGCGAGCCGCGAACTAGCTTGGCGTTTGATGGTACGTAACATCAGTGCTCAGTACCGACAGTCAATTCTAGGCGTAGCCTGGGCAGTACTACCAGCCGTTTTGACCGCAGCGATTTTTACAGCGGCAAGCAGTGCCAAAGTCGTGAATTTGGGCACAACAGATTTGCCCTATCCAGCTTACGTGGCCTTCAGTATGACGCTATGGCAGACCTTTGTCGAGGCGCTACAGGGGCCATCAATGGCTGTTGCCTCCTCAAAGGGCATGATGGCTAAGATTAACTTTCCGAGAGAAGCGATCATCTTAGCGAAGCTGGGTGAGGTGTTGTTTAACTTCTCGATCAAGTTGATCCTGATCGTCCTGATCTTTCTGGTGTTTCGGATTCCTGTTGGTTGGTCAGCCTTGCTGGCTCCAGTGGGTTTAATCCATATGGTTATGCTGGGGACTGCTGTAGGCTTGTTGATCGCTCCAATGGGTGGTTTGTACCAGGATTTCAACAAAGGGATCACCCTAGCTTCGACGGTCTGGATGTTTGCAACTCCAGTGCTTTACGCTAAACCTTTTACTGGGACGTTTGCTGAGGTTGTGAAATACAATCCTGTGACGCCCCTACTGATTACGACTCGCGAGTTAGCAACTACTGGAATAATCTCTAATCCCCAAGGATTCTGGATTTCGAGTGCTCTTGCCTTCTTCGGCTTGTTGCTGGCATGGCTTGTCTACCGTCTATCGATGCCCTTTGTCATTGAACGGATTAGTTCCTAATGTCTAGCGGAATGATTGCTACAGAAACGGTTACCAAGACTCAAGACCAGGAAGTCGTTCTCTCGGTGCAGAACATCTCCAAAAAGTTCTGTCGAGATTTAAGTAAGTCCTTGTTCTACGGAACCAAAGACATGCTTACTGAGTTAGTAGGCGGACGTAGAAAGAGCGATACCCTGCGTAAAGGAGAGTTTTGGTCGCTGAGTAATGTCAGTTTTCAACTTCGTCGAGGTGAAACTCTAGGACTGGTTGGTTCAAACGGTGCAGGTAAATCAACGCTTCTGCGCGTCCTCAGTGGTTTGATCCGACCGGATGTAGGACTAGTAGAGGTGAATGGTCGATTAGCACCTCTAA
Organism: Leptolyngbya sp. FACHB-261; assembly: GCF_014696065.1. Classification (NCBI taxonomy): domain Bacteria; kingdom Bacillati; phylum Cyanobacteriota; class Cyanophyceae; order Leptolyngbyales; family Leptolyngbyaceae; genus Leptolyngbya; species Leptolyngbya sp. FACHB-261. The sequence continues at coordinate 78,852 of NZ_JACJPL010000018.1, read as the reverse complement.
TTGCTCTGGGGGCCGGGTTTAACCCTGTTCTAACAGGGCGGGAGAATATCTACGCCAACATGTCAATCTTGGGCTTAGCTAACCGCGAAATCAACGAAAGATTTGATGCAGTTGTGGAGTTTGCTGAGATTGGTCATGCTATCGATGCACCTGTGCAAAGTTATAGCTCTGGGATGGCTGCTCGTCTCGGCTTCTCCTGCGCTATCCATACCGAGCCCGATATTCTGCTAATTGACGAAGTTTTGGCAGTCGGTGACAGCCGGTTCCGGGCTAAGTGTCTGCGCAAGCTCCACGAGCTAAGACAGAAACAGACTGCTTTTATCCTGGTTAGTCACAACGCTCATACCATCCTAACGGTATGTGAGTCCGCCATCTACTTGAAGAAAGGCGCAATGATAACTGCTGGCGAAACGCCAGCCGTGGTGAACCAGTACGAGAAGGACCTTTTCTTCGATGGTGTAGAGAAAGGTGTTGGCCCCAAATTCTTCGCTGAGAAACCTGAGAGTGAGAGTACTGGTTTAGATATCACCGGTGTTGTCTTCCGAAACGGACAAGGTGAAATCGTTGAAGCGCCAGTCAGTGGAGAGCCTGCCTATATCGGTATCAGCTGCAAAGCCCGACGTAAGCTTGAGAATGTCGGGGCTTCGCTTGTAATTAAGGGACTTGGTGAAGGCGGTGAAGCAGTTCTGCTCATGAATAGCCTTGGCGATAAGCAAGTGATGAATTTTTTGCCTGGAGATCACGAAATTCAGGTTCAGATGCCTTATCTCGGCTTAAAGCTAGGGGCCTATACCCTAGATATATTTCTCAAAGAGAACGGGCTATATGCTCTTGACGAAGTTGAAGCCTTTGTATTTACGGTTGAAGGTGAGGAGAGTGTAGGTAGGGGGCTGTTCTATCAGCCACGAGAGTGGAAAGTAGTTGCTGAATAAATTCTTCCTGAAACCTGAATTTAATCTTCTCTCAGTTCTGCCAAGCTGACGTAAACTGCCGAGTTGAATTATCTCGATGAGAATTTTTGTTGAACAGAGCGGTTATCCTCTACTAAACATGGGGGATCTAGCAATGCTTCAAGTTGCTGTGTCAAGGCTGAAGAGCTTATGGCCTAATGCCTTAATCGAAGTGTTGACAATCTCACCCGAACTACTCACCCGATCTTGTCCACAGGCGAACCCAGTTTTAACAAAAGGTCAAAAAATCTGGCTTGCTCCGATTTCAAAGGGCCTCTACAAGAGGTCGCCTAAATTCCTTGGGGTACATTTATCAGAATTGGAGTGGTGGTTTCGTTGCAACTGGCCCTCTGTAACTAAGCTTCTAATCCAGAAGAGGCTTAAGAAAAACTCTAGCCAAGATGACTTAAAAGATTTTGAATTGTTCTTAGAAGCCGTTGAAAAAGCTGACTTGGTTGTTGCCGCTGGAGGAGGATATATCACAGACACTTTTGAGCAGAAGACTAGAATAACCTTAAGCATTTTGGGATTGGCAAAGCGCTTGGGTAAGCCAACTGTAATGTTGGGACATGGCTTAGGTCCGTTGCAGAAGCCGGAGTTACGTCACAAGGCCAAAGCAGTGCTTTCCTCTGTGGATCTAATTTCCCTTCGAGAGAAGCGGGCAGGAATTCAACTTCTTAATTCACTCAATGTTCCACAATCTCATGTTGTTGTTACAGGAGACGATGCCATTGAGATGGCTTATGAGGCTCGATCCGAAGAAATAGGCGGCGGAATTGGGATTAATTTAAGAGTTGCTGAATATTCAGGAGTGAACACAGGGGTTGTCGAGGCTATTCGTTTGGCGTTGCAAGAGTTTGCAATTCAGAAGAACGTTCCTCTGCTTCCAGTGCCTATAGAGCTACGCCCTCCTGACTCTGATGTCGAAACTATTCAGAAGCTTTTAGCCGGCTACGATAATGCCTCTGACGGAGGGCAAAGCCTCAATACTCCCCTTAAGGTGATCCAGCAAGCTGGCCGGTGCCGCGTCGTAGTTACAGGAAGTTATCACGCTGGAGTTTTCTCACTATCTCAGGGAATTCCTATTATTGGTTTAGCTAAATCTGCTTATTACAAGGACAAATTCTTGGGCTTAGCAGATCAATTTGGGATTGGTTGCGAAGTGGTTCTACTGGACGATGAGCAACTGCAACAGAAATTGACAGCTAGCATCAATAGGGCATGGTGTACTGCCGATGAAGTTAGACCTCAACTTTTAGCAGCTGCAAAACGACAAATTAACTTAGGTCACTCTGCTTATAAGCGAGTTCATGAGTTGATTGAATCCCGTCGCTCATAGGCTCTCGCGTGAGACCCGTTACTTCAAGTTGTCTGTGTAGAGCTATTAATTTCCAACAATGACCTCACGGATCTCTGCTGTCATCTGCACTCTCAATCGCGCTGAATACTTGCGTAAGGCGATTCATAGCCTATCGCAGCAAACCCTGCCACAGGAGAAGTACGAGATCATTGTCGTTGACAATGGCTCAACAGATAATACGAAGGCTGTGGTTCAAGAATTCCAATCTCTTACAAATTTACGGTACCTCTATGAGCCAATAAAAGGGCTATCTCGAGCTAGGAATACCGGATGGCGCAACGCCTCGGGCGAGTACATTGCCTACTTGGATGATGATGCAGTTGCTTACCCTCAATGGTTGGAGAAAATTGTCGAGGCTTTTGACACAGTCAAGCCTCAGCCCGGCTGTGTGGGGGGTAAGGTCTCGCCTATCTGGGAGGCTCCGAGGCCAGCTTGGATGCCTGACAGCCTATTAAAGTTTTTCACTATCGTCGATTATTCTGAGAAACCCATTACTTTAAACTCTAATCAATGGATTGCTGGAGCTAACATCTCTTTCCCTAGGCATCTTCTAGAAGCTATCGGTGAATTCCAGACTGGTCTTGGCAGAACTGGCAAAAAGCTGTTGTCAATGGAGGAGAACTTACTTCAGGAAGAAATTAGGAAGCGAGGATACCATTGCTACTATCATCCTGAAATTGCTGTCAATCATCACATACCAGCCTCACGATTAACTCAAGAATGGATGTCTCGTAGGCTCTATTGGGAGGGAATTTCTGCTGCAATTGCTAAAACTCAGCGGGAGTCTCTCTCAAATACTATACGGTTGAAGCTGGGGGTACGTGCGACCCGAAATCTGCTGAAATCACCTAAGAAATTGGCTCGTATGTCGCTTCCAGCTGACAACTCGGAGCGTTTTGCCTTAAAGTGTATGGCTCTTCAGGAGGTTGGCTATATTGCTGGCATGCTCGGGGTAGTTAAGTAATGCTCGTCGTCTGAAAGTCAGGCTAAGGCCAGGATGTTGTAGCTATGAAGATCTGCTCATCTAACTATCGTAGAGCGTTTTCACATTTGAACGAGTTAGCTCTGTTTTGGTACTACTTGTTTAATGGAAGTCGTCGAAACGTACGTGGTAGCAATAACCTGCTCCTAGTAGATCAGCAAGCTCTCTCTCTTACCTTAAAGAACGTATCTTTCAAAATAACAGGTAATGAAAACACTGTAGTCATAGAAAAAGGGGCACGTATTTCCAACACAAGGATTACTATCTCTGGCTCTCGTAACAAGCTAGTTATCGGAGAAGGGTGTAATATCGGCCATCTGAGCACTAGTTCTCTGTGGATAGAGGATCATGATTGTCAGATGTTCATTGGTAAGGGAACGACTATCGGAGGAGCAACTATCGGAGTCTCTGAGCCATATTCAAAAGTCACTATTGGTAATGACTGTATGTTTGCTCACGGGATTGATATTAGATGTGGAGATTCTCATTCGATTATTGATCTGAGCTCTAATCAACGGATCAATTTTCCTAAGGACGTGCATATCGGAAGCCACGTATGGATTGCAAGAAATGCGCAGGTTTTAAAGGGTGTCACCATTGGAGAGAATAGTGTGATTGGTACTGGCTCAGTCGTCACGAAGGACGTTCCTCCAAACAGTATCGTAGCAGGTGTACCTGCTCGTGTTTTGAGAACTGGAGTAACTTGGGCCAGAGAGAAAATATACAGGGAGGCTGTTACCTCACACGATGAGCCTGAGACGGCTATCAGTCTCCCTATCAACTAGAGATGAATACGATGCGTCACCAATTGTCTAGTCAACGATTTTTGAAGGGTGCAGTTTTCTCTCTGTATCAACTAGCAAAAATCTCTCAAAAGCTTGGCTCTGTTAGCAGCAGTCGTTCTCTTCATTCTGTTGCACATATATCTTCTACCTACTTCAGCGACTATTCTCAAATTGGTGGTGGTGAAAGATATGTTACGAGCCTTGCAGAGGCGATGGCCAATTATGTTGACACTGTCCTAATTAGCTTTGGACCAACGCGAAAAAGTCTCAAGCAAGGAAAGCTCAGGCTTGAAGTTTATCCTGCTTCTGGAGCAGTGACTAATCCCACCTCATACGGGTTTCTTCAAGAACTAATCAATGTTGATCTGGTTCATTGCCACCAGTATAGAAAGAGTGTCACAAATCTAGCTATTGCTACTAGTGCAGCGTTAAGAAAGCCTGTCTTCGTGACTGATCATGGGGGTGGGGGTAGCAAAATCTCGGATGCAATACCTTTGTCTAAGCTGCTCAATGGTTTTCTTCTGGTCTCTGATTTCTCTGCAAAATCCTTACCTTCTACAAAAACATCCAAAGTTATTTATGGAGGAGTTAGCAACAAATTCATTGCCGAAGAGACATATCGAGAAAAAGATAAAAGAATACTGTTTGTCGGACGGTTACTCCCACACAAAGGCGTCAACTACCTGATTGAGGCAATTGATGAGAACGTCCAGTTGGACATCGTTGGCAGAGCTTATGATGAACAATACTTTGCTTTACTACAGGAACTATCTAAAGGGAAGAAAGTTAAGTTTGTCACTAGCGCAAATGACAGTGAAATTGTAGAGACTTATCAAGGCGCGCTTGTAACAATATTGCCATCAGTATACGTAGATGTTAACTCAAACCAACATGTTGCCCCAGAATTACTAGGTTTAGTTCTTCTAGAGAGCATGGCCTGTGGAACCCCTGTGATTTGTACAGATGTTGGCGGTATGCCAGAGATTGTAGAGGATGGAGTCACTGGCTTTGTCGTACCACCTAACGACCCAACAGCACTGAGAGAGCGGATTAACTGGCTAGTTAATAATCCTGAGGCTGCCCTACAGATGGGCCAAAGGGCACGAGAACGAGTCATTGAGAAGTTTACCTGGGACAGCGTGGCTAAACGCTGCTTAGAAGCTTATCGTCAATCAGCTTAGAGGTCTTACTCCTGTAACTGATGAACAACCCTGTTTCCACAATAGGCGTCAGCAAGTTGGACTCTTTAGCTTATGAGGCTGAACCTATGAGGCTACTATTTATCATCCCCTCAACAGCTCGCGGTGGTGTGGAAGAATACACTTTGACCATGACTTCTGCTGCTGTCCGTGAGGGACTAGAAGTTCATGTAGCATTTCCTAAAGCAGAGGGGACTGTGTCTCTAGTTAAGGATTTACTTGCTAACGGTGTGCAGTACCATCAGCTAGAAATTCCAGAATACACCGCTGGTAAACTAGCGACAGTCAGAAAATACCTACCGTACTTTGTGCGGACTGTTTTTCTGCTCCAGAAACTCAAGCCTAATGTTGTGCAAATCGTTCTCCCTAATCCTGAGCATTGCCTAGGAAGTATTCTAGCTTGTGGTTTTCTAAAAATACCAACCGTCGTTCGCTTCGGTCTTGTTCATCGTCAAATATCATTTAGCAATGTTAAGCTCAAAGCTTACGCCTGGGCAAGAGCTCGAAATCAGCGGTGGCTTGCTATCTCGGAGAACAATCGGCAACTAGTCTGCAAATCTTTTGATGCCTCTGAAGATACGGTATCTCGAATTTATAACGGCTCAAGAATATCTCTTGACTCTGAAAAGCTAGAGACGGATCGGCAAACCCTACGGGCGGAGATGTGCCAAGAACTAGGAATAGCCACTGATAGCAAGATTGCTCTCACAGTTGGACGTCTCGATTTTCAGAAGGGGTATCAAGATTTAATCCCAGTAATTCCTCATGTTGTCAAAGAATTTCCAGATTTGAAGTTTATCTGGGTTGGTGAGGGTGAGTTGCGAGAGAGGTTGGTTGACTCAGTCCAAGAATATGGAATCACAGAACACGTTTGTTTTCTGGGCTACCGTTCTGACATAGGTCGTTTGCTGACAACTGCCGATCTCTTTGTCTTCCCAACACGCTTTGAAGGTGGTCAATCCTTTGCACTAGCAGAGGCTATGGCATATGCCCTGCCAATCGTAACCTCGAAGGCTAGCGGCATTCCAGAAGTGATTGAGCATGGAGTTCATGGTTTACTGTTCCGCGTAGCTGACAGCTGTGATTTGATGGAAAACCTGCGTTGGGCACTCAGCCATTTAGAACAGATGCAGGAAATGGGCTGGAAAGCCAAATTACGATCTCAAGAGTTCTCCGAGGCAAGAATGATTCGAGAAACACTAGATCTCTGGCAGAAGGTAAGCTCTAGTCTCGACTAACCCAAACTACTTGGTGAATGTAATGAAAGTTGGCTACTTGCATATTGGTGTACCGCAGAGCCACGAAAGCGGGGTGCGTCGCTATGGACGTTTTCTAGCTGCTGAAGCACATGGGCGGCCTGAACTGACGGTTATCGAGGTGGAAGTCACCCTAACTGAGAATTTAAAACACAACCACAAGTTGTTAGCTAATGCTGCTCAACAGCTTTCAGACGCGGACATCATACATATTCAGTATAACAATCGAACTTGGGGCCATAGATGGTCGCAAGTCGTTAATCTATGGAATTTTATTCGCCATTGCTCACGTCCCTTAACTGTTACCCTTCATGACGTTTTTGTCGATTACGCACTAGCAGCTAAACTCATTTGTCTTTATCGACGGCCTAAAGTTTCACAAGTAGACACGGAAATAGCATCCAACCTAAACTATTCCTCACCTGAAACGTTGAGTTTTAGAAGTGTTATTCGACAAGGCCGTAAACATCTGCCTGAAACTTTGGCCTTTCTTCTGCTATTTAGCCGGGTGAAGCTGATGTTTGTTTGTACAGAACAAGAGGCACAACGGCTTGACAATCTGATCTATGATTCCAAATTAAAGATAGTACCTCACTTTGTTGAAAATCGAGCCATTCAAATTACACCGGCGGAGGCTCGAAAAGCTCTGGGACTGGAGAGTTGCAAAACAGTTGCAGTCCAAGGATTTATCTATAGTAGAAAGGGACATCGACTGTTGATTGAGGCTCTTCCACAACTACCAGAGGATGTCCAAGTCATTTTTGCAGGAGGTCCTAGCCCCAATTCTGAGAAACTGGTCGAGGAATTAATTACTCATGCAGAAGCTCAAGGATTAGGCCATCGACTCCGAGTCACTGGATACTTGTCTGAGGCAGATCTAGAACGTTATCTGATTGCAACCGACTTGGCGATTTGTCCCTTTGCAACCACTTCAGCCTCAGGCTCCCTGGCTACCTGGATCTCTATTGCCCGTCCAATCCTGGCTTCTAACCTTCCTCAAGTTGAGGAATACAACAGGTTGGAGCCTGGGGCTATCAAAACCTTCGAACCTTATACGTCGGAAGCTTTAGCTCAAGCCATCAAGCATTGTTTGTCTTCTTGCCAAGAAGGTGAAGCTCCAGCAGTCGCAAGGCTACGGCAAAAGCTATCGATATCAGTCATTTTTGACAAACATTTGAAATGTTACGAAGATGCCCTTAACGGCTCCGCTTCAGTTCCAATGCAAATGCAGTCGATGAGTCAATAGACAGCTCGATTGGTAGAATTCGCAACGCCCAGAAGAAACATACGCCTCATAACAAAAGGGCTAAAAACAAGAGGCTGGTAGCTATGACCACAAGAGAAATGCGCACACTCTTTATCACTAGAAGCTTCCAGTATCCGCCTGTAGGCGGTGCTCCACTTCGGGATTGGCAAAACATTAATGCCATGATGAAGTTTGGTCCTGTAGGCATTGTTTTTATCTCTACTAATGTAGAGGAGGCAAACTCTCCAGCAGAATCTCCTCCTGGTGTTTCTTTCTTAAGCAGACACTATGTCAACCATAGTCTACTCTCCTTTCGTGAGAAGTTAGGGCGTCGGCTTAGGCAACTACAGTGGCTGATCACTCGTGACCATCCCTATACAGATATTAAACACTACTTCTACATAGAAAGTGTTGCTCAAGAGCTGGATAAGATACTGGCAGAATTTCAGCCTCACCTTGTCGTGTTTGAAGAGCTGTGGCTTTACGCTTATCTCCCAGTAATTAAGCGGCATAAATGCCAAATTATTCTTGATGCTCATAACGCAGAAACTGCCATGCTCCACGAATCAATCAGAGCAGAAGCAAATCAAGATTCGCAGGTAAGACTGAAACAGAAAAAGCAGCTTGCCAAGCTTGAGTCCATAGAACGTGATTTTGCTCGACAAGTTGACCAAGTATGGGCTTGTAGTGCTCAAGATGCAACTCTCCTTCGTGAACTTGCTGGCTTAACTAAAACGGTTCATGTTGTTCCTAACGGAATTAACTTGGAAGCTTACGAGAGCTTGCAATTGGGCAAATTTAATCTTCCAGATGGTCTGAAGCCACAACCCTTGACGCTCATTTTTCCTGCTTCTTTTCAGTACAAACCTAACGCAATGGGGGCACAATTACTGCTCGAGAAAGTTTTTCCTCTCGTCAAAAAAACGTATCCAGAGAGCAGGCTCCTGTTAGTAGGTGTAAATCCAACCCCAGTTATGTTAGAAGCTGCGCAACAGGATTCAGACATTATAGTCACGGGTAAAGTTCCAGATATGCTGCCTTATCTGGCAGCATCAAGTATCGTAGTCGTCCCTTTATTGCAGGGTGGAGGTACCCGCCTAAAGATCCTAGAAGCTTTTGCTGCAGGTCGTGTGGTTGTCAGCACCTCAAAAGGGGCAGAGGGTTTAAATGCACAGAATGGAGAACACTTACTTATTAGCGATAGCCCTGAAGAACTTGCCTCTGAAATTTGTAAGATTTGGTCAAATCCAGAGCTAGGAAAACTGCTAGCTAGTTCTGCCTACCAGCTTGTGAAAGCTGAGTATTCTTGGGAAATGGTCAAGTGCCACATAGAGCAAGCAATAGGAAAACTGCTTTAGGACTCTAACTATTGCAGTGCAAACAACAAAACTCCACCTTGATTAGAGAGCAAACTATGGACTCATCTCCAAACGAGCAGAATAGCCCTGCTGTTTCTATCGTGATACCTCTGTACAACAAAGGTAAATATATTGCTCGGGGCTTGAACTCCATTTTGGCTCAAACCTATAAAAACTTCGAGATCATTGTTGTTGATGATGGTTCTACTGATCAAGGGCCAAGCATCGTCAGTTCCTATACAGATCCCCGAGTAAAATTAATCTACCAAGCCAATGCTGGTCCTGGAGCAGCGCGTAATCGAGGGATTGCAGAAAGCACTGCTCCTTTGCTTTCATTTTTAGATGCGGATGATGAATGGGCACCAGAACTTCTGGAAAGGTCGATCCAGCATCTGCAAGACCATCCGGATTGTGCTCTAACTGTCTTAGGTCGTTATCTAGGAGCTGAGCGTACTAGCTGGGAGCTAGAGGCTCAACGCTTTGGCATCACACGAGGGCCTTGGAGATTACCAACCCGAATGGACGCCCGCCTGATGAAACGAGCCATTGACTTCTTTCATCCAGGAGCAGTGGTGTGTCGCCGCGAGGTTCTTGAACGCTTTGGAGGCTTCTATGCCAAGGATCGCTGCAACTACGGTGAAGATGTATATCTATGGGTGCAGATCATCCTTAATTACAAGATTTACCGCGATCCTGCTCCGCTGTTCTGGTGGCACACAGAAGCCTCAGAGATTTCGGCCCACAGCAGCCGCAAGATTTTGCCCCCTTGGCCTATGCTAAGTGACCCAGAGCCTCTGCGAAAAGATTGCCCCGCTGAGTACCGGACTTTGCTAGAGCAATTCTTAGCGTATCTCGCCCTAGTTGCAGCGTTGCGTTGCATTAACTCTGATGATTCTAAAACCGCCCATCAATTACTAAAGCAGTATCCTCTAGTGCGTAGCCTACGGCGGGATTATCTAGGTGCTCAATTAGATATTCTGCTAACATCTTGGCCTGGATTACGGGGACTGATCCGCAGAGTCGCATCCCTTGTTCCTTCCTGATAGTTGAGTGGATGAGATGAATATAAACATCAGTGACGAGGCAAAACGCTCCCATGAAAATCGCGTTCTTTGTCGGGGAATTTCCCTCGCTATCACAAACTTTTGTCCTGAGTCAAATCACAGGACTTATTGATCGGGGACATGAAGTTGATATTTACGCGGATGCAGCAGGCAATACAGTTAAAATGCACCCTGACGTAGAGAAATATAGATTGCTGGAGCGAACTTATTACTTACCTGATGTTCCGGACAACGGCGCTCTACGAATTTTATACAGTCTTAAACTTCTGCTTTCTAACTATTTTCTAGATCCGGTGGTTGCATCAAAAGCACTGAATGTCTTCAAATATGGAAAAAAAGCTGCATCTTTAAAACTGTTATACGCATCATTGCCATTTTTTAAGAGACGACCATCGTACGACATCATTCAGTGTCACTTTGGTTTATGTGGTGTCAAAGCTATGCTGCTAAGGGACATTGGAGCTATCCAAGGTAAGTTAGTAACAACGTTCCACGGAGTAGACATCAGCGGTAACCTCCGTAAATTCGGCAACCATATTTATGATCAACTATTCGATAAAGGAGACTTTTTCCTGCCTATTAGCGAACACTGGAGACGTCGGCTAGTGGAGCTAGGCTGCAACGAAAAGAAAATCGGCGTACATCATATGGGGATCGATTGCAGTAGGTTCAGCTTTAAACCTCGACAGATGCATGACGACGGTTGTCTACGTTTAGTCACAATTGCTCGGCTCGTCGAGAAAAAAGGTGTTGAGTATGGTATTCGTGCTGTTGCTCAGCTTGCTAAAAGAGGACACTCTGTTGAGTACACTGTTGTGGGCGACGGCGACCTGCGACAAGATTTAGAGCAATTGAGCCAGAAACTAGATGTCAGTCACATTGTCAAATTGCCTGGTTGGAAACAACAGCCAGAAATTATCGAGATTCTCACTGGCTCTGATATTTTGCTTGCACCAAGTGTAACAAGTGGAGATGGTGATCAAGAAGGTATTCCTGTTGTTTTGATGGAGGCAATGGCTCTTGGTCTACCAGTTCTCAGCACTGAGCATAGCGGTATCCCTGAATTGGTTAAACATGGACATTCCGGCTTCTTGGTTCCCGAACGGGACGTGGATGCTTTGGTTGATAAGCTAGAGCTACTAATTGCCAATGCAGATGCTTGGGCGAGCATGGGTAAGTCTGGACGAGAATACGTAGAACAGTACTATGATATTCACAAACTTAATAATCAGTTAGCAGAAACTTATGAGCAACTACTAGCCGAAACGGTGGGCATGACCACTCAGAACAGCGTTTCTAAAGTGTTAGACCCGAGTCCATCTTCAAGAATCCTTTAAGCCATTCGTTCACTCAATTATTAGGAACCATGACTCAACCTAAGCGAGCACTGATTACCGGCATTACAGGCCAAGATGGTTCTTATTTAGCAGAACTACTGCTGGAGAAAGGTTACCAAGTTCATGGTGTTATTCGACGGACCTCTACATTCAATACTGATCGCATTGACCGAATCTACCAAGATCCTCATACCTCAGATGCTCGTCTATTTCTACACTATGGCGATTTAACTGACGGTACTACACTGCGACGCATTATAGAAGAGGTTCAGCCTATTGAAATCTATAATCTTGGCGCTCAGTCCCACGTACGCGTCAGCTTTGATACGCCGGAGTATACAGTAGACGCGACTGGTATGGGCACTCTGCGGTTACTTGAAGCAGTCCGAGATTATCAACAACGGACCGGCAGTGAGGTGCGTTTTTATCAAGCTGGTTCCTCAGAAATGTTTGGTCTGGTACAAGCTGTTCCTCAAAAGGAGACAACACCTTTCTACCCCCGCAGTCCCTATGCCTGCGCTAAAGTTTACGCACACTGGCAAACCGTCAATTACCGCGAGTCCTATAGCTTGTTCGCCTGCAATGGCATTTTGTTCAACCACGAAGGTCCGCGTCGTGGTGAGACCTTTGTAACTCGTAAGATTACTCGCGCCTTGGCACGCATTGTTGCTGGGCAACAGAAAAAGCTCTACTTGGGCAACTTGGATGCCAAACGAGACTGGGGCTATGCCAAAGACTACGTCCAAGCTATGTGGTTAATGCTGCAGCAAGAGGAACCCGATGACTATGTGATTGCCACAGGCGAAACCCATTCAATTCGGGAGTTTCTCGATGTTGCTTTTGGGATAGCTAACCTGGATTGGCAGAAGTATGTTGAGATTGATCCGCGCTACTTTAGACCAGCAGAAGTTGAACTGCTGTTAGGTGATGCTAGCAAGGCCAGAACGAAACTAGGCTGGCAGCCGTCAGTAACCTTCAAAGAGTTAGTCGAGATCATGGTCAACGCTGATCTTCAGGCTTTAGGAGGTTTAGAGGGCTCAAATGGAAACGGAGGCTGTGATGTAGCCTTCATTCGTCAGACTGCCTCTAGCAACCGTGTTCAGGAATAAGTAGAGCTAGAACATCCCATAAGAGCTAATATCGCAAGGTATGAAACTGATGGGCATAAAAACTAACTCCGCGAAAATTTCAACAACGAGAAAACTCAAAGAGGTTTTGCATGAATTTCTAAGACAACTAGAGAGGTTTGATCAGTGTGTTTTGCTTGACTATCCTGGTCATCACAATATCGGAGATCACTTGATCTGGCTCGGAGCAGTATTGTTCCTAACGGATACCTTCAAGGCTAGAATTAGCTATGCTGGAGGGAGACACAGCTTCTCGGAAGCAGCAATCGACAATTTGAAACCTTGCCCTATTATTCTAAATGGTGGTGGCAACCTAGGAAATATTTACCCACGGTTGATGATGCCTCCAAACTCGATATTGTCGTCCAAGAGTTACTAGAATATCCTTTAGTAGCAGCTCAAGGTCAAATTGGTAAGTAATTGGCTCTACATCCTCTGCTGCCATTTGAGCTATCTGTCTACTGGTATAGCCAGATCAGGTGAGTATGACACAAGCATAATGGATAGAACCTACGGGACCTTTGGTTTCTAAACCAGCTACCGCTGATAATCTTGGAACCTAGCTGAGATTGTTACATAATGTCTAGTAACATAGGTAAGTCCAGAAGTTCCTAAAAACACATGAAGAAAGCACTGATTACTGGTATCTCTGGGCAGGATGGCTCTTATTTGGCAGAGCTGTTGCTTACTAAAGGCTATGAAGTGCATGGCGTTGTCAGGCGGCAGGCTGTTGAGGATCCATCCCGTCAACTATTCAACCTTGAAACCATTAAAGATCGAGTAGTTCTGCACACTGCTTCTTTGGATAACCACTTATCCTTATACAAAGTAATTCGTGAGGTACAGCCAGATGAATGCTACCATCTAGCTGCTTCTAGCTTTGTGAGTTACTCATTCGACGATGAATCCTCAATTTTAACGAGTAACTTTAATGGTACACACTATCTGCTAGCTTCCATTAAGGAAATAATTCCCGAGTGCCGTTTCTTTTTTGCTGGTTCTAGCGAAATGTTCGGGCGAGTTTTAAGCGCTCCTCAAAATGAACTAACTCCTTTTAATCCTCGCTCAGTCTATGGCATTTCCAAGCTGGCGAGTTATCATCTTGTACGTAATTATCGTAATCAATATGGAATCTTTGCCTGTACAGGAATTCTTTACAATCATGAGTCGCCTCGACGAGACTTCAAGTTTGTGACACGCAAAGTAACTTCTACTGCAGCTAAAATCAAACTTGGGCTTGAAAACAAACTTTATTTGGGCAATCTAGAAGCTCTGCGCGATTGGGGTTATGCCCCAGACTACGTTGATGCAATGTGGTTGATGTTACAACGCTCAGCGCCCGAAGATTATGTAATTGCTTCTGGTACTAATCATTCAGTACAAGAGTTCGTTGACTGTGCTTTTAGGTGTGTAGGACTTGATTTTCGTGACTTTGTCGAACTTGATCAGCGATTTTATCGTGAGGGTGAAACAGTGCCACTATGCGGAAATAGCTATAAGATTCGAGAAGAACTAAACTGGAAAAGCGAGAGAAAGTTAGAAGACATCATTAAAGAGATGGTTGAGAATGATCTTAGGCTTCTCTCAGGCGACAGGCTGTAACAGTCTATAGAGATTGCAGAAATCAGGTAGGTTAAATAATTCATGCACATCATTGTTACAGGAAACGAACTGTCTTCAACCCGTGGTGGGTCTGAGTTAAGTCTGTTCGATGTTTGTCACAGCTTGTCTAAGCGGGGGCACCGTATTAGTCTGCTTTACGTCAACGAGGGAGACTTGCTTAAAGACTACTATAGCTTTTGTGATCAGGTTATTAGGATTCATGGCTATAGATTTAATCGCAAATCACTCGCCTCATCTGTTCTAAATTTTCTGTCCGACATATCTAAGGTTCCAACTAGTCAGAATAGTGTCATTTACAGCAACGGTTACAATGAGGTGTTCTTCGGCTCCACTGCCGCCTCATATAAAAATATTCCGTTTGTTGTCCATCTTCGCTTGCCACCACCTGAAGAGAAAATTTATCCGTTACGCCAAGCTGGCTTGAAAGGCGCTAAACAAGCTATTGCGCTTACGAAAGTAAAAAAATTTATTGCTGTCTCTAATCAAACAAAACTCGACTGGAGTAATGTCGGTATTGAAAGGGAGAGAATTGAGATTGTTCATAATGGAATTAATCTAGAAGCTTTCAAGCCCTCAGATAATCTGACTGCTCGCAGAGATGACCTTGGTATCTTGAGAAATACCAAGGTCATTTTATATGTGGGAAGACTCGATAGAGTCAAGGGAATTGAAACTCTAATGAGAGCATTCTCATTGCTTCTGAAAGAAGGCCAGAGCGACAAGCATTTGCTGATCGCTGGAAAACCTTTACTCCAGGACGGAGAATATGAAGGCGAATTAAAACGGCTGTCGATCGAGTTAGGAATAGATCGAAAAGTAACTTTCCTTGGTCACGTTCAAAATCCAAGTTCTCTTTATCGGGTCAGTGACGTTACAGTTTTGCCTAGCCTCTGGTCGGAACCCTTCGGGAGAACGATTATTGAATCAATGGCTTGTGGCACACCTGTTGTAGCTAGTAAAGTTGGAGGAATTCCTGAAATTTTGACCAGTGAATTTCAGCATTTTCTTTCTCTACCTGGGGATGAAGAAGACCTGTTTAGAATTTTGAGTCGAACTATAGATTGGAAAAACACAGATCCTCAACTAGGCGAGAGAAGCCGTGATCATGTCTTACGCAATTTCAGCCTTAGTGGGACTGTAGATGGAATTGAAAAAGTACTGCTGAGCACTACCTAACCAGGATTTTCTCATCCAGGTAGAGCACAGTCTGTAAAGCACTGAGACAATACCTTAAGGTACTAAATTGCAGCAGCCTTTAATTAGTGTCATCATCCCAACCTACAATCGTCTGGCTTATTTAAAAGAAGCGCTCAAGAGCGTCCTTCGGCAGACATATCAAAATTTTGAAGTCATCGTCTCTGATGACTGTAGCCCTGAAAGTCCTCAGGCTTTGATTGAGGATTTGAATGATCCTCGCATTCGCTTGCGGCGCAACTCAAAGAATCTCGGGGTGGCTTTGAATGTCGCTCATGCTTTTGAGCAGGCACAAGGCGAGTATATCGCCTGCTTAAATGATGACGATTTATGGAATGAGAATTTCTTAGAGAAGCTAGTGCTTCCTCTTGTCCAGCAGCCAGAATTGGCTCTGGCTTTTTGCGATCACTATATTATTGACGCGAACGGCAATGTTGATCAGCAAGAGACTGAGCAAAACAGCAAACGGTGGTATCGGAACCAGCTCAAAGAAGGCATCTATCAACCCTTTTATGACCTAGGGCTAGTGCATCAGGCTGTATCACCAGCTTCCTCGGCTGTCATTCGCCGTGAAATGATTAATTTGCTAGAACTGCGGGAGGTAGGCGTTTATTGGGACTACTATCTAACCTACTTAGCCTGTCGTTCAGGCCGTGGTGCTTATTACTGCCCCGAACGGCTAACCCTCTATCGCATTCACCCACAGTCTGAAACGATGACTAGTGGCAGTCGCAATGCCCAAGCCAAGATCCGCAAGGCGAACTCTGGCATCTTCTGCTACGAACGGTTTATGGAGGATACCCGCTTAAGAGAGTTTAGGCCCTATTTCCAGAAAAAATGGGCTCATGCCAACACAACTCTAGGCATCGCCTTATTGCGAACTGGAGAGATTGAACGGGCACGTTTTTATTTATGGCGAGCAATGAGAGGCGATTTCAGCCTGCGTTCCTGTGCTGCGATGGCATTAAGCCTGACATCCCAAGCCCTGACGCGTCAAATCACAGGGATACCGCAATGAGAGTCTTCGGGGGTAGGCGTCGTAATCTACGGCTGGCTCAATTGACAGCAGGTTTCTTGCTAGCCAGCTTGCTGATCTGCGCTAGTCTATTTCTGCCCAAAGTACAGAACCAGTCGGAGCGGGCTCGCAGTGCAGATGCCTTTGTTGACTCTATTGGCGTCAATGTCCACTTAACTTATGATCAGACTCCCTATGGTCGGGGATACGAGACGATTATTAAGCCACAGCTGCAAGAGCTAGGCATCCGGCATATCCGCGATGGCATGGTCCTAAACCGTGAGAGATATTACAATCGGCTCAAGGAACTTGCCTCTGTTAACATCCGTAGCACGCTAATTGCAGGAATCGGTTGGGTGACGCCTAAGCAAGCCGTAGAACTCGCGCAGCGACTAGGCGATGCTATGGAGGCGGTTGAAGGGCCCAACGAGTATGATGCCCGCAACCGAGACCCTAAGCAATGGGTGCCAGCGTTGCGGGATTACATGCAACAACTCAAGGCTGAGTTTAGCCAGAATCGAGCAACCAGCCGCCTACCTATCTTAGGTCCTTCTTTTATTAAAGGGGACTCTAGTACCCGGATTGGTGATCTTCGACCCTGGGTAACTCATGGCAACATGCATCCCTATAGTTATCCTCACCATCCAGGCAACGGCAATATTAAGAATGAGATTGCAAATCGCTCAAAACCGACGGTAGGCAAGCCGATTATCGCGACTGAAACCGGTTACCATACCGGCGGAGCTGGTTCTGATCGGCCCATTCCTGAAAATGTTCAAGGGAAATATATACCCAGACTTTTTTTAGAGTGCTTCAACGCTGGTGTTGTTAGAACCTTTTCCTACGAATTTATTGATCAACGCGTTAGACCCAGAGATCGAGAGGCCAATTTTGGAATTTTGCATAATGATGGTTCACCAAAACCTGCCTTTACAAATTTGAAGAAGTTAATCTCCCTCTTAAAAGACCCAGGGCCTCAATTCTCTCTGGATAATTTAGACTACACCTTGAGAGGCAACCTTAGGAAGATTCATCATACCCTTTTACAGAAGCGAGACGGTACTTTCTATCTGCTTCTGTGGCTGGAAGCTCCCAGTTTTGACCGTATCAGAAACAGAGCTTTTACGGTTCGGAGCGAACCGATTACGCTAACTCTGAATCAAAAAATCAAAGACGTAGTGATCTATTCAGATATTGATACAACTAATCCAGGGCAACAATATAGAATGCCTCAACAGCTCAGACTCAATGTGCCTGATTATCCCCTAGTAGTCAAGCTAACGCCCGCTTAGTGTCTGGGTTTGCACATCTGCTTAGCTGAAATCGCCGTAAGGAATGTCCTGATTAGCTCTCAGGTTGGAGAACAGTTGAACAGGGAGCGGAACTCACCTTTGCTACCCGGCACAGACTTACGCCTATGCTGACTATCACCGTTCTCGTTCCTACATACCGTCGTCCGCAGGATCTGGCCCGTTGTCTAAGCATGCTGCAGCAGCAAAACCGGCCTGCTGATGAGGTTCTGGTTATCGCTCGGGACACGGATGCCGAGACTTGGGCCTTTCTCCAAGATTATGACCCTCAGTCATTGAACCTGCGTACTGTTAAGGTTACTGTCCCTGGACAGGTTGCTGCGCTCAATGCTGGCTTGGACGCTGCCCAGGGCGAAATTATCGCTATCACCGATGATGATGCTGCTCCTCGAACTGACTGGCTGTCTCGCATAGAAGCCCACTTTTTAGCCGACAGCCAGGTTGGTGGTGTGGGCGGACGAGATTGGATTCGCCACGAAGATCGGATCGAAAGCGGCACCCGCGAGACCGTAGGCCAAGTGCAGTGGTTTGGCCGTGTGATTGGAAACCACCATTTAGGCACTGGCTCCGCTCGTGAGGTGGACATCCTCAAAGGAGCCAATATGAGCTACCGACGTACGGCCATCGCAGGCTTGCGTTTTGATGAGCGTCTACGCGGCACAGGTGCCCAAGTTAATAACGACCTTGCCTTTAGCTTGGCTGTCAAACGAGCGGGCTACAAACTGATCTACGACCCAGCTGTAGCGGTAGACCACTACGAGGGCTCGCGTTGGGGCGATGACCGGGTGGGCCACTTCGACAGTGCTCTGCCTGCTGTTTACGATTCCAGCTTCAACGAGGCGCTCGTGCTGTTGGATTATCTACCGGCCAGCCGACGGGCCCTGTACTTATCCTGGTCATTGCTCATTGGTACGCGCAAATCACCCGGGATTCTCCAGGCGATGCGGTTTACTGTTCCCTTTGGGGCGCTGGCCTGGTTGCGCTGCTTTACGGTACAGCGCGGCAAATTCTCGGCACTGCTCGCTCTAAGGAGCTTTCAATGACTCGCTCTGAAACCCGTTCAGGTCTAGCCCCGACTGCTGCGACTGCCAGTCCTTGCATTTCAGTGGTGATTATTGCCCAGGACGAAGAAGAGCGAATTGCTCAAGCAATTCGCTCCTGCCAAGGCTTCGCTGATGAAATTGTAGTGATCGATGGCGGCAGCCAGGATACTACCGTTCAGACAGCAGAGACTTTGGGCTGCACCGTCTATGTCAATCCCTGGCCAGGTTACGCGAGGCAGCGTAACTTTGGGGCGCAGAAAGCTACCCATGCCTGGATCTTTTTTATTGACTCCGACGAAGTTGTGAGTGAGGAGCTAGCCGCTTCGCTCAGAAATTGGAAAAAGCAACCTGTCCCTGGAGTCGATGCTTTTTCTGTGTACAGAATCGGCGATTTTCTAGGAACCTGGCTCCCCAAAGGCGGTTACCTCATCCGGCTCTACAACAAAGAAGTCTTCAGTATCAAAGAAGTTTTGGTGCATGAAGAACCAGACGTTGGTAATGCCACTGTGGGCAAGCTACCTGGCACCCTTTGGCATCATGGCTTTCGCAGCATTGAAGACCATGTCAGGCGCTTCAACAAATACACAGATCTAGAGGCACAAAAGGCGTATCTTGCGGGCAGAAAGTTCAGCTGGGCCCGCTTGCTTCTACGGCCACCAGCCCGCTTTTTGCAGAAGTATATTGTGCAGGGTCTCTATCGCAAAGGGGCGGCAGGCTTTGCAGTAGCAGGTTTTTGGAGCTACTACGAATTTCTTCAGGAAATGAAGGTCTATGAGCTTCATTGGAAGAATCAAAAACCCCTATCCGGCAAATGAGTTGCCGGTATTTTTATGATTGTCAGTGTTTTGTGTGCTCTACTGCTCTTTTTTGTTGGTTTTTACCTTTACCAAAAGCATCCACTTTCCTACATCAGCTACACCTGGTGGCTATGGTTTCTTGCGCCTGAGCTGCGTCGTCTAGTTGACTACAAAGTAGGCTATCAAACCACCAGCCCGATTATCCTGGCTCCCCACCTAGTAACGGGGCTGGCCTGCCTGAGCCTGCGGCGGCTACCCCCAACCGTAACATTGTCAGATATGGTGCCTTTTGGCCTGTGCTTACTGGGGGTTGTTTATAGCTTTTTGGTAGGCGCAGTGACTGGGTCACTTCCCTCAGCAACCTTTGCTTTGTTTAACTGGCTGTTCCCCATTGTTTTTGGCGTTCACCTGTTTGTTAACTGGCGCTCTTATCTGCCCTATCGAAAAGTAATGCTTAATACTTTTCTCTGGAGCGTTCTCATCTTAGGGGCCTATGGTGTTGTGCAATTTATGATTGCGCCTCCCTGGGATACCTACTGGATGACCAGTTCCAAAATGGGCTCAATTGGCTCCCCTGCCCCGCTGCAAATTCGAGTATTTAGTACTATGAATTCCCCAGGTCCCTTTGCTGGGGTTATGGCAACAGGGCTACTGCTCCTATTTAGTGCTAAGGGCACGCTAGTTTTGGCAGCAGCCGGACCTGGCTATCTATCGTTCCTGCTATCGATGGTCAGAGCAAGTTGGGCTGGTTGGATGCTCAGCTTGCTCACCTTTGCCACGTTTATGAAGGTACGCTTCCAGTTCCGCCTCATCTTGACGCTACTGTTGCTGGGAATCTTGGTTGTACCGCTAGCTAGTATGGGCCCATTCTCTAGCACAATCAATTCCCGAGTTAATAGCCTTTCCAATGTTCAGAGTGACTCTAGCTTTAATGCTCGCTCAACCCTTTATGCAGACTTCCTCTCGAACGCATTGGTAAACCCAATGGGAGCCGGTTTGGGCAAAACAGGTTTGGCAACGAAGCTGGCTTCAGGAGGGGAACTGGGTGAGTTAGGCATTCTGGATAGTGGCGTTCTCGATGTGTTGTTCTCCCTTGGCTGGTTAGGAGGGCTTCCTTATCTCATCGGTCTCGTCTGGCTACTTATTCGTTCTTTGAGCTACCTACCCAGAAGTGTAGATCTGTTTGCAGATGCTGCTCGTAGTATTGCCATCACTGGGGTTATCCAGTTGATCTTCAGTAATACATTTATTGGTGTGGCGGGAATGACTTCCTGGGCTTTCCTGGCCATGAGTTTATCGGCTGGTAAATACTACCAATGGCAAAAAAAACAGCGAGGTGTTGCTATGGATTCAGCGCGAATACTATCAGACGGTCGGCTTTACTCGCCCTCGGTTTTGCCTCGTTCCCTTTCGTGAAACTGCAACCTGGTTGAGGAGCATTTGCTGTGAAAACATTACAACTTGGTATGGGCTGGTTCCCGGAGCAGGCCGGGGGGCTCAATCGGGTTTATTACGACTGCATGCAATACCTGCCAGCGGCAGGGGTGCAGATGCGTGGCTTAGTTGCGGGTTCACCTGCGGTCGCCCAAACCTCAGGCGGACAGGTGCAAGCCTTTGCGCCTCGCGAAGCTTCTCTGCTGCAACGGTGGCGAGGGGTTCGTCAAGCGGTGGGGAAAGCTTTGGCAGAAGAAAATTACCCTCTGGTGGTCTCGCACTTTGCGCTGTACACCTTTCCAGTTCTCGACCGCTTAGGTAGGCGGCCTTTGGTAATGCATTTTCAGGGACCCTGGGCGCTTGAAGGTCGGGTAGAAGGGGGTAAAACCCTTTCCACCTGGTTTAAGCGGCAGCTGGAGCAAACAGCCTATCGACGCATGACCCAGTTCATTGTGCTGTCTGAGGCGTTCCGCAACATCCTGAACCGAGAGTATGGTGTGCCCTTGGAGCGCATTCACGTTGTACCCCCCGGCGTGGCCGTTGAGCGCTTTGACCCCACGTTGCCCCGCAGCGTGGCCCGGACGCAATTGGGTTGGCCTCAAGATCGCCCCATCTTGCTAGCTGTACGCCGGTTAGCGAAGCGCATGGGCTTGGAGAACCTGATCGCAGCTATGGCTCAAGTCCGGCGCGAGCATCCGGATGCCCTGTTAATGATTGCCGGTAAAGGCGCTCTAGGAACCACGCTGCAAGCTCAGATTGAAGAACTAAACCTGACTGAAAATGTACGCTTGCTAGGCTTTGTCTCCGACCAGGATTTGGCACTAGCGTACCGCGCCGCTAACTTTTCAGTCGTTCCAACCGTGGCTCTAGAAGGGTTTGGCTTGATTGTGATCGAGTCACTGGCGGCTGGAACGCCAGTTCTGGGAACACCAGTCGACAGCATTCCCGAAATTCTGCGGCCTTTTTCTGAAGATTTGGTGTTTGAGAGCAGTGCAGCTGAGCACCTAGCTCAAGGGATTTCGGAAGCCCTCTCCGGGCTGCGTCAGCTACCCAGCGAGCAAGCCTGCATAGATTACGTGCAGCAACACTACACTTGGCCCGTGATTGCTAGTCGAGTCAAGTCAGTGTACCAAGCGGCTCTGACAGGCGATGCGGTATGAACTGTGAGCAGAAGTTTGAAGGCTTGAGGTCTGAACCCTCGACCCGCCGTCGAGTGCTATTTGTCGACCATGCTGCGGTATTGGGGGGTGCAGAGTTAAGCTTGCTCGATTTGGCGACGGCTTATCGGCAAACAAGCCAGGTGCTTTTGTTTGCCGATGGTCCCTTCCGGGAGCGATTGGAGGCTGCCGGGGTGCCGGTAGTGGTTAACCTTGCGCCTGAGGCTGCCCTGTCTGTCCGTACCTCTGATCGCTTCGGTGCCCTCAAAGTCTTTCCAGCCTTGGGTTGGATGGCACATCGAGTAGCGACTTTAGCATGCGACTTTGAGTTGGTGCATGCGAACTCCCAAAAGGCGTTTGTGGCGGCGGCACTGGCCAGGCTAATCGGCGGTCCACCAGTGGTTTGGCACCTGCGTGATATTTTAACCGCTCGCCACTTCAGCGGTTTGAACCGTCGCCTTGCCGTAACCCTGGCCAATCGCTGTGCCGCTCGGGTTTTGGTTAATTCACGCGCTACGGGTCAAGCTTTTGTTGCTGCGGGTGGCAGGCCGGACCTAGTGACATTGGTTTATAACGGTTTGCCAGTCGAGGTGTTTGACCGGCTAGACCCGGCGCAGTCCTTAGCAATTCGCCATGAGCTTGGCGTGGGTGAAGCTCCGCTCGTTGGGGTGTTTAGCCGCTTGTCTTATTGGAAGGGACAGCATGTCCTCCTAGAAGCAGCTCGCCAGCTGCCAAATGTGCATGTGCTTTTAGTTGGCGAAGCACTGTTTGGTGAGGTGGAGTACACGGCCCAACTCAAAACTCTGGCTGCCTTGCCTGAGTTAGCAGGTCGGGTGCATTGGGTTGGCTTTCGTAGTGATGTGCCTGCGCTCATGGCTGCATGCGACATTGTGGCCCATACCTCTACTGAGCCAGAGCCGTTTGGTCGAGTGATTGTGGAAGGTCAGTTGGCAAGACGACCTGTCGTAGCGACCGCAGCCGGTGCGTCGACGGAGTTAATTGAGGATGGTGTCACTGGCTGTCTGGTACCACCGGGCGACGCTCAAGCTCTAGCCAGCGCGATTGAGAAACTACTAGCTGACTCTGGCGCAGCTCAAGCATTAGCAGAACGGGGAGCGGCTCATGCACGAGCAACATTCTCGCTAGAAGCGCTCTTGGCAACCTTTGACCAAGCCCTGCAATCTGTACCCAATTAGCTATACCCATTCAGCTTGGTTTGAGCCCACGTTTAAGCTTAGAAGCAGAGTCATGACTAAAGTTCTCTATCTGATTGCATCCCACAGTAATCCAGAACAAGTCATCAGATTGGTGAGAACTCTAAAAGCGGGTAGCCCTGAGTGCCAAATTCTGATTCACCATGACCACTCCAGCTCCCGTCTTGATCCAGCTGCCTTTGAATCGCTTAGCCAGGTCTACATCCTGAAAGATTACGTTTCAGTTTTATGGGGAGACTTCTCCATGATTGAGATGGAGCTTCACTGTATTCGCTGGTTAATGGCTAATAAAATTGAGTTTGACTGGCTAGTTCTGCTCTCAGGTCAAGATTATCCGATTCAACCTGTCAACCAAATCGAACAGTTTTTACAGAATACTGAGTATGACGGCTTTATAGAGTATTTCCCATCAGAGGATCCGCCCTCTACGGCTTGGAATTGGGGTAAGACCCAGGGTATAGAGCGCTATTTCTATCGCTATTACAAAATGCCCTCAGAGTTAAAACCAGTTTTCTATAAGCTATATCGCATCGTCAACCGTGACTGGCAGCCTCTCCTGCGAGTCAAGTCTGGACGGTTTGGTGCCAGATTAGGCTTACGTTGTGCTGTGACTCCATTTAGCTCTGATTTCCATTGCTATGCAGGTTCGCAATGGCATACACTGTCCTATCGTTGCATCGAACATATCCACCAATTTGTGCAAAGCCATCCAGCCTTTGTGGATCACTACCGGCACACGTTGATTCCAGATGAATCTTTCTTTCAAACAATTTTGCTGAATGAGGACTCGTTAAAAATCTGTAATGAGAATAAGCGCTATGTCTCGTGGAGACCGCCTTATCCAGCCATTTTGGGCGTTGAGGACTTCGATGAACTAGTAGCCTCTAATAAGCACTTTGCTCGCAAATTCGATGAGCGACAAGACACAAAGATTTTGGATCTTCTGGAACAACATCTGCAAACAGCTCCCTCAACCAATGTAAGCAGCTAAATAAAGTAGGCGAATCCGAACACCCTGGAACAAAATGCAGATTGGCAAGAGTTTTAACCTCTTCTGATAGTGCTAAATACTCCTTTTATATAAAAATCTTGTGAAGCTGTAGCCCTTTGGTGCTCTGGACCAGTAATTTCACTTAGTATGGGAATATCTACCATCAAGCTGCCTCAGTGAATTTGTTAACTACTCTTGTAGTGCAGATGCTGGGGCTTGTTCGGGTTCTACCCAGGGGTGCAGTGTTAGGCTACCCGCTGAGAAGTTTCCTGAAAACCTCAAACAGAATTGGAACAGGGAAGTAGTTGGGCAATGTAGGTTACTCAATCTGAATACCTACTGCAATTGACACGAAATAATAAGTGTCAGCCCATTGGGATTGGGTAGCCTACCAACGTTCTGAACGATTCCAAACCGAACAAACGCACATTTAGGTAGGTTCCAAACATGAGTCTCAAAACGATTGGCCTTAAGGCAACGCTTGCTGCTGCACTGGTGACTGGTGCATCAATGGCAACTGCCCCTGCTCAAGCTGCTTCACTAGGTCCCAAAACCCAAATTTTGGGCAATAGTGTACTTAGCTTTGCTGGCACCTACTCCCTCACCAATGCATCGGGAGCGACAAGGGATTTGAGTGGCACTACCACTCTAAAATTCAACACTATCAATATCTTCGATGGTGGTACTGAAGGTGGCAGTACGGGAAGTTTTACTAGCTTAACAGGCTCTGCTATCTTCAAGACCCTGACGTTGGAGAATGGAAGCATCACCTCACCGGTAACTAGCTTTATCTCAGGCTTAACTTTAAACGGCAAAGCCCTCAGCTTCGATCTTACTGATTTCGCCCTGAGGAAAACGACGGTCACCAACCCTCTCGGTGGTAACGTTGATGGCTTCATTGCTGGTATTGAGGGCAACTTCATCCGCAATGGTGGAGAACTGTTTGGCGAAGGCGCTTACACTTCACAGTTTCGGTCTAATGGCTCGTTCTCTGGTGACATCACCGCCGTTCCTGCGCCTGCCCTGCTTCCCGGCTTGGTAGGTCTCGGTCTCGGTATTGTGCGCAAGCGCAAGCAAGGTGAGGCTGAGAAAGCTGAAGCCAAGGCTTAATGTTAGTGCTAGTGATATTGCCCAATTACAAGGCTTAGTCGCTAACCATTAGCAAGTCGTTGGGGGGTGGCTGCTCCTCATTGAATACCTGATCCGAGCGCCACCCTTTTTCGTGAGTTTGAGAGTTCCGGAATTCTATTTGAGACGCCTGTAGGATGTAGTGTTTGCCTGCATGGCGTTTCTCCTTCTATCACAGCGAGTCATCACCTATGGCCACGACCTCTGTCCCCAATTCTGGAAGTTCGTCCGGTGCAAAAATTCTCTGCCGAATTGTGGGTTTCACCTGTCTGGCTGGCTTCGTCATCGATATGCTTGCGCTGGGCTTTCCACCAGATTTTGGTAACCTTGAGTGGCGGATCGGCTTTTTGCAACAATTAGGTGACCGAAGCATAATCTTGCTGTTTGGCACAGCTCTAACCATTTATGGTAGCCGCAACTTAATAAAGCAACTAACCTTAATCTGTTTGATTTTGGGGATTGTTTTTCATCTTTCCTGTATTTTGTTGATTCGTGATAGTTTAACTCTACAACAGCAGACTGACAAGAATATCACTGCGCAAGCGGCTCAACTACAAACTCAAATTCAGAGTACCCAGGCTAACCCTCAAGCTGCGCGCAATCTCACACCGGAGCAATTGCAACAAGCTTCAAATATTGTTGCCAGCCGTGCTGAGACATTACGACAAGGGGCCAAGACTGGCATTCTCAAAACAGGTATTTCCAGCATTGGTAATTTAATTGCAGTCGGATTCGGCCTGATTAGCTTGGGCCGTTGCGGAGCACGTTTATCTAAGGGCTAATCCTGAGCGTTAACCAGGAGCCGCGTCCTATGAATTGGCCACAATTAGACCAAATGAGTTGGGGGCTGCTACGAGAGAGCCTCAGGACCGCTCATTCCAAGATTGTATTGGGCGGTCTGCTGATAGGGCTGTGCTATTTGCCAGTGTGGCTTGTTGAATCCTTTCATCGAACTGAAAAGGGTATTGCAACCCCCCTGATTCTTGTGGCTGCCATGTTCTTAGCTCTTCAAGAGCTGTGGCAGCAACGGCAACGGCTAAGTAGTCTCCAAGCTCCTTGCGAAGACCGGCAATTAGGGTACATTCTAATCCTGGCAAGTTCTGCTCTTTTTCCCTTCTGCCGCTTTGCTTTTTGGCCCCAGTCCTTGCTCTGCTTGTTGGTCTTAGTGGGTATTGCCTTGAGTTCTTGGGGCCTGGCCTTTTTTCAAAACTACCCACGCCCTGTTTTTCTGGTAGTTCTGAGTGTGCATCCAGCCCCAGATATTATGATTGAGCACTTGTGGCGGGCGCTTACTCCCCCTCAGTGTGTCGAACGGTTAATGGCTTGGTTGGGAAGTTATGCCCTGCAATTGATCGGGAAACAAGCTACCGCTACAGGGCCTTATATCTCGTTACCCAAGGGGTCAGTCCTGGTTGAGTGGGGCTGTAATGGCTTCAACATGGCAGTGACCATGGCTCTGACCGGCATTCTTCTAGGCTTGGTTTTGAGGCAAAACTGGCGCATGACTACAGGACTAGCCATTGTAGGAGCAATCCTAGCCCTGATTTTTAACGTGCCTCGAATCATGCTGGTAACGATTGCTGCGGTTGAGTGGGGACCAGAGCCCTTCAAGTTTTGGCATGGTGCTTGGGGCGGACAGATCTTCTCATCAATCCTTTTCACCATTTACTACTATGCAGTGATGGGTATCTTGCCTCAGAAATCTATTAAGTAGTTTAGAAAAAATATACGAGTGCTTCCTACTAATAAGCTAAGAGGCCAAGACGTCTTAGGCCATAGCCCCATATGGCTAAAATTTTTGCCTCTGATAGCCTTGTGCTTGTTGGTCTTAGCTTCCTCCTTTTTGTTGGTGTTACCGATTTTAAGAATCGGATTGAAACTGCCTATCAATTACAATGAGGGCTGGAACGCATATTATGCTCTCAAAGCATTCTCTAACCTAGATTTGTATCAAAGTCAGAGCCAATGGACCGCAGTAAACTATCCACCTCTATCTTTCTATATTGTTGGTGGCATTGGCAAGCTTTTGGGCGATCCGTTACAAGCAGGGCGTTATATCTCTTTCCTTGCTCTTTTAGTAGTATCTCTAGGTGTTAGTCAAGCTGTCAAGCAATTGGGCGGCAGACCCTTTGATGCCGTCTTCTCTGGTATTTTTTGTCTGGCTCTGTTTGGGGCCTTTTCCAATGATTATGTTGGCATGAATGATCCGCAATTGCTTGCGCATGCCTTTGTGACAGGTGGACTTTTGTGCTATTTGCGTAAGCCCGCCGATAATTGCAATCTTTTAATGGTTGCAAGCTTCGTTGCTTTGGGACTATTTACGAAACACAATTTAATCGCGCTACCAATCGCTATTACAATAGATCTGCTATTGCGTTCTCGCCAAAAATTTTTAAGGTGGCTTGTCTATTTTGCTCTGCTGATTGGAGCTTTTACCGTCATCACTTGTACAGTAGCAGGTATTGGCTTTCTAGACCAAGTAAGCAGTAGTCGGCTTTATCGCTTAGATCGACTCTTTGTGGGCAAGGGTTTAGTAATGACAAAAAGGCTAGTAATTCCTCTGCTAGCTACTATGCCTTGGTTAGTTTATGCTCTCAGTCGAGAGCAGCTTAGAGTTGTCTCCCTGTATTTGCTCCTATCTATACTAGTTGGGTTTTATGCCATAGGTGGCGACGGAACAAATTTTAATATGTTCTTTGATGCCTATATTAGCCTGTCGATTGCTGCTGGCATGCTCTTGTCCTACTTGAATCAAGTTAGAGTACGCCAAGCCGGAAATGTGATCAATCAACTCCAAAAGCAGTTGCTTGATGTAGCTTGCTCGGCAATGCCAATAGTCTTAAGCTTAAGCATATTGGCAATGACAGTTAGATATGTTGTGCAAGAGAACAACTTTCTAGCCGCTTACTATAGGCTTGAGGCTTTAGAGCAAATTTATCTTGAAGATGTAAAATTTCTTGCTAACCAGCCTGGTTTAGCCATCTGTGAGGACCTCCTGCTTTGTTACTTGGCTAAAAAGCCTTTTGTTTATGATCCGTTTATGGCAGGTCAAATGACGGCAACAGGTAAACTTGATGAAGGCGAAACCATTGATGCTTTGAAGTCAGGCTATTTCCCTGTTGTTCAATTGAATCAACCTCTGGAAACAGGAACGAGTCAAGCTATTGCTGGTTCTTCACAAGTTCTTCTCCGAGAAAGATTTTTGCAAACCGTGCTAGACAATTACTCTTATCAGTGGAGATCGGGATCTAGAGCCTTTTACATTTATGAGCACAGAGGTGAATTGGGCTCTGTCTTGGATGCTGTCAAAATTTAGTAGCCTTTCTATTTTCACGCTCCAAACCGACTCATGCTTTGCAATGACAAGCTTCCCACAATTCAGTAATCAAGGATGGTACGGGCAATATTCAGCAGTAGCGCCTAAGCCTCTTAGTTCAGCTAACCCTTGTGCCTGATGACTGAGCCCTCGAGTAGACCCATACAATAAGATCCGGTGCTGTTAGGCAGCCTGTTCCCCCGGATTTGAGGAGCTTGCATGGAAGTTCTGCTCGTCGTGTTGCTGGTCCTAGCAAGCGTGGCTGCTCTTGTTTACTGGCGGTCGCAAGCAGTGAAGAAACGTCCTGTCCCGGTTGCGACTCCTGAGCAGCAGGCTAGCAGTATCGTCGAACCCAGTTCGACCGCGTCAGCAGCCGAGCCGGGCGAGAGCCAGGCGCCACCGCCAGGCTTTTTGGCGGACTTTTTGGGCCAGGGCATCAGTAAGATGCGGCAGGGGGACTACGGCGGTGCTGTGCTCGACTTTAATCAAGCGCTACGCGTGGATCCTAATAATGCCGATGCCTATGCCAATCGGGGAGGAGCTTACTACTATTTGGGCAACATCCAGAAAACGCTTGAGGACTTTAATCAGGCTCTGCGGTTAGATCCCCAGCTGTTCAGTGCTTATATCAACCGTGGCAATCTGCGCCGTAGTCTAGGAGATTTCAATGGAGCAATCACCGATTATGACCAGGCTTTGGCGCTAGCACCAGAGCATGCCGATGTCTACTATGGTCGGGGCATTTGCCGCTACAACCTGGGCGACTATCAGGGGGCACTGATAGATTTGAGCCAAGCTGTGCAGCTCAACCCCAGTTCTGTGGATGCTTTTTGCGATCGAGGCAATGTTTACTTCGGCCTGGGTGAACTGCAGAACGCAATCGCTGACTATGACCGAGCGCTTCAGCTTGATGCTAACCACGCTCGCAGTTACCTTTGCCGGGGAGCAGTCCTAGCTGAGCAGGGGGAGACACAGGCGGCTATCGATGACTTCACCCAGACTTTGCGCATTAATCCCAAAGACCATACGGCTTATTACCAGCGGGCTGCTGTGCTCGATCGTCAGGGTGACACAGAAGTGGCATTAGAAGATCTCAATCAAGCCCTCAAGCTTAGCCCGAACTATATTGCTGCTTATAACCTGCGAGGTCAGGTTCGCGAAAGCTTGGGCGATCTCCAGGGTGCCTTGGAGGACTACAGCCAGGTGCTCCGCATTGACGCCAATAACGCGATTGCCTACTACAACCGAGGGCATCTCCGGTCTAGACTGGCCGAATACCCAACTGCTGTGGAGGATTACACCAAGGCAGTGAGCCTGGATGTAAATTTCGCCAAGGCCTATCTGGAGCGGGGGTTAACCTACGAGCAACTAGGCGATTGGCAGCCAGCGCTCAAAAATTTGCAGAAGGCAGCAGAGCTGCTTCAGGCCCAGGGCAAAACGGGGGAGCTTTACCAGCAGGCTCTGTCCAGTCTTCAGCGACTCAAGGCGCGTTAGCGGTAAGCCTAGTGGGGAACCCGCAGCCGTTTGAGCAGATCATAGAAGGGTTGCCAGTTGTCTTCTTGTGCAATCGGTTCCCAAACGGCTTCAATTTCGGGCCTAAGTAGGGCAGTTTCAGGATTATGCTGGCGCAAGCGCTGCGCTACCTGCTCCAGTTCACTTTCGGGAACTTGAGAGAGCAATTGATGGTAATGGACGCGCCAAGGCTCTAGCAATGCCTGCTGTCCTGGCTCAGGTAAAAAATCGATTTCACTGAGAATATGGCCTGGATCGTCGCGCCAGAGGCTAGAAAACTGTCGGGCCAGCTCCCAGAAAAAGCGGTGGTACCCGACTTGAGTTTCTGCTAAAAAGCGAATGGTTTGCTCTAATAAATCTTCGGTTTGGGAGCTGGGTTGAGGCAGATCAAATCCCAGTTTGTTGATCATGCACTGGTAATAGGCCAAGTAGTAATGCTCAACAAAAGGAGCTAGCCCTGTCTCCAAATCAGCTTCCGGAATCACCATTGCCAAAGGACGCTGCAACATTTCCAAATTCAGGCGGCAAATACCAGGTTGATTGCCGTAACTGTATCGTCCGTAATAGTCGAAATAGGCAGCGGTGAAACGGGTGTCGTAAGTGGGAATGAAGGCATAGGGGCCATAGTCGAAGCTCTCACCGGTGATCGACATATTGTCGGTATTGAGCACAGCATGACAAAAGCCTACTGACATCCATTGCGCAGCTAATTCTGCCACCCGTTTGACCAGTTGGGCATAGAACAGTGCGTAGGCATCGGTCTCACCGCGCAGGTCCGGATAATACTGCTCGATTACGTGGCGCAGTAGCTTCTCGACTAGGTCTTTACGTCCTAGAGTGTGCAGCCGTTCGAAGGTTCCAAAGCGAATATGTGAGCGGTTAAAACGCACCATCACCGATGATCGCGTTGGCGAAGGCTCATCACCGCGCCAGAGTTGTTCGCCGGTTTCGATCATGCTCAAACAACGGGATGTGCGTACGCCCAATTCATGCAACGCTTCGGCGGCTAAAACTTCGCGCATTCCACCTTTGAGGGTCAGTCGTCCATCAGCGCCACGTGAGTAGGGAGTTTGACCAGAGCCCTTAGTTCCCAAATCGTAAAGCTCGCCGTCAGTGCCACGAATTTGGCCATAGAGAAAACCGCGACCATCACCCAGCCGTGAGTTGTATTCGCCAAATTGATAGCCGTGGTAGCGCAGGGCCAATAGGGGTTGTCTGCCCTCAAACTTGCCAAACGCCTCAATGAAATCTTGATCGCTCACTGCGTGAGGGTTTAGACCCATGAGCGGCAGCAGGTCATTATTGCGAAATCTCAGGAGATGAGTGGGGAATTCCGCCGCATTGACCTCATCAAAATAGTCATTGCCTAGCGCTTCTAGGGCTGGCTCGTAGTTGAGGGTTAGGAAGGGGTTAGGCGTCATCAGAACAGGGAGGAACGAAGGGAAGGCTCTAGCTTAAAGGATCTGGCTTACAGGTCTAAAGCCTCTCAAATGATGAGACATTTCGCTCCTGACGATATAGCCCTGAGGGAGCAGTCCGTGTCAGAAAGCTTGCTTCCTCTGAGGCTCAGAAGTGATGTCCTGGCTAAAAGCGAGAGGATAAGCTGTAATGTGACATAGTTTACTCAACTGGTTAGCGAAAGGGAGGCAGACTAATCCCTCTGCGGGGGCTTGATTAGTGTTAGATATGTTTGGTTCCTGCTAAAGTTTTAGCAATGAATTGCTAATGGCGTGCGGCACCTACTGAGCATTGGAGCAGCAGAGATTCTCCAAAACTGACTGTCTGAATTTAAATTATTGCTGGTGTGCGTTAACTATTTGGTAGCGATAGGTTAGCTTCGTGAACAAGCTTGATGTCTGTTCGACATCGTTCAATCTATAACTTTTAATCCGTAACTTTGAAATTAACTTTTTGAGATGTAGACTGCGAAACAGTGTCTGTCTGTACGGGAATGGACTGAGCCTCGGCCTGCTTGAGGGTCGGTCCTAATTCGCCTAGTCGTTGCCAAGGCCAGAATCGGAAGACAGCTCGACCGATGATCTGGTTGCGGGGGACAAAGCCCCAGAAATGGCTGTCATAGCTGTCGTTGCGATTGTCGCCTAGGACTAGATATTGACCTTGGGGAACTCGCTCCGGTCCCCAAGTGTAGTTTGGGGGGCTTTCAACATAGGGCTCCTGTAAAGGCTTACCGTTGACGAAAACCAGGCCGTTATGAACTGAAACAAGATCTCCTGGCAAACCGATGACTCGCTTGATGAAGTCATCGTGAAAACCTTGCTCTTCTGCGGAAATAGGCGGTTTGAAAACTACAATATCTCCCCGCTGCGGCTCTGAAAGTCGTAACTAGCCGATCAACTAACAGTCGATCATTGGTTTGTAGGGTGGGCAGCATTGACCTTGAAGGAATATAGAAAGCCTCAGCAACAAAGGTCTGAATCCCTAGAGTAGCAGAATACTGATGCCTAAGGTTTTAACAGTTTCCGTCCAGGGATTAGAGGCAGAAAAAGCGCTCTTAATCATTATTTGAGCCCCTCACAAAAGCTGGATTTCGGGTGTGAGTACCTGGTGTGGTTACTTGAGGTGAGTATCATCGTTAGTTCTAGCTTGGTATCGTGGCCCAGACCGCAACAAGCTTGACTAGAACTGGGCCGATGTGTACACAATTTCGATTTGCAATTTCAATCAGTTCGCTGAATTCTCTTGCTCCTGGATGGCGGGCTGTGTAGGGAAATTGCCTATTCGTGCGTTAATCTTCAGCTCCTGACCGTTACGACGAAGTTGCAATGTCAGATTGCTACCGATTGAACTAGCTTGAACTTGTTTCTGAGCCGCATCGGTGTCAGTAACGGGTTGGTCATTAATCTGCTCGATAATATCTCCAGCTCGCACCCCAGCTTGTGCCGCTGGAGGATTAGGGTAACGCCAACAATCAAAACGCCATGATCTTCTTGCGTTGTGATGCCACTATTGGGATCGCTATTGATCTCCTGCTTGAGTTCAGGCGTCAGTGTTGCCATCCAAATCCCTAACTGCGTCGGCACCGGGAGCAAATTGGACGCGCTGTGCTGGTAGCACAATAGCCTCTGCAGGCTGGGTTGCTATCAGCGTTGTTCCGGCTAGCCCTGTCACTAATACACCGGCTAATAATGCACCTTTGAATATTCCTTTCATGGTCTTTCTCCTGTTAGAACTATTGTACGAACTAGGGTTTAATCTTTATCCCTTGCTCTAAGTTCAAACTAGGTTTGCACTATGTCAGTCGTTTGTTAGAGATGTGTTAGTGCTGTGAACGCGACTAATAATTCGCTAAGATCACCCGACTGGGCTAGTTTAAAAGCCCTTATTGCTCTAGGCTCACAGAATTTAGATCAGAGCACCTACAGAGAACAAGATAAAATCAGGGATTACTGCACTTGTCATTCGGTACTGTCTTGAGCAAGCAATATCAAGCCCAAATCTACGTCACGCTACGCCCCTCGGTTCTAGATACGGCTGGTACTGCCGTTAAGGCAGGCGCGCAGCAACTCGGATATGCCAGTGTTGGCGATGTCCGCATTGGCAAATACGTTGAGGTAAAGCTAGCGGCAGACACGGAGGACAGCGCCCGGACTCAGATCGACCGTCTATGCGACCAGCTGCTTGCCAATCCAGTCATCGAGAACTATCGGTTTGAGCTGACCGAGGTGGGGGCAGGTTGAAGGAGCCTGGCTTGCCCCTGCGCCACCCGTGAACATTGCTCGCTGCCTGGGATTTGCATTGACAGCTGTGATCGCGACTGGCAGCCCGTTGGTTGCCTGGTCGATCTCGGTGCCTGAAGCCGCTGACCAGCGACCAGACATTCTGCGCAGGCAAGCTATCCCGTCCGATCTGTTTGGCATGCATATCCACGAGGCGGCAGGGGTAACGCCCTGGCCCACAGTGCCATTCGCCAGCTGGCGCTTGCACGACGCTTATGTGGGCTGGTCCTACTTAGAACCGGAGAAAGGCCGCTGGGACTTCAGCAAGCTGGACCGCTATGTCGCGCTGGCCCAGGAGCACCAAGTCGAGATCCTGCTGCCGCTACAGTTCCCCCCCGGCCTGGGCCTCGGCCCGCCCTACCGACGAGTCGATTTACAACATCCCCAGCATCGCTGCTGAGCCGCGCAACCTTGAAGACTGGCGCAATTATGTGCGCACCGTTGCCACACGCTATAAGGGCAAAATCCGCTACTACGAAATCTGGAACGAGCCTAACCTTAAGGGCTTTTACACGGGCAGCATCGACAAGATGCTGGAACTGTCGCGCGAAGCCTATCTCGTTCTTAAAGCTGTGGATCCTGCGATTGTGGTGGTGTCGCCTTCCGCCACTCTGCCCAACCGCAGCAGTGCCCAAGCGGGTATCGGCGGACCTCGTTGGCTAGAGCAATACCTCGCGAAAGGTGGCGGCAACTATGCCGACGTGATTGGCTTTCATTTCTATACCGGCCAGCTAGAACTGGAAAGCAGTTTGGTGCCTTTAGTACGGCAGGTGCAGACGATCATGGCTCGCCACGGCCAAAGTCGTAAACCGCTTTGGGATACCGAACTGGGCTTTGGTTCCCTAGAAGACGGCTTGCTCTCTGATGAAGTGGGGCGAGCTTATGTTGCCCGGTCCTGCCTGGTGCATTGGGCCTTGGGAGTGAGCCGGTTCTATTGGTATGCCTGGGACAATTTCAATTTCGTGGGTCTGCGCTTGGTTAACGAGGATCGCAAGACGCCCACGGCTGCGGCTCAAGCTTATATCGAGATTCAGCGCTGGTTAGTCGGCGCGGCTATGCCGGACTATCGAGTGACCTTGGATGACACTTGGATCTGTCGGATTACCCGTCCGGGTGGCTACAGCGGCTGGGTTGTCTGGAATCCTCACGGGCCCACTGCACTAGAGATTCCCCCTGCCTGGAACGTGCGGCAGGTCCGTGATCTATCGGGTCAACGCCGCCCCTTAACTGCGCAGCAACTTGAGATTGGCCAGACGCCACTCTTGCTGGAGCGGTGAAGCTTATCATGGGGAGGCTGGGCAAGAGTTAAAGCATGAAGTTCGGCATCATTGTGTTTCCTGGTTCTAACTGTGACCGGGACGTGGCGACGGTAACGCGGGGCATTCTGGACCAGCCGACCCGTATGGTCTGGCACCAAGAAACGGATCTGTCTGACCTGGATGTGATTGTGATTCCAGGCGGCTTCAGCTATGGGGATTATCTGCGCTGCGGGGCGCTGGCTCGCTTCGCACCAGTGATGCAAGCGGTGCGTGAGCATGCTAACCGCGGCGGCTACGTCTTGGGTGTTTGCAATGGTTTTCAAATTCTGACCGAAGCGGGGCTGCTACCTGGGGCGCTGATTCGCAACCGCGATCTGCACTTCATCTGCGACCGCACTGCGCTGCGAGTTGAACGCACAGATCTAGCCTGGACACGCCAGTACAGCCAGGGCGAAACGATTACTCTGCCCATTGCCCACGGCGAAGGCTGCTACTACGCTGAGCCCGATGTGTTAGCTGAGCTAGAAGACAATCGCCAAATTGTGTTCCGCTACTGCTCAGCGACTGGCGAAGTCACTGCTGATAGCAACCCCAATGGCTCTCTGGCCAACATCGCAGGTATTTGCAACCGCACGGGCAATGTGTTGGGTATGATGCCGCATCCAGAGCGAGCTGCCGATCCTTGCTTGGGTGGGACTGACGGCGTGAAATTGTTTGAGAGTGTGCTGAGTGCAGTGCCGGCACTAGCGGGGTAAGGCATGGCCGACGCCAAAAACGCGAAAAAAGACGCTCAGGGCAAAGATCAGGACCACCCGCTCTATCGGATTGACCGAGACATTGTCAATCAACTGCTAGAAGGGGAGCCCAACGACCGCAACCTGGCTGAGCTGGCTCGTCTGCGCATCCGTTACCAGGGTTTTCCGGGTGCGCGAGATATCCAGACCGATCTGGACAAAGTGCTGCAGAATTGGAGCTTAACAGAGCCAGAACTGCTTGAACGCACCCGCATCATCCACGCGGCAGCGCAAGTGTATCGCGGCGAAGGCGCGCGGCGCGAAGACTGGGCATAGCCAAATTGGGCAGGTTCCATTCGGCTCATAACTGGGGCTCATAACTGGAACTTGCTATGAGCCGATAGCGTCTCACAGCTTATGTCCAACTCCTCAGCAGAGCAAGATTTATGTGCACTCCTGCTGAGGAGTCCTGTTTTTGGGAACATATTTATGTTGACTCGTGTTTTAGGTTTGACGGTTGGGTTGCTTGCAGTTGCGGCCAGTGCTTCAGCACAAGTATTAACCCCACCGGCGCGAACCACTCAATTGGTGCCAATCGAGGGCAGAATTACCAAGATTGAGCGCGCGCGTGTGCCCCTTGGAGAGGCCGTAACAGGATCCGAAACTCGCGTCATACTTGAGTTTGCTTTGCAAGGTTGTCTTGATTCGCTAATGCCTCTGATTTCTCAACCTGTAGTGCAGGGTAATCGCGCCACAATTTATGTGACGGCTCTCAATGCCCATAATGAAGCCTCTGACGCGGCGCGATGTGTAGCAATGCCCAAAGCTTCGGCTCAAGTTAGCGTTCCAGGCGTATTTCAGCGCAACCAAATTCGCGTTGTATTTATGGGCCAACAGCCGCGTTAAGGTGCCTGATATTAGCAAGACCATAACTGCTTAATTTCTGAAAACAGGGCGCGGTCTCCGCGCCCCTACCGAAGAATTTGGTCGGTAACTATTGCGTGGGCTCTCTATCTCTGATAATTTAACCCCATTGTCAGCAGAGGATTTGTCTAAACGAAAAGAGCCCAAAGAACATAAAAAACTTAGCGCCACTCAAAGGCTATGACCAACCTCTGAGTAGCTAACCCCCCAACTGCACGAGACGCAGTCAGGCGGCTGACAGGTGATTTTAACACCGACTTAGCCACCCCGACTTGCATTGGCAAATCACCGGGGTGGCTAACACTTTTTGGCGGTAACACCCGGTAAGGGCGAGGCAACCTCGCCCCTACCCACAACCGCATACTGGCCCCCCTAGCCCCCCCAATCCTTGGGGGAACTGGAACTGATTTTTGTCACTGCATTAAACCTTCAATCATTCTCTTCCTCCTCCCAGAATTGGGAGCCGGGGGGCCAGAAACGCTCAACGTTTTTTCTACCATTCGCATTCCCATGCGCCATTTTTCTGCTGTCATTAATCCGCACAAACTCAAGATCTTGCGTGAATCTATCGCTACCTATCTAGGCATTCCCCAAAGCCTAATTTTGCGCTTTGAACCGTGGGCCAATGTCTTGTTTGTGCATCGCCAAGATCGCGGTGGGCAATTCATTAGCTATCGCCAATTAGGTTGCTGGCTGCAAGCCTGCATTGAAGCTATTCAGGCTTGCAAAACTCACCAAGCCTTGCAAGACCTGGGCCAACTGCTCAAAACCGAAATCCAACGGTTTAGCTATCCCCCCGATGTCATTGCCTATCTGCGCCGTCTCTGGCAGCAACACAAAGCCCAGCTAGATCTCAACCTTAATCTGCGCAGTTTCTACACACCCAATCCCAACCCTTAACCCCCAATCCCTAACCTCAACCTCCAATGAATCCCGACCAAATCCGCCTTGCCCTCTGGGATTGCATCACCCGTGACTTGCATCTCTCCACCCCCTCCAAAAGCATTTTGCTGGTCATTGCTAACTACACCGATCCGCGCAGTAGCCGTGCCAATATTCCTATCTCCCTGCTCGTTCTTAAGTGCAACTTGCAGCAATCCGAACTGAGTAGGTTACTGCCGCCTCTTGAAGCCTGCCATTGGATTGAGAGCAGCAGATTCTTATCTGACGCAGGCCACAGACTTCGGCTCTACAACCTTTCCCCTCAACTGTGGCAGCGAGCTTTGCGTGGGAGTACGGGCCTACCCGAACCGTAAATGTGCGGAATCGAGCAACTTGGGCATCATAAAGGGCAGTCGCCCTCAGTGCCTGCCCCCATGAGTCAAACTCTGCCGCCCCACGCCTCGCTCTATGAGCTGGTTTTAAATCAGACTGGCACTGTTGCCGAACCCCTGCAAATCAGTTCTAGAACTCTGATGTCGGCCTGTCGGTTGCTGATGGATCTGCTGATTGAGCGGCGCGCTCCGGCCTTGGTTTGCGCCAAATTGCCCGGTAGTTTTCCGCAGTTGGGCGAGATAGAACGCTATCAGAACTTGGCTGAGTCAGCGAGCCAACTCTATTTGTTTAGCAGCGCTGAAGGCACCTCTGAAGAGGGCAAGGCTAAGCCCGCAACCAATGGTTTAGAGGCACTGGACTCGACTGAAGAGCTTCTAGAAGGGCTAATCGATTTGCCGCAGCTCACCTGGGTCCGTCTCCCGGCGGCGCATCGGCTGAGCCGAGAGGATTTTCTCTTAATACTCTGCTCTGAGTTTGCAGTTCTGCTGCTTGCCCATCACCCTCGCACCGACGACGAAACCCTCAGCCCACTACCAGTACCAGCACCCAGTCTTAGCCAACTGGCCAGTACGGCCAGCACGGCCAGCAATAAGCGCGTCTTGCTGACCCTGTGCTCCTTCGATATGACAACTGTGCGCAATAGTCTGGATGGTCTGCGTCCTGTCCTGCTCGAAGCGTTACCGGCCTCCACCCGAGCCAGCGCTATTCAAACTTGGGATGAGCTGGTCACTGAACTGGCTCCCCAACCGGGTGAAGTGCCTGAGCTGGTCAGCAGCCTAGTCACAGGTCTGCTGGCACAGCAAGAAGAGTTGAGCCAGGAAGGGACCGCCTTGCGGCAGCAGGCAGACGTGGCCGAAGAACTGCGCCTGAGAAATGAAGAGCTGCTTAACAGTCTGCGCTTAAAGGACGAGTTTCTGAGCTTGGTAGCTCAGGAATTGCGCACACCAATCACCAACATGAAAACCGCTCTATCCTTAATCCAAGCTCCGGCCCTCAAGCCGCCCCAGCGACAGCGCTACATGAAAGTGCTCAGCGATGAATGCGTCCGTCAGGGCTCGCTGGTGAATGGTCTGGTCGCTCTCGTCAACCTCGATCAAGGTCTGGTCGAAACTGAGATCCGACCTCTGAACTTGGCAGAAATCGTGCCGGGGCTAGCCAGCACCTACCAACCCGTTGCCCTAGAAAAAGGCATCGTGCTGACTTACGCGATTCCGACTGACCTGCCCACCGTCCTCTGCCACAGTTCCGACCTGCGCCAAATCGTGATCAACCTGATTGATAACAGCATCAAGTTCACCCCCTTTGGTGGTCGTGTCTGGGTACGGGCAAGGGCGCAGGGCGAATATGTCCAACTGGAAGTTCGTGATACGGGCGTTGGTATTCCGCCGCAGGAGTTGCCCCGCATCTTTGACCGCTTTTATCGGGTGCGCACCAGTATGCAAGATACCGGGGGTGTGGGTCTGGGGTTGGCGATTGTGCAGCGCTTGCTGTTGCGTTGTGGTGGCTCAGTGACCGTACGCAGCCGCGAGGGCGAAGGGTCCAACTTCAGCGTCCTATTGCCAGTGCATAATCCCAGCGAGGCCTGAAGCACAGCCCAACTCCGAACCCTGACAATGGCTCATACAATGGAAGCCGAGACTTAAGACTGAGGGTAGAAGTTAAAGATGACTCCAGAACTGAAGCAGCGCATTGAGAGCCTGGTTGCTCAAGACAAAATCGTCATTTTCATGAAGGGCAATAAGCTAATGCCCCAGTGCGGCTTCTCCAACAACGCTGTCCAGATCTTCAACTCCTTGGGAGCACCCTTCTCCACCGTGGATGTGCTCGAAGATCCAGAAATTCGCCAGGGCATTAAAGAGTATTCCAACTGGCCCACAATTCCCCAGGTCTACATCGACGGTCAGTTTGTCGGCGGCTCCGATATTCTGATCGAGCTGTACCAAAACGGCGAACTGCAACCCATGGTGGAAGTGGCCATCGCCTCCTGAGCCTGATTGGCCAGCTAGACCGGCAGGCTAAAGCGGCCAGCTAGACAGACTCGCCAAGCGAGCCTGATTTGAGCTAGAACTCGTTAGCCAGCTTAATTGACCAGCTGGAATAAAAGGGCAGAAGCTACACACTAGATTCAGTAGCCAGATTTCGGGGGTAGAGCGTTGCTTTGCCCCTATTCCAATTTTGTCGGCCCAAAGCGATAACCTTTGCCATACACCGTGTGGATCAAGGACACTTCACCCGCACCCTCGATTTTGCGCCGGAGCAGCCGGACTTGCGCCGCCAAAACATTGCTAGCAGGGGGCTCATTGCCCTCCTTGGTCGGCCAGAGGTGCTGCTGAATCTGTTCATGGCTAAGAAGTTGGCCGGGTTGACGCATGAAGTATTCCAGCAGTTGGTACTCCTTCTCCGATAGGTCAATCAGACGGCCTTGGCGATAGGCCACCTGATTACTGCGGTCTAGCGTCAAGTCATCAACTTGCAAGCGGGGTTGTTCTAATGTGATGGGTCGTCGCAGCAGAGCCCGTACCCGCGCTAACAGCTCGCGCAACTCAAAGGGCTTAACCAAATAATCGTCTGCGCCGCTGTCGAGACCCTGCACACGGTCATCAACCGTATCGCGGGCTGTGAGAAAGAGTACAGGGGTTGAGTCCCCGTTGAGTCGCAGACCTTCACAAATGGTGAGACCAGACTGCCCAGGCAGCATCCAATCTAGAATCAGCAGGTCATAGCCGCCTTGCTGAGCTAGCAGCTCGCCGTGGTTTCCGTCATAGGTCACATCAACGCTGTAACCCTGGTGCCGGAGCAGCCGCGACAGAGGGTCAGCCAGTTCAGCTTCATCATCAACCAAGAGGATCCGCATGCCTTGATGCTAGAACCTTGGTGCGCTGTCCTGAAAGTAGTTACAACTAAGTATTCAGAAGTAGTCAAAGGGCTTTGGGCCGAACGGGTCACTCAAGCCAACAGGCCAAGACTTAACCAATGCTTGAAACGGCTGCTGGTTAAAGCTACTGCCTACTGCCAGGGATCGGCTGCGATCTGCTCGAGGCCAGAACAACTTTGGCTGGAACTAGTTGACTGGACTCCTACCGACGAGCTAAGCCGACGCCCAGTCCCGATCAAAATAAAACTAAAAGCGCACAAGGAGAAGATTTGAGCAGGAGTCATAGAGCCATCCAGCCGTCACAGGCCTTCACTGAGTGATCCCAGTGTAGCGGCTTTTCACTTTTAGTTCATTTTTTAAGTTTTTCTCTCACTTTTGAGGAGCAGTCACTCATGGATTGTTACACTCAGGCCGTAAAGCTCAGGCATATAGCTCAGGCTGTAGAGCCCATGCCGTAGTGAATGCCCGCTTTTTGCCAACGCTGTAGAGCTTCGCCCAGGCGGTCGCAGTCAGTAATCAGGCTGACCCGCACATAGCCCTCGCCGCCAGAGCCGAAAGCATTGCCTGGGGTCAAAACCACACCAGTTTGTTCCAGCACGTTCAGCGCAAAGTCAGTGGATCCAATTCCCGGTGGGCAGGGCACCCAAAGGTACATGGTGGCGCGAGTTTTGGGAACTGACCAGCCTAGCTTAGCCAAGCCCTCGATCAGAAAATCACGGCGGGTGATGTAGCGCTGCTGCACCGCTTGCAGGTAGTGCTCAGGGAGATTGAGAGCGGTTTCTGCTGCCGTTTGCAACGCGGCAAAGATGCCGTAGTCCAGGTTTGTCTTGAGGGTGCGCAAGCCTTGGATCACGTGTCGGTTACCGACTACAAAGCCCACCCGCCAACCGGCCATGTTGTAGGTCTTAGACAGGGTGTGAAACTCAACACCAATGTCCTTACCGCCAGGAATCTCTAACAAACTGGTAGGTTGATAGCCATCAAAGGCTAGTTCGGCGTAGCAAAGGTCGTGGACCAGGAGAATCTGGTACTTCTGCGCAAAAGCGACAATGTCTTTGAAGAACTCGCGGGGTGCAGTCGCAGCAGTGGGATTGCTGGGGTAATTGAAGTAGAGCACGCGAGCGCGGCGGGCCACATCTTCAGGAATGCTACCTAAATCAATCAACCAGTCCTGCTCGCGCTTAAGCACAATTGGGTAAATCTCAGCGCCAGCAATCAACGGCCCGCGGAAGTGGGCTGGATAGGCAGGACTAGGCACCAGCACGAGGTCGCCAGGGTTGATGTAGGCCAGCGCCAAATGGGTTAAGCCTTCCTTCGAGCCGAGTAAGGGTAGAGCTTCCCCTTCCGGATCTAGCGAGACGTTGTAGCGGCGTAGATACCACTCAGTAATCGTGCGGCGGAAGCTGGCAGTGCCCTCAAAGGGTGGGTAACCATGATTACGGCTATCGCGCAGGGCTGTAACGGCTGCTTCGACCACGGGTTCTGGGGTAGGGCCATCGGGGTTGCCCATGCCTAGGTCGATCAAATCTAGTCCCTGTTCTCTGGCTCGGGCCTTCAATTCGTCTAGACGGGCAAAAACGTAGGGCGGCAGACTACCTAGGCGTTGAGCAGGATTGAGCCAGTCGTTCATCATGGCGGGTCTAGAGAGCAGGCAGCTCGGAGCTGGGGTGTGAAACTCGTGATCTTAAAACTTTACTACGGAGCTGTAGCTGTCCTTTATAGGCTGTAGGTCGCTCCCTTCGTTGGGAGGATGACAAGAGCGGAACAATCGAGTGAGATCAGTAGTCGCAGTCACTCTTTCGACGGTGATTGTCTGGGTATGAGGTCACGCGGTCAAGCTGTATCAGTTGACGACTGTGGGTAACAATCTACAAACCGAAGTTGAGAACCGAATCCTAGCAGGTCTGCCGCGGAGCGAATATGAGCGGCTGCTTCCTTATTTGGAGCCTGTTTCTCTAGAACTGAAGTGGGTTTTCTATGAGTCTAACCAACCCATTGACTACGTCTATTTCATTCAACGTGGCG
Source organism: Leptolyngbya sp. FACHB-261 (assembly GCF_014696065.1). Lineage (NCBI taxonomy): Bacteria > Bacillati > Cyanobacteriota > Cyanophyceae > Leptolyngbyales > Leptolyngbyaceae > Leptolyngbya > Leptolyngbya sp. FACHB-261. Next base: position 35,625 of record NZ_JACJPL010000018.1, on the reverse strand, counting down.
TTGGCTCTCTCCTCACGCCGATGGCTAATGGTTCAGCGGTAGAAGCAGCAACGGTGGGCAACGAGGGCATCGTCGGTCTGCCGGTATTCTTAGGAGCTGCTCGTACACCTGATAGAGCTGTAATGCAGGTTCCTGGTGAGGGCCTACGCCTGAATGCGGAAGTATTCCGAGCAGAGCTCAACCGCAACGGTGCACTCTACAGCCTGCTCCAGCGCTATACCCATGCCCTGATGGTGCAAATGGCTCACTCTGCGGCCTGCAATCGTCTGCACTCAATCGAGCAACGCTGTAGTCGTTGGCTGCTGATGACCCATGACCGCGTGCGCTCTGATCAGTTTCAACTCACCCAAGAATTTCTGGCCCAAATGCTAGGAGTGCGACGCGCAGGGGTCAGTGAGGTTGCTAGTGTGTTGCAGAGATCTGGGTTGATTCGCTACACCCGGGGTCAGATTACGGTGTTAGATCGACCTGGTTTAGAAGCGGTTTCTTGCGAATGCTACCAGGTGGTTAAGGCAGAGTTCGATCGTTTACTGCTGAAGAACATTTGATCAAAACCTTCAAGGCAGTTTTGATCATCTTTACTAAAGCATTGATAACGCTAAATGAATCCTAAACGCCAGCATATCGAGCAACCTTGAGCGGCCTTTTTATTGCTGTGATATTGCTGTTGTATTGCTGTGGATTGATGACTCATTCTGGTTTGCCAATGGCAATTGAGAAAGTATTAAGCTTATTCGTGACCTAGGGCACAGACTCGTTTGCCTGCCTGGACAGATGCAGGTGCCAGAGTTATAAAGCTTAATGTTGGGAGCTGCCCTGATTTCTACAGCTAGCTACACTATTGAGCGCTTTGAGTGTCTGCAAATCTGTCGCCTGGAACTGAGAATCGGCTTCTGGCCGCTGTACCTCAAGCTGAATACGAGCTTTTACTTCCCTATTTGGAGCCTGTCTCTCTAGAGCTTAAACAAGTTCTTTACGAGCCTTATGAACCCATCGACTATGTTTATTTTCCGCATTCTGGAATTGTTTCCTTATTGACCTTGATGGCTGATGGAACAGCAGTCGAAACAGCAACGGTGGGTAGTGAAGGCATGGTCGGCCTACCAGTGTTTCTAGGGACAGTCAAAACCCCCGTCAAAGCATTTGTACAAGTTCGCGGTGAAGGGGTGCGCATCAGTGCAGAAAACTTTCGGGTGGAAGTGAGCCAGAACCGCAAGCGTGCACTTTATAACCTGCTCCAGCGCTATACCCATACCCTAATGGTGCAAATGGCTCGCTCTGCAGCCTGCAATTGCCTGCACTCAATCGAGCAACGCTGTGGTCGCTGGCTGCTGATGACCCATGACCGCGTGCGCTCTGATCAGTTTCAACTCACCCAGGAATTTCTGGCTCAAATGCTGGGCGTACGCCGCGCGGGAGTCAGTGAAGTGGCCAGCGCCCTACAGAAAGCTGGGCTGATTCGCTATAGCCGGGGGCAAATAACAGTAATTGATCGCCAGAGCTTAGAAGCTGTGTCTTGCGAATGCTACCGAGTGGCCAAGACAGAGTTTAATCGTCTACTGCAGTAAGGGCCATGAGCAACTCACAAGCGACTAGCACAAGGCAGGAGCAGAGGAGGAGTTGAGGTTATGTTGAATCCGCGCCTCTAGCTCCTCAATCGTGTAGGGCTTGCTGACATAGTCATCAAAACCTACTGCCAAAAGACGTTCACGGTCACCAGCCATAGCCATAGCTGTGACCGCAATGATTGGAATTTTTGAGGTTTCAGGATTTTGCCTGAGCTTCTGAAGCACTTCTACACCACTTAGATGTGGCAATGTAATATCGAGCAGGATCAAGGCGGGTTGGTAGAACCGGCTAAGCTCTAGAGCGGTCTCTCCGTCACAGGCACTGATGTAAGAACAACCCAGCCCTTCTAGGATGAGCGCACTCAGCATGCGATTGTCATCTTGATCGTCTACCGTCAGGATCAGGGGCTGACCATCAATGATGTTCACCTCTGCAATGTTCACCTCCGCGCTGAGGACAAGCCCTTGAGCTGAACTCTGAAGAACAGCATCCTCTCTATTCATACTGTTCATGCTGATTTGGGTGAACACTTTAGGCTAGACAATCTTGTCATAAATTGTGCTTTGCCTCAAGCATTCTAGCTAAATCAAAAGCAATTAAGCAACAGCAAGCAAGCTATCAAAAACCTTTTTCGTGTACTGTAGCGTACATAAAAACGTCGCTCGTCTAGTCGTTACTAGTAACTAGGCTCAACCATGCTTCTATCCGTCCGGTTGTGTACTAAAAGAATTTAGGATGTGCAATCAATTTCAAAACAACATCTTGCTACTTGATCTAATCGCCTAGACTCCAGTTGGGTTTTAGGACATCTTGACGCTTATTTTTGACTGTTTGCTGTGACTATTGAAGACCAATCAAAAGTTTAGAAGGTGGGTTGAGATTAGCCAAAAACTTCTAATTTCTAATGCTCAAGACTACCAAGTATGATTTCTGTGAGGACCATTTTGTATCAAATACATCAAAGTGATTGATAGGGCTTTGAGACTAGAGAACAGCGAAAGCTGGCTCTCTCTCTTGGAAGAAGAGATCACGCTGTTAAACTTTTATTCTTTATTAGCTAGGACTCTATGAATGCCTGAGCCAAATTAAATAAAAGGAGCTTTGAAAATGTGGATCGCGCAAATCGCGCCTCTGTGGGAGCCAGTGCCTCCCTCCGGCTATGGCGGCGTGGAATTGGCCGTGAGTCTGCTAACTGAGGAGTTGGTGCGGCGTGGGCACGAGGTCACTCTGTTTGCTTCGGGCGATTCCAAAACTCGCGCTACCCTCTGTGCTCCCTGCTCCTATTCCCTGCGTCAGGATTCAGGTGTTAAGGACTACAGGGCCTTTGAGGTTCTGCAACTGTCTCAAGCCTACGGCAAATTGCATCAATTCGATATTCTACACAGCCATGTAGACCACTCAGCCTTAGCCCTGGCAGAACTGGTCAAAACGCCCACTCTGCACACGCTCCACCACATGTTCACGCCCGAGACGGAGCTAGTATTCAATCAATTTGCGCATCAGCCCTACGTCTCAGTTAGTGAAGCTCAGCGCAATCCCTGCCCTCGCTTGAATTACATCAGCACAGTCCACAACGGCATTGACCCAGCTGCTTATCCCTTTCGGGCAACAGCACAGAGGCCTGCCTATTTAGCCTTTGTAGGACGCATGTCTCGTGAGAAAGGACCGCACTTGGCGATTCAAGTTGCTAAGGAAGCTGGGCTACCGCTGCTGATGGCAGGCAAGGTAGATGCCTCAAACCGAGACTTCTTTCACGACGTGCTCCACCCGCAAATCGACGGCAAGCAGATCACCTATCTCGGCGAAGTCTCCCGTGCCGAAAAGAATGAGCTGCTGGGAGGAGCCCTGGCAACTCTGTGTCCCATCACCCGGCCTCAGCCTTTTGGCCTGGGGATGATCGAGTCGATGGCTTGCGGCACGCCTGTCCTCGCAATGCGTCAGGGCGCTGCCCCAGAGCTGGTTGCTCACGGTCAGACCGGTTTTCTGGCCAATGAGGTGACCGAGATGGTTGACTTCATTGGGCCAGCTAGCCTTCTCAGCCGTGCTAATTGCCGGGAGCATGTCGTCAACCAGTTCAGCGTGCAGCGCATGGTGGACCGCTATGAGGCAGCCTACCGTCAAGTGATCGACGAGCGCATGGCGAGCAATGGCAAGCTCAAGAGCGCGCCGGTTTTGGTTGCCTAGAGCTGAGCCAGAAAAGTCGAGCTAGAGACCCAGAGACATACAGACCTGTGAAGCGTCAGCTAGCGGTCGGGGCAGAGATGCCACTCTCGTCCCGGCGGCTAGGCAGACGGCTGGTGGTAGACACCATTGCCGCCAGCAGAACCTCTGGCGTAACCTCAAACGGCAGGCGGTGAATGTCCGAGGCGGGTGCGCAGGCCACTTCAGCTGCCCGCTGCAACTCGGTGAGCGTGATGCCAGTTAAGCCTAGGTCGGCCAGACTGCATGGCAATCCCAACTCGCTGTAGAACTTCAGCAACTGTTGGCGCGCGGTTGCAGCCAACTGGTTGCCTTCAAATTCCTCCAGGCGTAACTGCACCAGGATGCCGTAAGCAACTTTCTCCCCATGCAAAATATCGTGCGCTTGCAGCAGGTGCGTGAGGCCATTGTGTACGGCGTGAGCAGCCACGGTACGGCACTGAGCTCCGCCTAATCCGCCGATCATGCCGGCCATTAGCACTGTGGCATCGACAACTTCCCGCCAAACATCGGAACCAGGCTGCGCCAATGCGTCTGCCGAGCTTTGAAACAAAATATCCCGCAACACGCGAGCCTGTTGCACAGCCGCAATTACGAGGGTCTGCTTCGAATAGCCACTGCTAACCGAGGCTTCGTACCACTTGGCCAGCGCATCGCCAATGCCAGCGACCAGAGTGCGGCGGGGGGCCGTGGCGACTAGCTCATAGTCCAAGATCAGCAATTCAGGGCAGTGCGGCAGAGGCACATCGTACTGGAAGGCGCCTGCTGGCGAGTAAACATTAGACAGGGCAGTCCAGGCCGCGCAGGTCGCTCCGGTAGTGGGAATGGTGACTACTGGTAACCCGCACTGATGGGCAATTAGTTTGGCTGTATCAAGCGCTTTGCCACCGCCGACACCAATGATCAGATCGGCCGCGTGCGCACTCACTTCTTGCCGCAGACGCGCTAGTTCTGGCTCACTGCAATCGCGACCGTAGGTGGTCCAGTGAGCTGCTTCACCTAAAGCGGTGTTCAAGCAGTTGTGAACGGTGGGCAGAGACTGTTGACCGCCAAGCACCAAAGGCCGCTGGCCCAGGCGAGTAATGCTGGCAATTGCTTGAGCCAGCACACCATTGCCGCGCACCACTTGAGCCGGAGCCACACTTAAAGCGGTCAGAACACTGGAATAGTCAGAACTCATGACAGAGAAGACTGGGATATTGGGATTAGGGAGTAACTTGCCCTTCTCCAACTCTATCGAGTGGGGTAGTGATCCTGCTAGCAACGCCCCTTAGTCTTAAGCACCAAACGCCACTAATACAGGAGCCTATTGTCATGAACCTACCAACGAGCCCAACACCCAGCCTATTGATTCGAGGTGCTCATCTAGTCTTGCCCGACCAAGAGCCCATGCAGGGCGATCTGCGGGTGGAACAGGGGCAAATTGTCGAGATCGGCTCTGAGCTTTCGGGTGGTGCAGACCGGGTGATTGAGGCCACAGGATTGTGGCTGCTGCCCGGTGTGATCGATCCCCAAGTTCATTTTCGAGAACCAGGCTTGGAGCATAAAGAAGACTTGCGAACCGCCAGCCATGCCTGTGCCAAGGGCGGGGTAACGTCGTTTTTGGAGATGCCCAATACTCGACCTCTAACCACCACACAAGCACTTTTGCAAGACAAGCTGGATCGGGCTGCGCAAAAGTGCGTCGTCAATTATGGCTTTTTCATTGGCGCGACTGTTGACAACTTGATGGAAGTGAATACGGCAGCGCCCGCCTGCGGGATCAAAATATTTATGGGTTCAATGTCAGGACCTTTATTAATTGATGATGAGTCTGCGCTGGAGCCAATCTTCGCTACCGGTACGCGACTGATTGCCGTTCATGCTGAGAATCAAGCACGTATTCGAGCCCGGCGAGAAGCATTTGCCGGTCGTACAGAACCAGCAGTGCATTCGCAAATTCAAGACAATCAGGCGGCATTGGAAGCTACTCAACTGGCGCTTAAACTTTCTAAGAAATACCAAAGACGTTTGCACATCTTGCACCTTTCTACAGCTGAAGAAGTGGAGCTGTTGCGGCAAGATAAACCTGCCTGGGTAACCGCTGAGGTAACTCCCCAACATTTGTTGCTGAACACCAGCGCTTACGAGCGCATTGGCACTTTGGCTCAAATGAATCCGCCCCTGCGCTCTGAACACGACAATGCTGTACTTTGGCAGGGCTTACAGGAGGGGATTCTCAACTTCATTGCGACTGATCATGCGCCTCACACCCTAGAAGAAAAAGCCAAAACTTATCCTGACTCGCCGTCCGGTATGCCGGGAGTAGAAACTTCATTGCCCCTCATGCTGACTGCTGCTCAACAGGGCCGTTGTTCAGTGAGCCAAGTGGCAACTTGGATGTCAACCAATGTGGCAGCCGCTTATGGAATTGCCAATAAAGGTAAACTCGCGGTTGGTTACGATGCCGATCTAGTTCTGGTGGATTTAGATCAGGTCAAGCCAGTGAAACGTGAGGACTTACTGACCAAATCTGGTTGGAGCCCTTTTGAGGGTTGGCCATTAACGGGCTGGCCTGTAATCACAATTGTGGGAGGCCAAGTTGTGTACGAGCATGGCAAGGTCAATTCTGAGGTGCGAGGGCAAGCCCTACGATTTAGCCCCCAACTCCTGGCCGATTAATCTGGCTCACTAATTTACTCATCATCTACATCTACTGAGCGAGCAATTAGACCGGTGTTTTGGGGAGTTGATGGTTGTCGTCAGGGTTGGTTCTGTGTGATTGCCCACAGTTCAACACGATTTTCCTGGCAGATTCAAGCTGAACTTAACTTGGCTACTTTAAGGCAGTTGGGTGTTGTCCGCCTAGCTATTGATATACCCATTGGTTTGCCCAATGGTTTAGAAAGCCGTGCTTGCGACCGGGTTGCTCGGCAATATCTACCAGGAGCAACCAGTCGTGTGTTTCCAGTTCCGGTACGAGGAGTGATCGAGCAATGGCCGCTAAACTACAGCGCTGCCAATCAACTTTCGCGGCAGTATGCAGGCAAAGGAATTTCGCACCAGACGTTCAACATCACGGACAAGATCGCCCAAATTGACCATCAGCACCTGCAAACACCTGGAGCCTCTGAGTGGGTTTATGAAACCCATCCAGAGGTTCTGTTTGCAGCTCTAAATAACGGGCATCCCCTACCGTCTAAAAAGACGCAGCAGGGGCAACAGATACGCTGGTCCTTGCTAGGAAACCAGGCATTGCAGAAGCTTTACCAGGAGGCGGTTAAGGCCACCCAGCGCTCACAAGTTCAGCGAGATGATATCCTCGACGCCTGCGTTTGTGCACTCGCTGCTTTGGCTGGCGACTTGATCAGTATTGGTCCACCCGAAACAGATAGTCGCGATCTGCCGATGCGCATCTGCGTGCCCTATTGCTGGCGCTAACCCATTAACAAATCAGGGACCGATGACAGAAAAAGCGAATTGCTTAAGGCTCAGTCCCTGTGCCAATGGCTTATTTGCCGGCTTATTTGCCTGTGCCGTTACGTCCGTTCTTAGAAGCAGCAACCTCAACAGCATCCTCTTCGTCCTCTGGACCAACCGGAACGAGATGAATGTGTTTGTAGCCCAGCTTGATAATGAATTCATCACCAGGCTGGAGATCCATCTCTTCTGTATAGGCAGCACCAATGACGATCTGCCCATTCTTATGCACCGTAACCTTATAGGTTGGTTCACGACCCCGACCATCTTTGCTGGTTTCAGGACTGAGCTGGGTACCACGAGCAGCCAGCAATGCATCGTAGAATTCCGTTAGATTGACCCGAACCTGACCGCTTTTGGTCTTGGTGTAGTAACCACAACGTTTTGCCTTTTCGCGGCGTGGAAGCGAGGCAAGGTCTTTTACTTTTTGCAGCAAAGCTTTGCCTGTCAGGGGGGCAGTAGCCGTTTTGCTCATAGGGCGTGCAGAAATTTACTCAATCTAGAATAGCGAAGAAAAGAGCTAACTGGAATCTGCTTACAAAAATATTTTTTGTTTAAACCAAGATTGATTCAAAAATCACAAATTTCAAGCGGAGCAATTGAGGCAGATATGGTTCAGGCTCAGTAAGAACTCGCAGGGGCTTATTTCAATAACCGTGAGTTGGTCTGTCCGTTGCTCAACAGGTTAGCTCAACGGGTTAGGTCAATCGGTTAGCTCAATCGGTTGAGCAATGCTTAGCTAGGCGCTCAAATCTTTGTCCAAGCGTTGGCAATCTTGTTGAACCTCTGGCCAACCTTTGGTTGAACCCCGATGGAAGCGTTGCCTCAAACCCTTTATCAAACTTTTCACCAAACCTTAAGAGACACAGGAATTTTCTGAGAGGCTATCCTAGCCAGAGCTAAGACCAGATCAGCAAGTCCCTGTTTGCATCGGCTGTTTCAGCCTGTTAAGTCGCTATGAAAGTTTTGTTTAAGGTCATCCGCCAGAATCGGGGCGAGTCTCCGCACCTTGCCAGCTACCACTTGGACGTTGAGCCAGCCAACACAATCCTGGATTGTCTGAACCAGATCAAGTGGAGCCAGGACGGTACTTTGGCTTACCGTAAAAACTGTCGCAACACAATCTGCGGCAGTTGCTCAATGCGGATTAATGGACGTTCTGCCTTAGCCTGCAAAGAAAATGTAGCTGGTGAAGTACAGCGCCTCGAAAGCTTGGGACAGGTAAAACCCGGCGAAGACCCTGTAATTACGGTCGCGCCTATGGGTAACATGCCGGTCATCAAAGATTTAGTTGTAGACATGAGTTCGTTTTGGGACAACTTGGAGGCAGTTCAACCCTATGTGAGTACAGCTGCACGCCAGGTACCCGAACGGGAATTTTTGCAGAGCCCTCAAGATCGAGACCGTCTCAACCAGATGGGAAATTGCATTCTCTGTGGAGCTTGTTACTCGGAGTGCAATGCCCGTGAGGTCGATCCGACTTTTGTCGGGCCCCATGCCTTGGCAAAGGCTTACCGCTGGGTTGCCGATTCCCGAGATACTGCAACTGAAGCTCGCCTTGAAACTTATAGCCAAGGAACAGCTGGCGTCTGGGGCTGTACTCGTTGCTTCTACTGCAATGAAGTGTGCCCGATGGATGTCGCGCCAATGGATCAAATTGGCAAAATCAAGAACGAGATTTTGCAGCGCGATCAAATGCCAGTAGACCCAACCCCGCAAACTGCCCGCGCAATTCGCCACCGTAAAACGATGGTTGACCTAGTTAAGCAGGGTGGTTGGGTTGATGAACGTCGCTTTGGCTTAACGGTTTTAGGGAACTCCTTCCGCGACCTCAAGGGCCTGTTTAGCTTAGTGCCCTTAGGCTTAGCAATGCTGCGCAATCGTAAGTTTCCCTGGCGCTTTGATCGCTCAGAAGGAACGCCAGCTGTGCGCAAGCTAATTGAAACCGTCGAACAACAAGAAAACTTAAAAGACTAAACCTATGTCGCACCGCTACGCTTACTACCCCGGCTGTGTTGCTCAGGGCGCCTGCCGGGAACTGTATTTATCAACTGCTGAACTCACCCGTGCTTTAGGAATTGAGTTAGTCGAACTCAAAAAAGCCTCCTGCTGCGGCTCAGGCACTTTTAAAGAGGACTCTCGCCTGCTCGAAGATTCAGTGAATGCCCGGAACATTGCCTTAGCTGAAGAGTTGAATCTGCCAATGCTGACGCATTGCAGCACTTGCCAAGGCGTGATTGGCCATGTGGATGAGCGACTGAAGGGGTTCAAGACCAGCAACCCCGATTACGTCGATCAGGTGAACCGTCTCCTGGAGCCTGAGGGTGCCTGCTATCACGGCACCACCGAAGTGCGTCATCTGCTGTGGGTTCTGGTCGGCGACTATGGCCTAGAGGAGATCCAGCGACGCGTCACGCGCAAACTCAGTGGTCTCAAATGCGCCTCTTTCTATGGCTGCTATCTGCTGCGGGGTCAACTGACTAACCGCTTTGACGATCCCTACAACCCACAGTCAATGGAGAACCTGTTCCGTGCTGTGGGCGCCGAGCCCGTAGACTACCCTGGACGAACCAAATGCTGTGGCTGGCCGCTTTCCAGCTACGCCACTGAGCAGTCGTTCACTATGGCTGGCAATCACATCTCGGCTGCCATTGAAGCAGGTGCTGATTGTTTGGTGACTCCCTGCCCGCTGTGTCACCTCAATCTGGACTCGCGACAGCCAGAGGTAGAAAAGGTGATCGGTCGCAAGCTGGGCTTGCCAGTGCTGCACCTGCCCCAGTTGGTCGCCTTGGCCTTAGGGATCGAACCGGAGAAGCTGGGCCTGGACCGGCATATTGTCTCCACTCGTCCTGTGCTCGACAAGCTCAGAGTCGCTGTAGCTTAGTGGCTAGGCAGTAAGGATGTTTATGGCACGAGGTAGGGGCGCATGACCTGCGTCCCTACCTCGTGCCTGCAAGGGGACGGTCGCCGAACAAGATTGTCCCTAAGCGCACCATCGTGGCCCCAGCCGCAACGGCTTGGGGATAATCGCCTGACATGCCCATTGACAGCTCCTGCATTTGGATCTGAGGCAGAGCTAAGCCTCGAATGCGGTCTGCCAATTCGCGAGCCTGTTCAAATGCCCGAAGCGCTTCCTCTGCCGCCAAGCCAAACGGCAAGATCGTCATTAGGCCCAGGATCTGCAAATGTTGGCACTGGTTCAACAGCTTGAGGTCCTGGAGTAGGGCGTCAACCTCCCAACCATATTTATTGGGATCTGGCAGCAGCTTCACTTGGAGGCAAACTTTAGGGGTCTTGCCCAATTCGCCCGCCAACCGATCTAAGCGTTGCGCCAGTTTTAAATCATCAACTGAGTGAATCCAGTCAAATAGCTCTATGGCCGGACGAACTTTGTTGCTTTGCAGATGTCCGATCAGGTGCCAGCGAATCCCAGGTAAATCGCTCAGAGCTGAATGTTTGTGGGCGACTTCTTGCACCTGACTTTCGCCAAAGTCGCGCACACCAGCCGCATAGGCCAAGCGCATTTTCTCCAGCGAAACTTGTTTGCTCACGGCAATTAAGCGTACCTGAGGAGGCAGCTGAGCCTGAATCAGTTGGAGCCGTTGGGCAATTGAGTCTTGAATTGGGTCTTGTGGGGCAAAATCTTGAGCATTCGGCGCAGTCATTGCTCAGGGAAACGTTCGCTTATAGGTGTCTTGGAGTTTTGCATATTCATTTTGCTGCCCATTGCGGCGGAGTCGGCGCAGATGGTTTTCCATCAGTAGTCGTGCCTCCACTCGACCCAGAGGCTCGAACTCTAAACCATCAGGACTGGTTGTAACTAAAAAGAATAATCGTTGTGCATAAAGAGTGGTGAAGAGTTGGCGGTTCTCCTCTAAGATACAGACGCTCGATAACAGGCCAAAGGTCGGATGATTGAGATAATTCTCAGGACTCATATCGGTGTGCTAGAGGACAGCGAATCCACAGAGGGAGCGAAAATGGCTGTCGCAATGGCATAGTCTCCATCGTGGCTAAAACTCACCTGCCACTCCCAGTTTTCTTGGTGCCGCGTATGAACGAGTGCTAATGCCCGGTTGTGTAAGGTGATGGTTGGTGCACCACTGGGCTTACGTTTAATTTCTACATCTCGATAGCCTACACCACGCCAGCCTGTACCCAGCGCCTTAACGGCAGCCTCTTTAGCGGCCCAACGTCCAGCCAGACGAGAGTTAATTTGGCGAGCCGAACGCTTGGCGTCTTGTTGCTCTTGGGGGGTGTAAACTTTATCCAAAAAATGTTGGCCGAACTGCTCAACTACAGCAGCAATTCGGGGAATGTAGACAATATCTGTACCGATCTGGGCAGTGGTCGGCAATCGAGGACTGGCGCTCACTGCTACGCTCCCTTGTCCACAATGTTAGGCATTGGCTTTAATGGCAACTCTTAATAGGTCATCACTGATCGGTACATTCACATCACTCTAAGGGAAACTGTTGCAATCGCCAACCAGCGACCTCAATATCATTTCAATATCGGAGTCCTGGCCGCCAAGCGCTGAGGCTTCCATTTGTACGCAAATATGCTCACTAATTGAAAGGTAAACCCTTTCCTTCTACTCCACTTTAACGTTACTGAAACCTTACTGAGAATTAAAACCAGGTTTACTGCTCGGCTTCCTCTAAGGATTGCTCTTCAACGACTCCTCAACCATTGGCGAGACCTGCCAAATGCTAAGCACACCTGAAATCCTAATGAGATCACAGAGATGAGATCGCAGCAGGGCTAACTCTCTACAAGCCTCTCTACAAGTGCAGCTCTTGAGCTTGAGCTGGGTAGAATTGCGAGACTGAGCTCAGCTCAAAGCAGGGACTGAACTCGTGGCAAGATAAGAGATGCCTGAGGGCATCCTTGCCACCCTTTCTGAGATTGAGGCCTGCTGTGACAACCCCTGCCCTTGCCCAACGCGCTGTTTTTCCTTTTACGGCCATCGTCGGCCAGGAAGAGATGAAGTTGGCGCTGCTTCTCAATGTCATTGATCCCAAAGTCGGTGGGGTAATGATTATGGGTGACCGGGGTACCGGCAAATCAACCACGATTCGTGCGTTAGCGGACCTGCTTCCCGAAATCGAGGTGATCGCCGACGACCCCTTTAATTCCAGCCCTACCGATCCCGAGCTGATGGGTGATGACGCCTACACTGCTACTGGGGAACGAAGAATTGCCAAAAAACAGGTCCCTATGGTGGACTTGCCTCTGGGCGCAACCGAAGATCGGGTGTGCGGCACGATTGATATTGAAAAAGCGCTGGCAGAAGGGGTCAAAGCCTTTGAACCTGGCCTATTGGCTAAAGCTAACCGGGGCATCCTTTATGTTGACGAAGTCAACCTACTTGATGACCACTTGGTAGATGTGCTGCTCGACTCGGCGGCCTCCGGTTGGAACACGGTCGAGCGGGAAGGGATTTCTATTCGTCACCCAGCTCGGTTTGTGCTGGTCGGCTCCGGCAACCCAGAAGAAGGAGAACTGCGGCCCCAGTTGTTAGACCGCTTTGGCATGCATGCTGAGATTCGCACAGTTAAGGATCCGGTCCTGCGTGTGCAAATTGTGGAGCAGCGCACCGAATTTGACCAAAACCCGCAGTCGTTTTTAGATGCTCAACGCGAGGCTCAAATCCATCTGCAAGCGCAAATTGTTGAAGCACAAACGCGCTTGCCCTCTGTGACCGTGCCCTACGATCTGCGGGTCAAAATCTCTCAGGTTTGTTCTGAGCTAGATGTTGATGGCTTGCGCGGTGATATTGTCACCAATCGGGCTGCTCGGGCTCTGTGCGCCTTTGAAGGTCGTAGCGAAGTCACGGTTAGTGATATTAAGCAGGTGATCACGCTCTGCCTGCGCCACCGTCTGCGCAAAGACCCCTTGGAATCTATTGACTCCGGCTACAAGGTCGATAAGGTCTTCAACCGGGTGTTTGGCATTAGTGAGGCTGAGCTTGAGCAAAACGGTAGCGTGCCTGCTGCGGCTAGAGGTTAAGCTCTGCCCAGCTAATTACCCAGCCAATTGCCTAGCCAACTGATTATTCTGATTGGTCTGCCCGCCAGTGGCAAATCGACTTTAGCCCGGATGCTGCATGCTCAAAACTCGCAATGGTTGCTGGTTTCGACAGATGCGCTTCGGGCTGAGTTATTTGGCGACGAATCGACTCAAGGCCCGTGGAACTCTATCTGGAGGCAGGTGGAGCAGCGCTGGTATCAGGCGATAAAGGATGAAGTGGGTGTCATCTACGATGCGACAAATGTGGTGCGTCGCCAGCGTCGCGGCTTGATTGTTCAAGCCCGAAATTTCGGATTTGAGGGAGTGCTGGGCTGGTGGTTAGATGTGCCCCTGTGTCTCTGTCTGCAACGAAACCAAGACCGTTTGCGTCAGGTTCCTGAAGCAGTCATTGAGCGTATGCATCGACGCTTGAGTGGGGCACCCCCGAGTCTGGCAGAGGGGTTTGATGGTTTAATCCGCCAAACTAACCGATGCCAGGTAGACTCTGTGGAGCCTTCCAGCTTTTGAAATAGCACTAGATATAGCCGGTCAGAGGGGGGGATCTCCCCTTCTGACCGGCTTGACTAGGCTAGTACAATCTTCTTTTACCTCATCCTTGAGAGTGATTAACAATATGTATTTTTTGTATGAATTTGACGCAGTTTGTGGTCGAGGTCACAGACAGCTCAATTAGACTTTGAATTAGACAGGATTGCCCCATCCCTCAAGCGGTCGCTTCGGTCAGAGTGCAGATGAAGAGTCAACACAGCCGTCCAGAATCATCGGACTGCCAGATTGGTGTTTTCGCACCGGAATTTTCGGAGTCGTCCTCACCCGAGCTGAGTGGCTCAGGTTTGGCCGGAATCGATCGGCAGCTCATACGTCACCCCGCTTTAGAGGGCAATCCTTGGGACCAAGTTGAGCGTTTGCGTGAGCAAATGGCTTTGATTCGCCTGAGGCTGAGCCACTGCGAGCAGGAATTGGTGTCTGCGCGTCAGGCCGCACAAGAATCAGAGCGAATTCGCAACGAATTTCTGGCCAATATTTCTCACGAACTGCGAACGCCGCTCAATGGCACGATCGGGCTATTGAAGTTAGTTCTGGACGGTATGACCGATGGCAGCGAGGAGCAGAGCCAGTTTATTGAACAGGCCTATCAATCCTCGTTGCGACTGCTGGAATGTATTGCTGGCGTGCTGGATTTAGGGAATCTAGACGCTGGTAATCTGAAATTGCATACAGGGCCAGTGAATCTGCGCGAACTGTTAACTGAAGTGGAGCGGATTGTTCGCCCTCAAGCTGAACATAAGCGTCTGGAATTGGTGGTTGAACACCCCAATCTTAAGGACGAAATAATTTTGCAGGGGGACCACCATCGACTGCTGCAAGTGCTGCTCAACCTGGTGGGGAATGCGGTTAAATTCACGCCTGAGGGAAGCATTCGCATCAGCCTGAATGTGGGTTGGCAAAGCGATCTGCTGACGCTCTACATTTGCGATACCGGTATTGGCGTTCCTTTAGAACGCTCTGAGCGTTTGTTCCAACCGTTTTATCAGGTGGATGGCGCTCGTACGCGGCAATATGGCGGCTTGGGTCTCGGTCTGACGATTAGCCGTCAATTGATGGAGGCGATGGGGGGCGAGGTGCATTTTTACAGTTTGGGTGAGGGGCTGGGTTCGACTGTGACGGTGCGCATTCCGCTTTACCACCGACCCGTTTTAGTTTGAGTTTGCGTATTGAACTAGAGCAAGCTGGCCTGGGAAAGGCAGGAAAAAGCACTTGAGAAAAACCTTGAGAAAAAGCCCTTGAGTCGTCAGGTTTTTGAGCAATCGATTCAGATTGCGGCTCCGGCAACACTGGTTGAGCGATGCATTACGGAGCAGGCTCTAATGCATCGCTGGCTGAATCCGGCTTTGCGCTGCGAACCTGTGGGTCAATGGAGCACTGAAGTGGGGACTCGCAGCCGTTTTGTGGTGCAGATTCCGATCTTGAAACCCACGTTGGAAAATGTCGTACTAGAACGCGAACCGGGTCTAGTGGTTTGGGGATTCCAGGGTTTTTTTAGTGGCTGCGATCGTTGGGAGTGCCAGCCAGAGGCCAGTGGTACGTGTCTGCTCAATCGTTTTGAGTTTGAAATTCCCAATCCGCTGGTGCGTTTTGGCTTCAACACCTTTGCGGCTGCTTTGACTCAGCAAGATATGCAAGCCCAACTGCGCCGGTTAAAACGGGTTGCGGAAGGATTATTAGCAAAGCCCTGATTGAGTTATGCCTGACGAGATTAGCTATAGGGAACTAGCAATTGCCAGCGCGGCGCAAAGCAGTTCGAATTAAGGGAGGGGTCAGGTTATAGAGAGTAACCGGGGGAGAACCTGAGCTAGAGGGCACTAACATTTTCTCGACCCAACGGTTGGCTTCTAAAGTTGGCAGTAAGCGGCTCACGTCTGATTCCTGTAAACCACCATGGACGACGATAAGGGAAATGGGAATGCGGGCCTTGAAGCTGCGCGGCTCGGTGAGATTGGCGATTACTAACAAGATAATTTTGGATTGAGCGGGCAGGGTTAAATCCCGGCTGATTGTGTCCCAGAGGGCAAGGCGAATTTGGGCGGGGGAGAGATTAGAGGTCATGGGGCTTAGAGATTAGAGAATGGGGGTATAGAAACTGCGCAGGTTGAGGTTGAGATCGAGTTGTGCTTTGTGTTGCTGCCAGAGGCAACGCAGGTAGGCGATGGTGTCTTGGGGATAGTTGAAGCGTTGAGTTTCGGTTTTGAGCAGTTGGCCTAGGGTTTGCAAGGCTTGATGAGTTTGGCAGGTGCGGATGGCTGCGATGCAGGCTTCGAGCCAGCAGGCGAGTTGGCGATAGCTGATAAATTGACCACCGCGATCTTGGCGATGCACAAACAAGACATTGGCCCACTGCTCGAAGCGCAGAATTAGGCTTTGAGGAATGCCTAAGTAGTTGGCGATATCGGTAGCCAGAATTTTGAGCTGACGCGGATTAATGACAGCAGAAAGATGGCGCATGGGAATGCGGGTTGTAGAAGGGAACCAGTAGTGTTGCACCGGGCGGGGAAACCCCGCCCCTACGAAATTCGTTGTTGAAATCGAGGGGTTGAAAATCCTGCGGCTTCGGGTATCAGGTAGGGGCGAGGTTGCCTCGCCCTTGCTAAGGGAAGGTGCCGTAGGTGGTGAGGTTTTGGTTTAAAGAATTGGGGGGTTAGGGGGGCCTTCAATGCGGTTGTGGGTAGGGGCGAGGTTGCCTCGCCCTTACCGGGTGTTACCGCTAAAGAGTTAGCCACCCTCTGGTTTGACATAGCAAGCCGGGGTGGCTAATGAGGTGTTAAAATCACCTGTCAGCCGCCTGACTGTACATAGAACAGTTGGGGGGTTAGCTATCCAGAAGTTGCTAAGGCTTTTGGGTAGCGCATAAGTTTTTGGTCGGCTTTTTCGTAAGGCAAATGCTCCTTTGAATAATTGAGATATTAACTTACCAGAGTCACTGGTCAGATGCAATAGCTTTCTATTGCGGTTGCTTAGCTTGCTTGTCGATAGCTCGAAGGAACGGTGTAGAAGTGCCGCAGAACCCGGTTAATAACTGCATCTACCTCCTCCGGAACATAGGGCTTGCGCAAATAACCTTTGCAGCCAGCGGCTAGGATGCGTTCTCGATCACCCGCCATTGCTAGGCACTGCGACCGCAACAACCGGAGTCGAGCTGGTTCGAGGGTCTAATCTGAGGCGACGCATCCCCCAAAGCCATTCATTAAATCGGGAAAAACCTCTCAATCCCTCAATACTACTTGAGGTTTTGTGAGAACTCACAACTTTACTAAATGTGATGGCTGCCACGAGCATTAAAAAGTAATCTCAAAAATTTTAGCTAAGACAAAGCCAGTACAAATAGTTGCCTAAGGTAAACAATCTGTAGGCTTTTCTTCCATCTTTCACAGAGCAGATATGTTAGTTCAATTAATCAGAAGTATCGGCAATAACCTGGGCTTTCCAGTACTTAGAAGGTTATTAATCAGTCCGCTCACAAGGTCAAGCTAAAAACCCCTCCTTGGGTTATAGCCTTTTTCTTAGAATCGCTTAGGATCTTGAGAGAACAAAGAGCATTTTCAGATGGATCATTTGCAGTTCACTACTCAAGACAGCCGCACGGTTGCTACCTGGGCTGAAGACCCGCAGCAAGGTACTGCCTCCTCTGATTGCAGCCGGAGCTGTAGTTGTGGAAACGCGATAGCAAGCAACATCAGCGATGAGCTTCTGGCAACTCTTGGTCACCAACTGCGAACGCCCCTGACTACAATGCTCGGCTTGACTCAGTTGCTGCGAACCCGCAACCTGGATGAGGCAACTGCTGCCCGTGCCCTCGAAATGATTGAACGCAATGCTAAGTGGCAGGCACAGATCATTGAGGAGCAGTTGAAAGTGCTGCGCTCTAAAGCTTAGAAGTATTCCCTCAGCCTCTACAGTCTTTAACTGGTTGCAGCTTTTCTGGCAGGCTGCCTTGACTGATAGCTGGTAAGTGGCTGTTGCACAACCCTTCGCAGCCCAAAAATCAAGCTAAATCCCCCTCAAACTAAAAGCTGTCGCGCTGAAATCAAGTTAAAGCGCGCTGAAACCTAGTTTTGTCGTGCTCAAACCTAGTTTCAGCGTCCGCAAACTAAATATTGTCGGGATGAAACTAAATGTCGTCGCCCTCAAACCTAGTTTCAGCGGCCTCAAACTAAACAAAAGCGCTATTCACCCAGTCACTGACGCCAACCATGACTACCACACCCTGTGCCTGGGGAGTGGCAAGATGTCTTCGGGTAATACTTGCGTAGCTTCAATCCTTGCGTCATAGCTGCGGTAGTCTCCCTCCGCTAACGTCACTGCTTTGACCTGCCAGTAGTCAGTTTCGCTGCCATACACCAGATAGTCCCCTGTTTTGGGCAATTGCTCCACCGTTAAAACTTGATCGGAGGGCACATTCAACCACGACCTTGTCTCCCCAAGCTTCCTTGGGAAGAAGCTGACATGGATTTTTGGCATTTAGTCCGGGCTGCTCCCATCCCTGTTCATCTCTTGCCAGCTCTCATAACTACCGGGACGTGCGACTTTAATCAGTAACACTGACACATGTCCTTCTGTTTCAATGTATATCTGATTATTAAGAAATTATATAACCCTTGGGTCAGTTTTGTCTTGTGTGATACAGAGCACGCTTGCCTTTAGGACGCACTTGGCTCCCTCCCGCTCAGTTAGCTTAGAGTCGGCTCAGAGGCTGCCTGAGAAGTATCACGCCTTACTCAGTAAGCCCCTCTACCCCCCAATTCTGGGGGGAATCAAAGCAAAAGTCCCCCAGAGTTGGGGGATTTAGGGGGCTAAATATAGGGGCACTCAAAGAGGGCACAGGCACTCTATACCTGCGCCCTCTTTGAGTGCCCATAAAACTCCTATTTATCCTAAATCTTTTTATCCTGCATAACAGACAGCTAAATCAGCCTTGCTTGCAGATACAGTCTAAGCAGAATAGTGTTCAGGAGAATTAAGCTGAATGCTCTTGAAGGTCTTCTTCAAGCAGCAATACCGTTGTCTCGTCTCCTATTCTGCCAAAATCCGGTTCTGGCCCTAGCTCCATCCTCACCGCATAAGACCAGGTTCCCATATCTGGCTGGTAACTTTTGATTATGCCTACACCTCCGATAAAACATACGTTTTGCCCTTGCTTAAATCTAGGTCCTGCAATTCGTACGTTCTGCGCTTGCTTAAATATAGGTTCTGCAATACGGAGGCTACTCATTGGTTTCCCCACATTAGGCTTGCTTAGTAGATGGGACAAACTTGTAGAAGTCAATCTAACAATCTCAGGCTAAGTTGTGAATCTACTTGTTGCAGTTTAAGCGCGGGTTGGATTTTGTTCTCCCCCTCAGAAGTTGTACTTTGTTTAAGAAACGTGTGGAGCTATGGGCATAGAAATTTTGAAATGGGGATCGTAATAAAAAACACGTTCCGTACTGAGGTTTTGGCCTCAGTTTGAGCGTATCTCGGTACCCTTCCCTCTTCTTACAAGCTAACGAGCCATGACTTGGAAGCAACTAAATCAGGACCAGCAATCGGCAGAACCAGCAGGGTCTGGGCCTGCTGCCATAGAAGCTGAGAAAGAAGCGGGGAAAGACCTCAAGCCAAGGCTTGCTGACTATTTCTGATCGCTTGATTGTCCCTAGACAACCGTTGTCTAGGGACAATCAAGCGATCGTATTCGTCTTTGACGGTCCTGAAACACTCACAGGCAAACTCTTCCAGTGCAGGCAAGTCGAGGATGTGAACGCTGCCGCGACCATATTGAATAAACCCACTTTCCTGAAGCTTTTGGGCTGCTTGAGTAACTCCAGCTCGGCGCACGCCTAGCATCTCGGATAGAAGCTCATGCGTCAGCCTCAGATTTTTCTTGTCAACGCGGTCATGCGCTTCTAGTAGCCAGCGTGCCAAGCGTTGCTCCAAAGGGTGCAGGCTATTGCAGGCGGTGGTCTGCGAAAGCTGTGCAATCAGGGCTTGAGTGTAACGTAACAGCACATCGCGCACTGCCTTATTGCTATCGAACTCGTCCAGCAACACGTTTGCGTTGATCTTTATTGCGTTGCCTGGAAGCTGTACAACGTAAGCGGTTTGCGTGGTTGTGCATCCGCCCATGATCGCATTGATGCCAATCACGTCACGCTTGCCCGTCAGCCCCGTTTCAGCTGTCCTGCCATCACTCATGGTGATCGTGATTGAGAGGCCGCAATCGATGGGGAAATAGAGAGCCTGGATAGTTTCACCAGCCTCGTGAAGCCTGGTCCCCGCTTGCAGCGCGACTAGCTGCAGGTGAGGGGCTAATCTCTCCAACACCTCTTGGGGCAAGGCGGCAAGCAATCGGTTTTCAGTAAGCATGGCAACATTTAGAAAATCACCAGTTGACCCTGTGTGGAGTTTATCTAAAACAAAGTCTTAAAACCTCTCATAAAAGTTAGAGCTCGCTATCTCTCCCTAGGAAGGTTAACTGATTCTTTTACAGAGGATCAATAATGATTAACGGCTAAAATTAACGATCAAGATAAACAGCAGTAACGAATATTTTTGAGGCGATGTGTCCTTAGCACTTCATTCTCATCAATATGAGTTGATACGAGCTTTCACCATTTGAATCTTGATGGTTTTTTCTGCTCAAAAATAACCATCAGCACATCATTCATAACCTTCTCAAATTGTGGCAACCACTGATTTGCCGGAAATGAAATAATCGTTACCCAGCCTGCATTCTGCCTCGTCTCACTGACAATCAGCAGCACAAACTCAAAGAGAATAATTCACGCTGATACCCACTTACCTGCAATGAGAGCTACTCACAGAACCCCACCGCCTACAGCTTCTCCCTTTGCTAAGGGGAGGTTAGGAGGGGTCAATCTGTAGCGATTCAAAGGTGAACTGGTATTAGCCAGAGATCAAAAAACTCCCAAAGAAAAGAGCACCCAGTTGGGTGCCCTCATGCTTATAGATTGAATTGAGCTGGATACAGTGCTTTAAGCTCAGCCATTCGCCGCCTTAGCGGTTAGCTGGGTTAGCACCTGATTGGAGCGCTCTAGGAACGTGCGCATACCATCCGCATCGAAGCCCTTTTGCGCCATCAGAGCCAGGTCATAGATGTGATTGCAAATCAAGGAAACCAGCTCTTGATTGGGAGAACTGCCTTCGCCGGTAATCACACTGCCCTGGCTGAGCGTGGTCAGGTGTTGCACTAATGGGTGGGCTGTGTTGATCAGCAACGTGTGTTCTTCGGGGAACTCCATCGTCTTCTGCATCATCAAGGCATTCATTTCCTGAAGACGACGCAGCGCTTCCGGCAGCAGCACCATTGCTGGAACTGACTCCGATTTGAGTGCTTCTGTACGGATCACCAGCTTCGGCTTATTCAACGTATCTCTGAATAGCTCTTGAAGCTGTTCACTGCGTGTTTTGTTGGTGCGCGGATCAACCAACTCCGTGTTGTTGTCTTTGTTGATCAGGCTCTCATCAAGATCGGCATCCACACGCGAGAATTTGACATCGCTGTACTCGCGCTCCAGGAAGCCCACAAAGTGCGAGTCAATGAACGAGTCCATAAACAGGACTTCCAATGCCTGTGAAGTATGTAGGGCAATGTATGTCGCCTGATTGGTCTCGTCAGTGCTGTAGAAAATCCGGTTTTCATGGCGCGTTTTGTTGCGCTCCAGATAATCCTTGATCGTGGTGTAATTGCCTTGAGGACTGGTGGTTATGCCGTTAGATTCGCTAGTAGACGAACCAGGTTTAACATCGCTCCAAGCATCATCCTCACCCTCGACTTGCACCTGAACCGGAGCCGCCTCTGCCTCTGAGGGTTCTACTTTAGCGGTAGTGCGATAGACCAGGATGTCTTCGACTTGCTTTTTGAACTTTTCGTCGTTAATCGAGCCGAACTTAATGAACGTGCCGATGTCTTGCCAGCAGCGAATATATTCTTCGCGTTCATCCCGGTACAGTTCCTTGATCCGGTCCCCAACTTTCTTGGCGATGTAATCGGCAATGCGACGCACGGTGCGGTCAGCTTGCAAAAAGCTCCGCGACACGTTCAAAGGAATGTCAGAGCTGTCGATCACACCGCGCAGAGGCAACAGAAAACGGGGAATGACTTCCTCGCAGTTGTCGCTGACAAACACTTGATTGCAGAACAGCTTGATCTGACCCTTCGTGACATCAACGTCGGGCTTTAGCTTCGGGAAATACAGAATGCCCTTCACAATGAAGGGATAATCCGTGTTTAGGTGAATCCAGAACAGGGGTTCTTCCTGGAAGGGATAGAGATAGCGGTAGAACTCTAGATAGTCTTCCTTGGTCAAGTTGCTAGGCGACTCATTCCAGATGGCCCGCTGCTTATTGACCACTTCACCATTGAGTTTGATCGGCACCGGAATGAAATCGCAATAGGTGCGGATCAATTGGCGAATGCGTGATTCTTCGAGATACTCAGCTTCCTCATCCTGTAGGGTCAGGGTGACTGTCGTGCCTCGACTATCGCGCTGAGAATCAGTAATCGAAAATTCAGTGCTGCCATCACAAGACCAATGAACGGCCTGAGCGCCTTCACGGTAGGACAGCGTGTCGATTTCAACCTGGGACGCCACCATAAACGAAGAGTAGAAGCCCAAGCCAAAGTGACCGATGATTTGCTGATCGGTGCTGCCTTTGTACTTCTCGACAAACTCTTCAGCGCTGGAAAAGGCGACCTGGTTGATGTACTTCTTGACCTCATCGGCAGTCATGCCAATGCCAGTATCTGTAACCGACAAGGTCTTTTTGTCTTTATCAATCGCAATGTTGATTTCGGGGGTATCGACCTCGCCGCTAAACTCACCCGAAAAAGACACCATCTTCAACTTATTGATGGCATCTACACCGTTAGAAATTAGCTCCCGCAAAAAGATCTCATGATCTGAATAGAGCCACTTCTTGATAATTGGGAAGATATTTTCAGTATGAATACTGATTGTGCCCTGTTCCAGCATAGCGGCAGTCCCAGTCCATCATCGGTTGGATTTTTCACCGTCCATGATGCCCGACCGTCGCCCAGAAGGCACACGGTAAGCCGTACTGATTAGGGTCGGTTTTCCGGAAGGGAGGCCGAGAAGTCTCCCTTCCATTCGCTAAGCTTAAATAGGTCCCTTTAATCAGGTCCCTGAAAACAGGTCTAGTTATTTACCTTGTTGCGTTGCCGATACCCGTTGCAGCAAGGTCGCAGATTGAAGCAGGTGATACATCGCTGTAGTCACTGCCTGCCGGTCTCGGGTGTTGATCAAGAGAGACAGTCGGCGTCGAATATCTAATAGCAGTTCGCGGTCAGTATCGAGCTGCTCGGACTGCACAGACGAAATCGTGGAGGGGAGCTTGGAAGAAGCCGCTGAAGGTTGAGTTGCCATAGAAAAATCACCGATGACTGGTTGTGAGGACCAAACGAACCACGAGCGTCGAAGACACCCTGACGTACCGGAACCCTAGATTTAGTGTTTTCTGAGATTGGCTAGCCCCTTTCTACTCCAGTCCTCTGGTTTTGACAACTAATCTCTCGCAATCTTTCTAAACTCAGCCATCGCATTTTCTAATTGGACTGCTGAACAAAAAAGGACTAAGTTGAAAGCAAAGAAGGTAACAGTTCTCAACAAACCTTCTTGATAAATCTTTGGAACTGAGGCAAGACTGATGGTTTCACTGATCGCTCAGCCACAGCAGCGTAACGTCCAGGTTTTACCGATTGGTATTGACACAACCGTGTTGCGCTGTCGCAGCTTGAAGCGCATCAAGTTTGAGATTGAGTACGCCCTGCAACACGGCACCACCGCCAATTCCTATCTGATTCGCAGCGCTGATGGCAGCCTGACCCTGTTTGATCCCCCTGGCGAGACCTTCACAGCCCTGTTTCTCGAAGCCCTGCAGGAGCGGATAGACCTGGCCCAGCTGCGCTACCTGATTTTGGGACATGTCAACCCAAACCGCGCCCGTACTCTAGAAGCCTTGTTGGCCCTGGCCCCTCAAGTAAAAATTCTCTGCTCAGGACCAGCCGAACAATCTCTGCGTGAGCTGTTGCGGGAGTTGCCCCAACTGCCTGAGATTCAAGCGGTACGTGGTGATGAAGTTCTGGATTTAGGTGAAGGCCACAAGCTGAAATTTATCCCGGCTCCCACCCCTCGCTGGCCCGATGGTCTGATGACCTTTGATCCGCGCACACGCATCCTCTACACCGACAAGTTCTTTGGCGCACACCTGTGCACAGATCAGGTCTTCGATGAAGGCATGACCAGCTTCGAGGTCGATTTGCGTTATTACTTTGACTGCTTGATGGCGCCGCATGCCAAGCGAGTCACGCAAATCTTGGATCGCATTACTCCCTTAGAAGCCACGACTTACGCCACCGGGCATGGCCCTCTGAGCCGCTACAACCTGCATGAGCTGACCAATCGTTACCGAGGCTGGCTGAACGAGCAAAACAGCCGTACCACCAGCGTGGCCTTGCTCTACGCCTCGGCCTATGGCAGCACTGCCACCCTGGCTCAAGCGATTGCTCAAGGCATCACGCGCACCGGCGCTGCCGTAGAGATGATCAACTGCGAGTTTGCTGACTCGGAAGAAATTCGCGAAGCCATTGCGCGTTCGGCAGGCTTTATTATTGGCTCCCCAACCCTGGGCGGTCATGCTCCCACCCCTGTACAGACGGCCCTGGGCATTGTTCTGGCCACAGCTCAGAAGAGCCAACTGGCAGGCGTGTTTGGCTCCTTTGGCTGGAGCGGTGAGGCGATTGATCTGTTGGAGAGCAAGCTTCAGGACGCTGGTTTCTCCTTTGGCTTTCCGCCCTTGCGCGTGAAGTTCAAACCGACCGAGGTTGTTCTCAAGACCTGCGAAGAAATTGGTACTGACTTTGGCCAAGCGCTACGCAAGACTCGCAAAGCCAAGCAAGGCCGGAAGCCCGCAACCGATACCGAGCAGGCAGTGGGCCGCATTTCCAATGGCCTCTATGTGGTAACTGCCAATCGCGATGGCGTGCGCAGTGCCATGTTGGCCTCCTGGGTGGTGCAGGCGAGCTTTAGCCCCCCCGGTTTGACTATTGCCGTGGCCAAAGAGCGGGCAGTCGGCTCTCTGATGTATCCCGGTGACCGCTTCGTGCTCAATGCCTTGGCCGATGGCAACCACATTGGCTTGATGAAGCATTTCCTCAAGCCCTTTGGCCCTGGCGAAGACCGCTTTGCAGAGATTGAAACCCAAGAGGCAACAAACGGCGCACCGATCTTAAAAGATTCGTTGTCCTATCTCGAATGCACCGTGACTCAGATGATGGAGTGCGGCGATCACTGGCTGCTTTATTGCACAGCCGATACCGGCAAAGTTTTTGATGAAAAGGGCCGAACTGCGGTTCACCATCGCAAATCTGGTAGCCACTACTAACCCCGAGCTGGAGAGGATGCAACATCATGGTGATGCTGACTGATAAAAAGAGCCTCAAAACGGTTCAGGTTGCAGAAATTGGTGTCGCAACCACAGCGTTCCGCTCCCAGGATTGGGACCGCGAACGGTTTGATATTGAGTACGCCCTAGAACATGGCACCACATACAATGCCTTTTTAATTAAGGGCGAAAAAGTTGCCTTAATTGATACCTCCCACGAGAAGTTTCGGGAGCCTTTTTTGGCTTCGCTCCACGAACAAATCGACCCGGCTCAAATTGACTACATTATTGCTAGCCACACTGAGCCGGACCACAGTGGCTTGATCGGCACGCTATTAGAATTAGCACCGAATGCTACAGTGGTTTGCTCCAAAATTGCGGGGCAATTTCTGGAAAACATGATCCACCGACCCTTCAAACTACAGGTCGTGAAGGGCGGTGACAAATTAGATTTGGGCAATGGCCATTGTCTAGAGTTCATCATGGCCCCCAATTTGCACTGGCCAGACACGATCTTTACCTACGACCCAGCCAGCGAAATTCTCTACACCTGTGATGCTTTTGGTGCCCACTATTGCAGTGAGCGTCTGGCAGATGATGACTTGGCCGAGTTTGAAACTGACCTGCGCTACTACTACGACTGCTTGATGGGACCCAACGCCCGTTCGGTTCTGACTGCGCTCAAGCGTATGGAGCCGCTCAGTATCAGTATGTTGGCCACGGGACACGGCCCCCTGATCCGCAACAACGTGGTCGAGGTAACTCGGCGCTATCGCGATTGGAGCCAGAAGCAAGATCAGGCCACGACTACAGTTGCAGTCTTCTACATTGCAGACTACGGGCACAGTGCGTCCTTAGCTCAGGCGATTGCCCACGGGATCAGCAAGGCCGGTGTGGCTACTGAGATGATCAATCTAGGCTCCACTGATGACCATGAGATTCAGGCGGTGCTCAGCCGGGTAGCGGGTTTTGTGTTGAGTACCCCGCCTGCTATGGGCGAGGGACCCAACCTGGCTTATCAAGCGCTCGGCAGCATTCTGGCGGCAGGCAATAAAAAGCAACTGGCGGGCCTGTTCGAATCCTGCGGTGGCCAGGACGAATCCATTACCTTGATTGCCAACCAACTCAAAGATGCTGGCTTTATCCAGGCATTTGAGCCAATTCGCATTGAAACCGAGCCCTCCAACGCCACGTTGCAAGTGTTGGAAGAAGCCGGGACTGACCTGGCTCAAGTACTCAGCCGCGATAAGCTGATCCAACAGTCAAAGTCCCTGAGCCATGACCTAGACAAGGCCGTGGGCCGTTTAGCCGGTGGGCTTTACTTGATCACGGCTCGTCGGGCTGGGGTCAGCAGTGCCATGATTGCCTCCTGGGTGTCTCAAGCCAGTTTTGAGCCTCTGGGTGTCAGTATTGCTGTGGCTAAGGACCGTGCTATTGAGTCGCTGATGCAGGTTAACGACCGCTTCGTGCTTAACGTGCTCGAAGAAGGCAACTATTTGCCGCTCATGCGTCACTTCCTGCGTCGATTTGCACCCGGAGAAGACCGCTTTGCTGGCGTAAAAACCTATGAGGCCGCCAATGGTAGCCCGATCCTGGCCGAAGCCCTGGCCTATTTGGAGTGCCAGGTGCAAAGCCGAATGGAGACAGCCGACCATTGGATTGTCTACGCCGTGGTGGAGTCGGGCAAGGTCTCGCACCCCGAGGGTTTAACGGCTACGCACCACCGCAAAGTGGGTAATCACTACTGATTGCCGATCAGCTCCTGTTCCTCTCCCTTTAGGCTCCTGCAAGTGATTCAGACTTGCAGGGCTTTTTCTTGCAGGGCTTTTTGATTGTGGGTTGAAGCGGCGAGCAGCCGTTCGATTCAGATTACTCAGACTATTCAGATCACGATGGAGCAGGCATGATGAGGAAACTGTTTGCTCAGTGCTTGCCATTATGTCTGGTGCTATGTCCGCTACTTACACGCTTCGTCCCGCAACGCCCGATGATACCGAGACTATCTTTCACTTAATCAAGGCATTAGCGGCCTATGAAAAACTGTCTCATGAAGTCACCGGCAGCCTGACGCAGTTGCATGAACACCTGTTTGGAGCCCGAGCTTATATTGAAGTGATCCTGGCGGAAGTAGAAGGCAAAAGCGTTGGCTTCGCCTTGTTTTTTCACAACTATTCCACCTTTTTGACCGCACCCGGCATTTACCTCGAAGACCTATTTGTTGAGCCGGAGTATCGAGGCTTAGGGCTTGGCAAAGCGCTGCTGACCCACCTGGCACAGCTGGCCGTAGAGCGAGGCTGCGGTCGCCTGGAATGGTCGGTGCTGGATTGGAATGAGCCTGCAATCGGCTTCTACCAGCGCTGTGGCGCGCAGATCATGAATGAGTGGCGCATCTGCCGCGTCACAGGTGAGTCGTTGGCTCGTCTGGCTCAGGCGCCGCTGGGCTGAAGATACCGAAGACAGAGGTAAAGCCATGTAAGAACGTGGTGCCTCCTACTGGACCGATTTCGCCGTTACAGAAAAAGCCACCAAGCGGCACATCCTGGAAATGACGGCTGAACAGGTTCGAATCGAAGTCAACTTCGTCGTAGAGCTCAGCGCCCCGACCGACGCAAGAGAACATCAGAGCGCCTACCGGCTCCCGGTCAGAGCGACTCCGCAAAAAGCGGTTGAGCACTAACTCAAGATCTTCCGCTGAAGTTCGGGCGTCGCGCAGGTGAAACTGAATGCGCTGACCAGGGCGAACCCGATCGGCTATCGCCAAAGCTCCAGATCGCGGGTCCACCCCCATCAGGTTACGAATCAAAAAATCGCCATGCTCCAGCTTCAGCTTGAAGGGGTCTGTGGCCACACCAACGAACAGCGCTTGCTGGGCCAATTGCCGGTCTGCCTCGCTGAGAGATGCTACCGTCTCCTGCAACACTTCCAAGGGAGAGCGACTATCGAGTTTGACAATGATGTTGTTGCGCTCAACTTCGGTGATTTGAAGCGTCTCACCAATCGGACGACAGCCCTGAGCGACCACAGACTCAACAGCAATATTGCCGGTCAAGGCCAAGCCTAGAATGCCGGTGTGCTCTAGCCGGTTATAGAACAGCCCATAACTTTCGAGGGCACGACCGCCGCTGGCTAAGCCGCCGACCTTAACGGCACTGGGATAAGCGAAATCGAGCCCCTGCAGGAGGTCAGTCACCGCTGAACTAGGAGAGGCTAGCAGGATGAAATGAGGCTGGTCACGGGGAGGCACCCCCACTAGCTCAACCCAACGCTCCGGTGGCGAGTCGAGGTCAGGCAGGGTTTCACCGCTCAGATAAAAAGGCGTTAGGTTGACTTCAGGCAGATGGGCGAGGGTGAGGGAGAGCGCCGGTTCACCCTCGATTTCGTGACCTGCACCCAAAACTCCAGAACCAGAGCAACCAAGCAACAGAGTGTCGGGGAAGCGCTCTTGCAGCAGAGGCAGCAGGCGAGGATAGTCGCTGCTAAACGTGTTGGAGACGAAGAATAGCCCTAAGTGCGGGGGAAAGGGGCCTAAGTCTTGTTGGGCCTGGTCAGCAACTTCGGCAACAGCCGCCTCAAGGGATGCACGTTTGGAGAGTGCACAGGCCCAGTGCATTTGGGTTGCTGCACCAGGATCCCTAACGGTTGCATCGGCTCTTGGGTTGTCCATGTTGTCCTCATTAGAACCATCGGCCCAGTTCATAAATGTTAAACGATCATGAGTGATGGCCATCCGGGCCTTTCTTCAGCTGGCCTAATCACTCTGCATCAAACTGGGCTTCTGGTCAGCTGCTCAGTGACTAGTGAGCAACTGCTGAGCAACTACTGAATCACTAAATTAACCAAACTAACTGCAAATCAACTGCTGGTACTCTTGCTGCGATAAGCCCAGAAACTGTTGGCACTCCTGGGTGGTGAGCGAGCGAATCCGGTAGGGACGGGCCAGCTGCCACAAGCCCTCAACCGTTGCGTACCACAAGCGTGCTGTCTGGTCAGAACTGGTCGTCAGGACTAGCTGACCATCAGGGCTCCAGCTGGCGTGAACCACAGCGCTCTGATGTCCCTGGAGCTGGGCTAGCTCCTGTCCCTCGCGGCGCCAGATCCGGGCTGTATGGTCG
Source organism: Leptolyngbya sp. FACHB-261 (assembly GCF_014696065.1). NCBI lineage: Bacteria > Bacillati > Cyanobacteriota > Cyanophyceae > Leptolyngbyales > Leptolyngbyaceae > Leptolyngbya > Leptolyngbya sp. FACHB-261. The sequence goes on along the minus strand of NZ_JACJPL010000018.1, from coordinate 6,298 downwards.
TCGCTCACCGTGACAACCTGTTGGCTATCAGGGCTCCAAGCGCCGTAGCGCACGACATCCTGGTGTCCTTGCAAACAGGTGACTAAATTGCCCTCAGCATCCCAGATCCGGGCCGTGTGGTCAGCGCTCACGGTCAAAATCGCGCTGCCATCGGGGCTCCAGGCTCCATGTAGGACAGAATTCTGATGACCTTGTAAGGTACTCAGGGCGGTGCCAGTGCGGTCCCAAAGTCGAGCGGTGCCATCAAAACTGACAGTCAAAACTCGCCTACTATCCGGGCTCCAAGCTCCATGCCAGACCGAACCTTGGTGGCCATGCAGTTGGGTCGCTGCCTGTGCTGGGTTGTGCAGATGCCAGAGACGAGCCGTGTTGTCCAAGCTGCTGGTCAGGATTTGTGCACCATCGGGACTCCAGGCTCCGTGCCAGACCGAGGCTTGATGGCCTTGCAATTGGCAGAGTTCTTGGCCTTGTCGGGTCTCCCATAGCCGTGCGGTCTGATCAGCGCTGACCGTGAGGATCTGCTGGCCGTTTGGGCTCCATGCCCCGTTCCAGATAGGTCCCTGATGGCCGACCAGACGCAGTTGCAACTGACCAGTGCGGTCCCACAGGCAAGCTGTACCATCATCACTAACAGTGAGGAGCCGACTGCTGTCCGGGCTCCAACTGCCGTTCCAAATAGGACCTGTATGCTCGCTCAAAACTTGAATTAGGTCATAAGTCTGCTCTGAACTAGCCCAAATCTGAGCGGTTCGATCGTCACTGGTGGTCAAGAGCAGGCTGCCATCGGGGCTCCAATTGCCTGTCCAAACTGGTCCCCGGTGCTGATCGAGCAGCGCCACTTCCTGGAAGGCGGCCTCCCACAAACGCACATTGCCATCATTGCTCAAGGTTAGACAGCGGTCCCCGGCTGGGCTCCAGGCACCTCGGTTGACCCAATCGTGATGGCCGTGCAGTTCTGCTAAGGCTTGGCCGGTCTCGTCCCAGAGGCGAGCTGTGTGGTCGTTGCTGACCGTCAGAAAATGGCTGCTATCGGGACTCCAAATGGCTTGATTAACGGCACCTTGGTGAGCCTGAATCGTGGTTCGCAGGCTACCATCTGCTTCCCAGAGGCAGACGGTGCCATCGGCCTCTGCGGTCAAAATCGTTGAGCCATCACTGCTCCAAGTGGCATGGGAAACCAGATCGGAGTGGCCTTGTAGAACGGCTCGCTCCTCCCCAGCCTCAGACCAGAGGCGAACCGTGCAGTCCTCGCCAACCGTGAGCAGCCGTCGCCCATCGGCGCTCCACTCTGCATAATTAACCGCAGCTTCATGGGCAACTAAAACCGTGAGCTGGCCCTGCTGAAGATCCCACAGCCGAGCTGTGTGATCGGAGCTGACACTCACTAGCCGCTGACGACCCGGTTGCCAAGCTAAGTGCCAGATTGCCGCTTGATGCCCGGTTAAGGTCATGGTCTCCTGGCCCTGGGAGTCCCAGAGTCGGATGCAGCGATCGCTGCTGGCTGTTGCTAACCCTTGGCCATCGGGGCTCCAGATCCCGCAGTTTACCGGGCCTCGATGCTGCTCCAGACAACGGTAAAGCCGACCACTACGATCCCACAGCCGGGCCGTGTGATCATCGCTCACGGTCAGGATTTGCTGAGCGTCAGGGCTCCAAGCTCCTTGCCAGACTGCACCCTCATGACCAGTAAGAACGGCAAGCGCCTCCCCAGTCACACCATGCCAAAGTCGGGCCGTGTGATCGTTGCTAACCGTCAGGATCAGTTGACCATCAGGACTCCAAGCCCCCTGCCAAACCTGATTGGCATGACCACTGAGCTGGGCACGCAAACGGGGACCCGCGAGAATACGCCGCAGGCTGTTTTGGGCCTCAATGCTGGGATAGACCTCTAGTGCTGCCATCGCCACTAGAAACGCAATTTGCCAATCCTGCGAGAGCAAAGATAGTGCTCGCAATGCCCATTCTCGGGACATCGCTTGCTTGCGGCGCTGCTCACTCTGCTCTAGTTGCCAGCGCAGTTTGGCTTCCCGTTCTTGAGCTTGGTTGAGGGCTGCTTGCCAATGGTCCTGTAGCTTTTGGTCTGGTTGCTTTTGGTCTGGTCGCACTTGATCTGACAAAGGCTCAAAGGGAGATTGGTTGGCATCATGCATGGGCTGGTCTTCCAAACCGCAGTGCAATTGCTCTGCTGTGATTCAATCGTTGAGGACTTGGCATTGGAAGTTCTAAATCAACAGGAACGACACAAGGAGAGACACATTTGCAGCGGCACTTTCGGAATGGGGCAAATTGCAATAAGCCGAGCAGTGGTCTTAGCTCTAGCTGTGTAACCTATGAAGCTGGGTATAGCTCTAAAAGGAGAACAGGTCAAATTTTGCTCTTCTAATCACGCTGCAGAAATAAGAATTCCCAGAAATGAGTAATGATCGTCACTAGCTTGTTAAGTGATTTTCCTAACACTGCTCGGAGAAATTTCTGTAGTTCTTACGAGGAGCAAAACTGGAAACAAGTTTGAAACGCTGCCGTTAACTTGGTTTGAAATTAGCTGGAATATTTGTGTCGTGATGTTAGATCGGCTAAATGCTCTCAGTAGTTGGCAATCATTGACGATGGGACGATGAACTATTAAGAGTTGAAAAGCCAAAGCACTTAAAACTGGCTTTCAGCGCCCGTCTCATCGGCACTAATTTCATCAGCGCTAATCTCATCAGCCCTAGTTGTATCAGAGTTAGGTGCATTAGGGCTTGCCTCAGGCGCAGAGGCTGCTGTCGGTTTAGGCGCAGTAGGGGTAGGAGCAGCGTTAGAAGGCGGGGCGGGGGCAATTCCTTGCACTGCTAGAATTTGCTCCAATACAGCCTTAGCGAGTGGTGCTGCTACCGTAGAGCCGGAGGCATCATCGCCTTGCGGTTCGTCGACTACAACCAAAATGGCAAGGCACGGTGCCTCAATGGGAAGTAACCCGACAAAACTGACAATCGGTGCTGTCCCATATTGGCCGTCCGCGGTTGCCTTTTGTGCGGTTCCCGTTTTGCCTGCCAAAGAATAACCCGGCAAGCGAGCGCTCTGCCCAGTTCCCTGCTCGACCACGGCTTTCATCATGGCCATAACGGCCTGGGTCGAAGTGGGTGAAAAGATTTGTCGGGCTGGTGGCTCCTCCGGCTGCCAATGAGTTGGCCCATCGGCCCGACGCAAACCCGTCACTAAATGAGGGCGTATGAGCCAACCGCCATTCGCTACTGCTGCTGCCAACTGGATCAGTTTGAGCGGAGACAACTCCAAGCCTTGGCCAAACGCGGCGACAGCTGGTTCCAGTCCTGAGTTCAAAAACTCCTCAGCAGGCTTCAATTGACCGGTTGTTTCCAGGGGCAGGTCAACGCCGGTCGGCTGCTCTAAACCAATCCAGCGCAACCAACTATAATAAGTCTCTGGCTTCAGACGTTGCATGATGCGCACCATACCGACATTGCTAGAGCGGCGCAGAACGTCGGTGAGGCTCGAAGGCCCAACCGCTCCAGCTGTGGCATAGTCAAAATTCTCGATTGGCTCTCCTGCAACGGTCATTCGGCCACTGTCCTCTACCTGATCGCTGGGCTGAATGGCCCCTGCTTCTAGCGCAATTGCCAGGTTGATGGGCTTGAAGGTAGAACCGGGCTCGAACAAGTCGGTAGCCGCCCAAGTCTTGAACTGTTCAACTGCTGCGTCGTAGTAATGATTAGGGTTGTAGGTGGGTTCGCTGGCCAGTACCCGAATTTCGCCCGTCAGCGGATCCATGACGATGACACAGCCCCGCTTGGCCGCATATTGAGTCACGGTCTGGTGCAGCAAATTTTGAGTGAGGCGTTGCCAGTTGAGATCCAGGCTGAGCTGCAGTTGGCTGGTGTCAATCCGACTAAAACCGGCTGGTAAGCTAGCGCTCTCCAATAGCCCCTGCCCGGTTTGGCGCGCCTGGATCTGGGGGGCGGGTAATTGCAACAGGGCCGCTTGGCTGAGTTCGAGACCCGCTTGGGCTTGGTGGTCTAGGTCCACGTACCCCAGAGCTGTGGCAGCTACCTCGCCGTTGGGGTAGCGCCGCCGCCATTTCGGCACCAGTTCTAGCCCCGCCAGTTGCAGCGCGGCGATGCGTTTAGCTTGGCTTTCCGAGAGGGTTGAGGCCAAGGTTAAGGTCGTTTCCGGTTGCTGCAACTGAGTGCTCAGCTCTAGTTCAGAACGGTTCAACAAGGGCGCTAAAACACTCGCTAAATGGGCGAGGGCAGCGTGAAACAGTGGTGGGTGGGCGTAGAGGGTGTAGACTAATTCGTCCATCGCCAGCACTTGACCCTGCCGATCCACGATGGGACGACGGGGGGTTAAGGTTTGAAGGCTGGCCGTTTGTTGAGCTTGAGCTTGACGACGTAGATCTGAAGCCTGGAACCCCTGAACCTGGACCAGCCGCAGCACCAGCACCGTGACAGCCAGCATCAATACTGCCCAGGTCACGATTAAGCGGGCCGCGAGCAAGCGGGCTGGACTGAGGGATCTCTTGAGGGGCCGCCTGAGAGACGCAGGCGTCGCTAGACTTCTGGCTTCTCTCCTTGTTGGGGAGTGAGGGGATCTGGATGGACTTCGGCGTCGCCTAGATGGCGTTGATCGGCGCGGAGCGCGCAAGGGCTGTAAAGCAGAACGCATAAAACCTTAGCAACGCAGAGCGGATTGAGGCCCCAGCGTGAATTGCCGCACAATTGGTTCCCCTGAACCGGCGGGCAAGACAACGACCTGGATCATTTGCCCCGGGGAGCCGTTGATCACTAAACCTTGAGGGCAGATGCGGCTGGCTTCGGAGGCCGAAGCGAGAGGGGGAACACCTGGAGTGGCTGAGCCAGAAGCTGCTTCGGGGGCTTCAGAACTGCTAGATGGCGATTCAGGTGCTTGACCGGGTATTTGGCCAGGTATTTGGCCAGAAGTTTGGGCAGATCCGGCTGTGATCCCCAGTTGGGCCAAGCGAATCACTTGAGCAGAGACGCCTGCCTGAGCGAGTGCCTGCACCAGACTGCGGGCGTTATTTTCCTGCGCAAAGCGCCCAGCTTGAACCACACTGCGCCCCCCCAATTGCGTGGCAAAGGCGTCAGGAACCAGAGTGCGAACTCGGCTGAGCAAGGCCCCACTGGCAGCAGGAACGTAAACTAAATACTGCCCTGCCTCAGTTGAACGCTCCGGTCGTCGGAATTCCAGCTCAATGGGACGAGTGGGAGCTGGGAGGGGCGGGGGCAGTGTATTGGCAGAGGGAGTCTGCGCGGCGAGGCGAAGGGAGGGCGGCGAAACCAGTGCGCCCAACTGCACGCTCAAGCTGGTCTGCGCTAGTACCGGCTGACTGAGTAAGGCGCAGCTTAGACTGTGAGCCAATAACCAGTAACCAGTAATTTTGATTTCCTGCAACACTGCGCCATCTCCCAAGCTTTTTGCTTAACTAGCGAACGCTGCCTCGACTGTTGTGTACTAAAGGCATCCAACTTGATGCTCGCGCTAAATCTAGAGATTCTCGGACTCATCTGGGCAACAAAAACTGGGCTCAGCCAGAGCGAACATAAGCAACTGCTAAGCAACTAGTTGGCTTTAATCTCAAATTAGAGGTTGATAGCGTGCTAGCACTAGAACTAGCTAATAGAAATCATAAGAGCTAGCACTCTTAAGGCTAATTCATTATTAAGTAGACAAAAACTTGGGCTGTTGGGCTGCAATAACGAGCCAGAAACGAGCGATAGCCTAATAGGCTGTAAATGAAGCTTATTTTTCACCAAAAGCCATTTGGATAGTCATGGCTTTGCTGCCTGCTTGATGATAACGATTAGCCCAGGAACGGACCAAGATATCGAGCTCATTCATAGCTTCTTCGAGCCGCTCTAGAGGCACATCTAACTCTTCGATAATGCGCATGGTGTGAGGAGAACGATTGGCCCACTCTTTCATCAGGCGGAAGTAGTTAGCCGTGTCTTCAACGGAGGTAAAGACCCGTTCTTCGAGTCCTTGAGGGGCATAGGAGGCTTTGAGCAGAGCGAACAGAGGCAAGCCCCAAGCATTCTCAATCTTGAGCATGGTCTGCGAGTGCAGCAAACGACTGATGATGTGCTCCTCCACTGCATCGCTCAACGGCACCCGCTCTGCTGCTGGCAGTTTGGCCTGAGACCACTGGTGCAAGGCTTCTAGTAGATCTCTCAGCTGAATGGAGTCGATGAGTTGGGCATCGGGGAGGTTAGCGGGCAACTTCTGCTCAATCTCCCACCGCTGCCGCGCACTCAGCTGCCTTGCTTGCCACCGAGGACTGCCC